>DATEDZ010000107.1:0-5126 GCA_035281385.1 Polyangiaceae bacterium
GGACTCGGGTGTCATCGAGGAGCGCTCTTGCCACGTCCGCGGGTGTTCTCTTGCCCGAACCGGGCTGCCTCGCTCAGCCGGGTTGCCACCCACGCATCAGCCTTTGCACGCCGCTGCACCGTGAGCTCTCTGGCCTCGCGCATGACGAGCGCGAGCTCTTCATCTGTCGGTTCAGTATCCGGCGCCATGAGATCTCGATGTGTCGTGCGACAGCGCTCTTGGAGGGACCCTAGCACTGTATCAGACCCGATGCTCCGCGCGTCTGGCGTCGTGCCAAGGAAGGGGCCCCAATCCAGTCGCGTTATGCGGTGGCGAAGGTGGTTGTTGCTTGTCCCACCCAGCCGACGCCCAACGCTTACACCTCAAAAATGCAGCCCGCCCCGCACGTGGCCGGTCATGGCGGCTTCCAGCGCGCTGACCGCTTCGTCGATGGCCGGGGAATCTTGGGCTGGGAGCTTGACCAGGAAGCGCACGTAGAGGTCACCCTGCTTGCCCGCGCGTTTGACGCCCTTGCCCTTGAGGCGCGCCTCTTGCCCGCTTTGCGCGTGCTTCGGCACGCTGAGCGTGACCGGGCCATCGGGCGTCGGGACTCGCACCTTGGCGCCTCGGTGCGCCTCCCCGACCGTGATCGGCAGGTTCAGGTAAAGGTCCAGACCCTCGCGCTCGAAGTACGGATGTGGATTCACCCGCACCGTGATCACCAGATCTCCGGGAGGCCCGCCCCCCATCGACGGCGCTCCGTGTCCCGCGACCCGCACCTTGTCGCCGTCGCCCGCGCCCACCGGGACCCGCACCGTCACCTCCTCCCCGCCGCTCTGCAGGCGCAAGGTCAGCTCCGCGCCACGAATCGCCGACACGAAGTCGATGGCTACTTCGCTCGCCACGTCCTGGCCCTTCATGGTGGCGCCAGGGCGCCGCGAGCTCTGCGCACGGCCGCCGAACAGCTCACCCAGCAGGTCACCGAAACCGGCGCTGCTGCCGCCCGCCAAGTCCTCGAAGTTGATGCCACCACCGCGCGCGCGCCGAGCGCCCGCGGCTTGGGCGGCGTTGCGATAGGCGCGCGCGGCCGCGGCGTTGAAACCTTCGCGCAGCGACTCCTCACCGAACTCGTCGTACAGGCGGCGCTTTTCGGGATCCTTCAGGACCTGGTAAGCGCGGTTGACGGCCTTGAACCGAGCCTCGACCTTTTGGTCGCCTGGGTTCCGGTCTGGGTGGAGCTGGCCTGCCAGCTTTTTGTAGACCTTTTTGATCTCGTCGGGGCTGGCGCTCTTCGAGACTCCCAGCTCCTTGTATAGATCCGTAGCCATTGACGACTCCTCAAGCTAAGCGCACCCAGACGGTCTCGCAAGGGGCCGGCCCGTGAGCGGCCTATGAGGACGGTTGGCCCGCCAAGGTCGAGGAGGCGGCCGGGCTGACTCCCGGTGGCTGTTCGCCTGCATTTCGAGGCGGTTTTCGCGTCGCCGTTTCCGCGCCGCCGCTCCCGATGCCGGTGGCGGCGCTTCAAGCCCGAGTTGCGTTAGCTCTCGACGGTGCAGCTCACGACGAGCGAATCGACGTGCTGGTCGGCAGCTTCGTCGGTGAAGTCAGCGGTGAAGAAGATGTCGGTGAAGCCGTTGTAATGCAGCAGCGCCTCCATCTCGCGCGGGAAGTATTGGCGATGAGTGAGCGGCACCGTCCACGGCTTGCCCTTGCCTTCGGGCGAAAACTCCATCTTGATCAGAAGCAGCTGCCGCAAGCGGTCGTACTCGAAGCGTTCGGCATAACGTGTCAGCTCGCCGGTCGTCGGATGCTTGATGCGCGGCGCCCCGAACGATTTTTTTGGATCGCGGCTCAGTTCCTCGCCGTGCGGCACCGAAAAGTCGAAGACGAAGCGACCCTCCGGCGCCAGGTGCTCGCGCACACGCGCCAAAAAGGCCTCCATATCGCTGCGCTCGTACAGGTGCAGCACGCAGTTGAACGGCGCGATCACCAGCGGAAAGCGCTGGCGCAGCCGCAGCTCTCGCATGTCGCCCTGCCGGTAGCGCACACGCGCCCGCACCTGTTTGGGCGAGCTCTGCAGGTGCGCTTGCAAGCTGTCCAGCATCGGCTGCGACAGGTCGATGCCCGTCACCTCGACGCCGGCGCGCGCGATGGGCAGCGCGACCCGACCGTTGCCAATGCCGTACTCGAGCACGGGCCCCTTGCAGCGCCGCGCGAGCTTCACGTAGTAGTCGACGTCGTGCGTCCGCTCTTGGTACGTCTTGGTGTAGTACAGGGCATCGTCGTAGTGCTCGGTGGCACCCGCATCCCCCACCCGCCCGAACGACTTGATCTTCACCACCAGTCTCAGCTATCCAAATACTGAGTTTTGGGGCAGGGACCCCAAAACCTGAGGGGGGGCCCGCTGAATTCACTTCAGCGGGGGGGAGCTGAGCTCCCCGGGAAAGGTATTACTGAACCCGTCCCGAAGGGATCTGGGTTCAGTAATTCGCGCGACCGAGCTCGGTGATGTATTCCATCACTGCGTCGTTCGTGGGGCGGTTGAAGCGGACCTTGCCGGCCGCGATCTCACGCAGGCTGATCACGAGCGGCTTGTTTTTCGCGTTCACCAGCGACGGGTTGCCCTTCATCAGTGACCGCGCTCGCGAGGAGGCCAGCACCACCAGGGCGAAACGATTCTCTTCCTTCTCCAAGCAATCTTCGACGGTGACGCGGGCCATTGACTCTCCAGGCGGGGCTAAAACAAAGGGAGCGGAAAGCTAGTCGCAATGCGCCGCACATGCAACTTGGCGCCCAAATATTTGAATTAATTCAGTAAGTGCGTGAAGGGACGGGCCAGCTCTCCGGCCTGGGCGCAGCGCTCGAAGCGGGGGCGCTCGTCGAGCCGAGGGGCGCGGCAGCGCTTGGGTCGGCGGCGGGGGCGGCCAGGACGGCCGAGGCGCGCTCCGGCAGCGCGGAGCTACCAGGCGGCGTGTGCACGTTGAGCCGTGCCAAAACGACGATGCTGATACCAACCGCGAAGCCGGCCGTCAGGTAGATGGGGAGCGCGCTTCGCTGCGCTGCGCTTCGCAGCTCGGGCAAAGGCGTCATGCTGGCGGCGACGGGCCGCATGGTGCCATGGGTCGGGGCGTGCACCGCTGCGGGGCTCGAGCTTCGAGCGCGGCGGGCAGGCTGGGGTGTGCGCAGCGAGAGCGCCACCGGCTCGAGTGACGGTGGTGGCAGCATGGCCTGCGAACCGGGCTCGCCGAGCTCGTCTTGCGCGGCCCGTATTGCTAGCTGCATCGAGCGCGCATCGGGAAAGCGGTCATCGCGATCGAAAGCCAGCGCGCGATCCACGACCTTTACCACGGCGCGCGGTAACGTTGCGGCGTCGCCGAGCGAGGGCACGGGAAGGGTCATGGCGCCCAGCAACTGCTCGGTCACGCTGCCGAGCTGTCGCACCGGTGCGCCCGATAGCAGCAGGTACATCGTGGCGCCGAGCGCCCACAGATCGCTGCGGCCGTCCAGCTCGGTCCAGCGCCCTAGGGCTTGTTCGGGCGGCATGAAGGCGGCAGTACCGAGGGTCGCGCCGAGCTCGGTCCCGTGGGTCCGCGCGTTGGCTTCCACCCGCGCGATGCCGAAGTCGAGCAAGCGCACGCGCCCATCGTGAGTCAGAAACACATTTTCCGGTTTGATGTCGCGATGCACGATGCCGCGGTCGTGCGCCTGTACGAGCACGTCCAGCAGCTGGCTCGCGATCTCGAGCACCTCCCTCACGCCTAGCCGCTCCCCCGAGCGCTGCAGGCGCTCCGCCAGCGTCCGGCCGCACAACAGATCCATGACCAAAAATACGGCGCCGTCCTCGGTAGTGCCTTCGTCGCGCACCGCGACCACCGCGGGATGTGACACACGGTTGGCGGCATAGCCTTCCGCCAGGAAGCGCTCGCGAATCTCCTCGAAGCAGGTCAGGTCCGGGTGCAGGATCTTGATCGCGACCCGATTGCCATTGTGGTGAGTTGCCTCGAAAACCGCGGCCATCCCGCCCAGCCCGATCAGTCGATTGAGCCGCCATTTGCCGAGCACGAGCTGACCCACGCGAGCTTCCGCGAGCCGCATGCGCTCTTCACACGAGACGGTCAGACTCGGAGCTTTCATCCGGGCAGGCCGCATGCTTCATGGAACGCTTCGGTTCGAAAAGCAAACTTGTCGTCAGAAGTGCTCACTGGCAGGCGCCCGGGGCGATGACGTCGCCCTGATTGCACAAGTCTTCCGGAGCATTACCGACGTGGCGCGCATAGAAGTTGGCGAAGAGCTCGGCATCGAAGCAATCAGCCTTGATGGAATATCCCCAAGCCGCTGCCGCCCAGCGCACGCCCAATCCCGGGCTCGGAACGAGAATTACTCGATGCTTGATGTCGAGTGAGCACAGCGGATCAGCGGGCCAGCTGTCGATCGCGGCCTGCACCTCCGCAACTTCGTCCAGGCATTCCTCGGGACAGTCGTAAAAGACCACCACTGCGCCGTGCTCCAGGCTGTGCACCAGATAGCCCAGCGGTACCGGGTAGTCGTAAGTCATGAAGGCGGCCCAATTCGGATAGTGGTCGCCGAATACGGGCGGGCTCATCTCGTAGTCGACGCTACTGCAGAGCTCGACGTGGTCGCGCGAGCCGTTCTTGTACGTGGTCTCCACCGCGTTGCACGCGCCTTGCGGCTCACCGGGCGCAGCCTCGATGTCGGGGCCGCAGCCGCTGCCCAGTAGGGCCAAACTGCCGGCAGCGAAGAGCCGTGCGAGCCGTGGATGTCGCTCGAGCATGGCTGTGTTCTATCACGCCGCGCGGCATGCCCGGTTGTCAGAAGGCGATGCCCGCCTCCAGAGCCGGCACCAGCACGTAGTGCCCGCCGCGATCTCCACCGAACGCGAAGTAGTTCCGTGCTTCGAGGTCGATAGTCAGCCACTTGTTCTTGAACAGCTCGAGGCCCAGAGTCGCGCCCACCAGAGCCTGATCGTCCTGATCGAAGCGCGCGTAGCCGGCGCGCCAGCCCAGATACGGATTCAGGAAGCGGCGCTGGCCCCCACCCAGCAGGTCCGAGTAGATCTCGCCGCCGATGCTGGCCGTGATCGCGTCGGGGCCACGCTTTTCGGACTCGAAGCGCTTGAGCACGTCGAG
>DATEDZ010000108.1:0-2700 GCA_035281385.1 Polyangiaceae bacterium
TGAGCGTTGTGGACGAGCCGGTCGCAGATGGCGTCGGCGATAGTCGGATCACTGAGCGCTTCGTGCCAAGTTTTCGTCGGCATTTGCGTCGTGATCACGGTCGACGTCTTGTCATATCGGTCCTCGATCACTTCGAGCAAGTCACGGCGTTCGATGTCAGTCATCGGATTCAGCAGGAAGTCATCCAAGACGAGCACATCGACGCGTGACAGCTTGCCCAGCAGAGACGCGTACACGCCCGAGGCGCGCGCCAGGGCCAGCTCCTCCAACAGACGTGGGACGCGAAAGAAGTTTGCGCGGTATCCGGCGCGACAGGCGGCGTCGGCGAGTGCGGCGCCGACGTAGCTTTTGCCCACGCCGGTTTTGCCTACCACCACCACGTTGTGCTTCGTCTTCACCCACTGGCAGGTGGAGAGCGCCCGCATGGTCGCCTTGTCGACGCCGCGCTCGGGGTCACACAGCACGTTGTCGAGCGACGCGCGCGTCACGAGCTTGGCCTCCTTGAGCCGGCGCGCCAGTCGACGGTTGTCGCGGTCGGCCCATTCGCGGTCGACGACGAGCCCGAGCTTCTCGTCGAATGAGAGTTGGTGGCCCGGCGCGGTGTCCATCAGCTCGCGCACGGCCTGGGCCATGCTGGTGAGCTTCAGCTCGTGCAACTTGGTGAGCGTTTCTTCGATTGTGGTCAATGTATCGTGTCCTTTCTGTCGTAATAGTCGGGGCCCCGCACGTTCTCGTGCTGCGGCACCGACCCGCGTGTTGGTGGAGTGGTCTGCGGTTGGAGATCCAAACCTTTCTTCAGGATCGTTTCGATGTACTTGCGCCGCGGACCGCCACGCATGCCCGTGCTGAGCCCGCGTTCGCAGGCCGCGTTCATGCGCATGGCGCCGTAGCGCTCGCCGGTGCGCAGCAGGCCCAGGCAGGCGCGGTAGCCCTGCTCGGGGTTCACGTACCGGGCCAGGGTCAGCTCGACGACCTTGGCAACCGCGGGTCCAAACTTCGCACCCCACGCGATCAGACGTTCCGGCGGCCACAGCTGGTCGCGATGGTTCTCGGGGCGATGCTCTGGGGCCGTCACTGGCGTGCCCGGCGGGCCGTAGCTGCGCTGGTGCGAGGCGATGCGTTCGCTGTCGTGGAAGATCTCGACGATCGCGCCCGTCGCTCGCACCTCGACCCGCTGATGGATGCGCGAGTGGTGCACGCTGTAGTAGCGCTTGTCGAATTCGACGTGGTAGTCGATGTTCACGCCGACATCGTTGCGACGGTCAGCAAACTCGTAGCGAAGCGGCGGCAGAGCCCGCAGCACGGGCCGATCGAGCTTTTCGAAGGCCGTGCGTCGGCAGCCTTCGAGCTTCTGAAAGGGCTTTTCGTTCAACTCCTCCAGCAGCTCCCAGACGGCCTGGTTCAGCTCATCAAGGCTGAAGAATCGGCGCCGACGCAGACGCGCCAATACCCAACGCTGGACGATCAGCACGGCGCCTTCGACCTTGGATTTGTCTTTCGGCTTGCGTGGTCTCGCCGGTATCACGGTGACGCCGTAGTGCTGCGCCATCTCCAGGTACGTCGCGTTGATGTCGGGTTCGTACCGGTCAGGTCCCTTCACTGCACTGCGAAGTTGGTCCGGCACGATCACCTCCGGCACGCCGCCGAAGTACTCGAAGCCGTGGATCGTCGAGCTCACGAAATCTCGCAAGCCCTGCGTGAGCGTCGCCTCCGCGTACGTGTAGTTGCTCGCGCCCAGCACCATCACGAAAAGCTCGACCTCCCGCGCCTCGCCGGTTTCGCGGTCAAAAATCCTAGGCTTCTTGCCGGAATAGTCGAGAAATGCTTTCTCGCCAGCGAGATGCACGCGGCGCATCGACGGCTTCAGCCGCACGCGCCAAGCGCCATACAACTCACAAAACTGGCTGTACTGATACGGCTTCAGCTCGCCCCCGCGAGCCGCCACACCTTCTTGATACTCGGACCACAGCAGCTCCAGCGTGGCCGTGCTCTTGTGCAACTCGTGGTGCACGTGCGCGTAGTCGATAGCCGCGCGGCGCGCCGCTTGGTTGCGGCCACAGTTGCGAAACAGCAGCGCCTCCGCCTCGCTGTCCGTCATGGACTGCACGAGCTCCCACGTTACGCCCGCGGCCTTCGCCCGTTGCAGGTAGCCGCAGATCGTACCGACAGCTGTCGACAACGAGCTTGCTATTTCACGCTGGCTCCGGCCGCACTCTTCGTGCAGTCGCAGCGTTTCTCGAATTTTGCGCATGGTAAGGCGTTCCGACATCCGGCCGCCGTCGCACCGCTTCGCGGCGCGCACGACGGCTCTGTTCGGCCTTCACCCTGTCCCCTCGTTTCTTCGCTCCGGCCACATGGCCCGACGCGTTCAAGTGTGTCGGAATCGGTGTTCAAGTGCTTTCGGAACGAGCGTTCAAGTCGTTTCGGAACAGCTGTTCAAGTGCTTCCGGAATACGCACGCGACGGGGCGCCCTCGCCGCCAGCGTTCACGCCGGGCTTGAGCGTTGCCCCCCCGGGCATCGACGAGCGCCACCCGGGCGCTCACGTTGGCCCAGGGAGCGCCGAGGCCGCTGGTCTCGAGCCGCCGGCACGCCCACGAGCAACGGCGTGCCCGTGGGCGCCACAGGCGGCCCACCATGCAAGTCACCATGCAAGTCGGCAGGCACGGCCGCGACCACGGCGAAATTCTGCACGAGGCTT
>DATEDZ010000109.1:0-42224 GCA_035281385.1 Polyangiaceae bacterium
CGAAAGCGTGGACGTCGGGTTCATGGACAGCGGCTCGGGCAAGATCGAGTCGCGCACGAAGTTCTCGTTCAAGGTGACGCGCGCTCACGGCTACGAGGCTGGTGAGTACAAGGTCACGATCAAGGATACGCGCAACGGCCAAACCGTCGGAACCCCCACCACCCTGAAGTTCGAGGGTGAAAACGAAGTCGTCGACCGCCGCGCGATGGTCTTCACGGGCAAGGAAAAGAAGAAGGACGAAAAGAAAGAGGGCGACGGCGACAAGCCGGCTGGCGACGACGCGAAAAAAACCGAGGATGGCGACACAGACGCCGCCAAATCCGAAGACCCAGCCCCGGGATCGGAAGATTCCACGCCGGCCGACGAGGGCCCCGGTGCGGAAGGTCCACCGCCCATCGAGGAGAAACCGGGCGGCTGTGGCTGCAGGGTCGCGGGCGGTAGCCAGCACTCGAGCCTGGCTGCCGGGCTCGCGTTGGTCGGGCTGGCCGGCTTGCTGGCGCAACGTCGGGCTAACGGCTGAGCTTACCCACGTAGTCCAGGAGCCTGCCGACGCCTGCCCGCAGCAGCTCGGGCGGAGTGAGCAGGCTCACGATCGCGTAGGGCTCGCTTTCGAAGTCGTAGAACCAGCCGGGCTGCACCAACACCCGATGCTGCGCGACCAGAGCGGTCATGAGCTCCTCCTCGCTGACGAGGCGTGGGAAGCGTAGCACCGCGCTCCAGCCACCTTCAGCGCGTAGCACACTGAGCGGCGACGACTCGAGCGCGCGCTCGAGCGTAGCCAGATTCTCCCGGCAGCGCCCGCCGATCAGGGCGTTCATGCGCGGCGCGAGCGCCAACAGCTCCGGCAGCGCGACCTGAACCGGCGTGGCCACCGACAGAAAAGTGTCGGCGATGAGCTCGAGCCGCTCACGCGCCTCGCGCACGGCTGACTCAGACCCACGCATCACGGTCCAGGCCAGCTTGAGCTGCGGCAAACCGGCCAGCTTGCTCAAACCACCGAGCGCGAACACCAGGCCGTCGCGGCCGAGCGCGACGTCACTGGGCGCGCTGGTTTCGAGCGGATACTCGAAGAAAACCTGATCGGCGATGATGGGTAGACCCAGCTCCGCGAGCGCCGCCATCTCCTGCGCGGTCTGGTACTGCCCGGTGGGGTTGTTGGGAGAAACCACCACGATGCCGCGCGTGCGCTCGGAGACGGCTCGCCGCACCGAGTCCAGATCGATGTGCCAGGCTCCGTCGTAGGCTAGTCGATAAGGCACCACCGTCACGCCTTCGAGCTCCGCCAGATGCTCGAGCAGCGGGTAGCTCGGCCTCGGGATCAGCAGCTGATCGCCCGGATCGCAGAGCAGCTTGAACAAGTGCGCATATGCCTCGCTCGTGCTGGCGGTAATGAGCACGTCGTCCGCATCGACCGCAGCGCCCGGACCGCGCGTAGTAGCCAGGTGACCGACCACGGCTCGTCGAGCAGCCAGCGCTCCGCAGGGCTCCGGTCGGTAGGTGAGCGAGGCCTGCTGGGCTTCGCGCAGGACCTGCAGCAGCTCAGCTGGATAGTCCAGACCGACGCAGGTCGGATTGCTGCCGGTCAAATCCAAAGGCTCCCTACCGGCGGCGCGCGCCTCCGCAATGAGCGCCGAGACTCGATTCGGAGCGCGAGAGCGGCCGGTACGGCGTGACAGCACCAGGCGACTATAGAGCGTGATAGGCTCCATGCTCAGCGGAGAAGAAAGTCGCATGACGTCCCTCGACAAGGAATGGCCGAACTTCGACGGGGTACCCGAAGAGGATTCGCTGATTTCCGCGCGCCCACGCGGGCAAAAGCTGGCCCGGTACGTGTGGTGGGACGGTGAGGTTCGCGATGCCGAGTCCCTCAACGTCCACTACTACGCCAACGCGCTGCACTATGGCACGGCGGTCTTCGAAGGCATTCGCTGTTACCCAACCGCTCGCGGCGCCGCGCTGGTGCGGCTCGCTGATCACGTGGAGCGGCTGATCTCGTCCGCGCGACTCTACGGCATGAAGCTGCCGTTCGGAGCCGAGGAGCTGGCGCGTGGCGCGCTGGAGGTCACCAGGCGCAACGGCATGCAGAACGGCTACCTCAGACCGCTCGCCTACTTCGGCACTGGACCGATCGACCTACGACCCAAGAAGGAGTGCCCGGTCCGGGTGTTCATCGCCGTACGTGAGCTCGGCACCTTCTTGGGTGAGGACGCGCTGCGCAATGGTATCCGCGTGACCATCTCGAGCTGGCGCAAGTTCCACCACACCATGCTGCCGACCATGGCCAAGGCCAGCGGTCACTACGCCAACAGCGTCCTGGCCGCCCACGAGGCCATGGATCGCGGCTACGACGACGCCATCTTGCTCAATCAGGACGGCACGGTGGCGAGCGCCACCGGTCAGAACGTATTCTTCGTCAAGGCCGGGGTGCTTCACACCAACGACGTCAGCTCCTCGATCGTGCCAGGCATCACGCGCGACTGCATCCTGGCCATCGCGCAGGAGCGGCAGGTGCCGATCCGGATCCGCGCCTTTACGCGAGAAGACCTGCTGCGCGCCGACGAGATCTTCATGACCGGCACCGCAGCCGAAGTGACGCCGGTGCGGGAGCTCGACGGGGCCGAGTTCGTGACCGGCAAGAACACGTTGGGCGCGCTTTTCCAGCGGGCCTACTTGCGTGCCGTGACCGGCAAGGACGAAAGCCGGGCTGGCTGGCTGAGTTTCGTCAGGTAGAAACTCTCGGCGAGCACGGCGCTAGTGTCGTAGGATGGCTCTAGCCTCGAGCTGGGCGGTCTTGGAAAGAAACGGGGCCGAGGCTGCCACTGAAGCGGTGCACGAAAAGGTCGCCCAGGAGGCTGGTGTGAAACACCAGCTGTCCAAATCGGCGGAGCCGCCGCGTAGAGGGGAGGCTCAAGAAGCTTTGCTTCTTGAGGGGAGGAGGCGCGTGCCTCCTCCCCCAAGACAAGGCCCTAGCTGGGGCAGGGGCCCCAGCCCGACAAGACATGTGAGTCTTGGAAAAAAAGATCACGATCGGCGAGAGCAGGAGCCACCCACGAGACCAAAACCGGCGAGGCCGGCGAACGTTGAGGTCCAGGTCGCAAGGGTCGCATGGCCTACCTGAAAACCTGCTCGGACCCGACAGCTCAGCAAAACTTGACTCATCTGTCACGAAGACGCTTCTCAAGGACCCTAGGAGGCTGGGGCGGGTGCGGCGCTTTTGGCCGGTTTGCCTGCCCCCGGCTGAGACGCCTTGGTCGTCGCGCCGCTGGCCGGCGTGGATTGCTGAAACAGCCCGCCGCTGGTCGTAAAAACCAAGCCCAACCCACACACAAAAACGGATCGCGGAGGTCATGCCCCTCCCTTTCCATACACACTGAAGCGTGGCCCAAGTTTCCGCCCCCCCCAGCCCATCCGAGCGCGAGTCACGCCCAGAGCCCAGCCGCTTACGGCGTAGCATTTGTGTCTGGGAATGCTCTCCCTGCGAAGCGGACAAAAGGCGGGTTATGCTGAGGGGCTATGCCTGAGCCGCTCGACCTGTCGCTCGTCGAACGAGCGAGCCTCTTCGATGCGCTCCGTCAGGCCGCCGAGAGCTCCGGAACTGGTCTCGCGATCACCGATATGAGCGGTGGGACTCCGCGCAATCTGTTCATGAGCGATGACCTGACTAGGATGCTTGGATACGAACCCAGCGAAACCGCGGGGCTCGACCCGTGGTCGATGATTGCGCCCGAGGAGCTGCCCAAGCTCAAGGAATTGGCGCTCAGACGCGCCCAGGGTGAGACGGTACCGACCAACCACGAGACCATGCTCCTGCACAAGAGTGGGTCGCGAGTTGCTGTCGAGCTCGCGCAGAGCCGAACGGAAATCGCCGGTCATCCGATCACGGTCACGTTCGTGAGCGACATCTCGTCACAGGCCGCGACCTCACAAGCGCTGCGCGAGTCCGAGAAACGCTTTCGGGATCTGGTCGACGGCGCGCCCGACGGCGTGGCCATTCTGCGCGGGCCGGTGGTGATGTTCCTCAACGCACGCGCGGCCAAGCTGCTCGGCCTGAGCAGCGCCGCTCAGGGCATCGGTCGCGTGATCACCGACTTCCTACATCCAGACGACCGCGAGAAGGCCGCCGCGCGCATCAAGAAGCTCTTGACCAGCGGCGGGCTGGACGAGCGCGCCGAGTACCGCTCGATCGACGGGCGCGGTGAGGAGCACACGGTCGAGATTTCTTCGATCCCCATCGAGTACCAGGGGGGACCTGCGGTGCTGGCGTTCGCGCGCGACGTGACCGAGCGCAAACGCATGGAAATCAAGCTACTAGAGGCAGATCGGCTGACCGCGCTCGGCGTGCTATCGGCCGGCGTGGCCCACGAGATCAACAATCCGCTGGCCTACGTGCTGCTCAACCTGGAGTACCTGAAGCGCGAGCTGCCCAAGGTCGCCCATGATCCCACGCGCATCGAGTCGCTGATGGTGCGGGTCCAGGATGCGTGCCACGGAGCGGACCGCGTCGCCTCGATCGTGCGCGATCTGCGCACCTTCGCGCGCGGTGAGGAGTCGGCGCGGCAACCGGTGAGCCTCGAGGCGGTGATCGAAGCAGCCGTAAACATCGCGTACCCCGAGGTGCGTATGCGCGCGCGCCTGGAGCGTCGTTACCAGACGGTGCCAGCGGTCGACGGTAATGCCGGCAGGCTCGAACAGGTGTTCCTGAACCTACTGCTGAACGCCGCTCAAGCCTTCTCCGAGGACAGCGACGTCGCCGACAACTTGATTCGGGTCAGCTTGCGATCCGAGGGCAACCACGTGGTGGCGGAGGTGGCGGACAACGGCCCCGGTATCCCCAGCGAGCTACTGGGATGTATCTTCGATCCGTTCTTCACCACCAAGCCCGTCGGCGTCGGCACGGGCCTGGGACTGCCGATCTGCCGCGGCATCGTGCAGACTCATGGTGGAGAGATCACGGTGGACAGCAAGCTCGGCGCGGGCGCAAGCTTCACGCTCAGCTTTCCGGCTTCCAAGCTTTCCCCGATTTTACCGCGCAAGTCGGACCGCGCGCCGCAAGAGACCGTCCCGCGCGAACGCGGCCGTGTGCTGGTGGTCGACGACGAGACGGTGGTAGCGCACACGCTCAAGGTGCTGCTGCAGGGCGAGCATGATTTGGTGGTGGCGGAGAGTGGCGCCGAAGCGCTGGCGCTACTCGAGAAGGAGCCGGACCAAGCTGTCTACGATGCCATTCTGTGCGACCTGATGATGCCCGGCATGACGGGCATGGAGCTGTTCGAGGTCCTGCGGCGCGAGCATCCGGCGCTGGCTAGCCGCGTGGTGTTCATGACCGGCGGCGTGTCGATGCTGCGCGTTTCGGAGTTTCTGGAGAGTGTCCCGAACGCCAAATTCGAGAAACCATTCGACATCGCCGAGCTGCGCCGTACCTTGCACACATTGGTGGCCAGGTCGCGCGGCAAGTCGCCGAGTCAGCCGCCAAGAGCGCACGCGTGACAGAGTCGTCGGTTGTCAGCCGCGATTGAAGCTGCACACGTGGCCCAACTGCTGTCGAGACCTGGCAACGCTTGGAGGCGGAAGCGGCTGCCGCAAAACCCAGGGTCGATTCGCTGATCGCGAAGCGCGTGGGCTGACCGCTGGTAGGGGCCGCGCGATATCTGCATCATGCCAGGACCATTGGACATTTTGCAAACTACGTCGGACTCACTCACGCGCCGGCCTCGCGTCTCGTTGGCTGGTCAGTTCACCTCGACCACGAGCTCCACGTTCGCCACGACGACGAACCCTGACCCGGACCGCATCTCGAGCATGTTTTTGCCTTGCTGAAGCTCCGCAAGGTCTACCGGAATAACAACGCCACGCGCTCCGCTGTTCGCGGTATCGAAGGGTGGGTGGAAGTCGTGCCATGGTCCGCCGTTCAACCGATATCCGACCGAGTCATCCGCATCGTAGTTGTGGAACCAGGCCGTCAGCGTGATTGCGGCAGAGGTCGTCCCAGCCAGGTCGATTCCGGTAAGTGCGATGGGGTCCGCGCGCGCTCCATCGGCCGCCATCATCCCGACAGGCGACCTTCCTGTCGAAGCCTGGAAGGCACCGTTCAAGAGCCAACCGGTGCTCACGTCCCCGCTCTGGCCCACGACCGCTGAATCCAGGACCTGGTAGACCTGCGGCGCTCGCAACACGAGCCCATCGAACCCGATGTTGTCCCACTGATAGGTGTGATAGCTCGGCAGCACCGGACACGCTCGTGCGCAGTGCGGCACGGACTCGACACAAGGCCCGCTACTCGGCTGACCTTCGCAGATGCACCCTGGCTCGTCGATTTTTTCCGGTGCGCAGCAGACCTCCAGGCAATTCGGGTCGGTCCACGTAAACGCGGATGCGCTGATTTGCTCGTGGTTGAAGCTCACGTAGCCGCGCGAAAACGCGATGTCGAGTCCGTCGGCGCGAGCTACCAGACGCAGTGTCTCGGGCGCTCCAGCGTCGGCCGCATACACGAGCACGCTCGATTGATTGACGTGGATCTCGATGTGATTCAATTCGCCGCGTTTGGTGGCAAAACACGTCACGTCGGGATCCGGCGGATGGTAGGCCGAGAGCACCTCGTGCTGGTCGTCCACGATGAACAGCGACACGCCGTTGCTCTCGCCGTACGCGCCACACGGAGCGGGCGTAGCCTCGAACACCACGCCGACGGCGGCCTTCGCCGTGAGCGCCAGGAGCTGACGCGCGTTTGCAGCGGGAACCGGCTCGCTGGCAATGAATACGCTAAGCGAAAAACCGTGCCCGCCGGGCATGCGCGCTTCGGCGTCCACGTCGAACGCGATGATGCCAGTTCGATCGCGGAAATCGAACGGTTGCCTAATTCTAAAGGATCGCAGTCCCGAGCTGCCAGCGTCGTCGTACGACGTCGCGAGCCGCATCGTGCCGGTGGCGTCGCTCGGGCACAGCGAAAAGTCCTGTGCTGGCACAACGCCGGCGATTGTCGTCCCGCAGGCTTCGATCGTCGCCGGTCGCACGACGTTGTATGCGCCCTGCCCGATATTGACGACCGAGGCGCGGGCAACCGCCCATTTGGCGTCGTCGAGATCGCCCCCATTGCCCGCAGGCGAGCTCGCTTGGAACGTCTCGCAGAACGCGGCAGCTGGCAGGCCGCAACCCGGACCGCTCAACGCGCCGGCAGCCGAGCTTCCTGCCGTTGACGAGCTGCTTCCGGACGAGCCAGAGGCGCCTTCGTGAACCACGACGACTGATCCGCCGCTGCACGCAGTGATCCAAAGCGCAATCAGAAAGAACCAGGGGAACAGGTTCGTGGTCACGGTGTCGTTCGCTTCGACGATCGGGGCGTTGCGAGGTTCCTTGACAGCGGGTCTCCATAGCAGATGAGTCCAGCTGGGGCAGGGGCCCCAGCCCGGACGAGACATGTGAGTCTTGGAGGAAAAGATCACGATCGGCGAGAGCAGGAGCCACCCACGAGACCAGACCGGCGAGGCCGGTGCGCGTTGCTTCCCAGCTCGCGACAGTCGCGAGACCCTGCTGAAAACCTGCCCGAGGCCGACGGCTCGGCATAACTTGACTCATCTGTCGTGGAAACCGGCTTCAGGGAATCCAGTTGGGAACCCGGCAGCATAAGTCCGAGCAGGTTTCAGCTGCGCTGGTTTCCGGGCCTAAAATCTCGCGGCGATTCCGAGCGTCGTCTGCCCTGCCACGGCGCCGACGCGGAAAATTGGGCTCTCGACGTGGGTGGTCGTTTCGAGGACCACGAAGGAGGGGCGCCCGAACGGAACATTCACGCCTGCGCCAAACTGAGCTTCGAACCATCGCTTCGGACTCCATGCCACGAATGACCCCATCCCCAATCCCAACCATTCGGCCGCGGCATCGACCCTGGCCACACCGCCGAAACCGGCCACGAGCGCTCGGGTGCCGCGGATACTGACGAACGGCAAGATTGCCACATCGCCGAATTTCCAGCGGAATGCTGCTCGCAGATCCAGGGTGAGTAGGCGCGCGCGCGCGCCGTCTCGAGGGTACGTGGCCGAGGTTGCGTTCTGCGGCAACCAGGAGGCCCCCGCGAGCTCCCAGCGAACCGGACCCGTCGTCACGCCGAGAGACGCCTCGCCGCCCAGGAGGGGCGAGGGCAATGTCCCGACATCCAGCAAGACCGCGCCGCCCACTTTGACTTTGGGGGGCGCTGCCGAAGCGCCGCGCTCGAGTCTCTCGCGGCGTGGGGGCGGGCTCCGCTTCGGCGGCGCCGGCCCGGGCGGCGGAGGCGGACTGGTATCGATGGTCACGTACGGATTGATCGAAAGGGCCAGGATCAACGCGGCGGCGTCCACGGCAGCGTCGCATGACTCCGCTTCGAACGTCCTGGAGCGGGCCTCGCCCTCGACGAGCGTCGCTAGCCAGACGACGAACGACGTCTCGCTGCGGCGTTCGACGCTGCCACGCGCGATGACCTTCTGGGAAGCGCCTTCGGTGGTGGCCAGGATACGTTCGACCTCGACTCGAACCGCCTTTCCATCCGGACACGTGGCCGGCGCCGACCACTCGAGCTCGAGCGGTGAGGACTGCGCGTAGGCCGGGCCCGGTGTCAGCACGAGAGCAAGCACGCTTGGGACGAGCATGCGACCCATTGATAGCGAGCTCAGGAGCAAACGGCGGCCGGACACGCGAACTAGCGTCCCATCGGGGTGGCGGCAAGCGGAAGCGAACGCGATCGGTCGATGGATCGCTTACTCTTTCTTCGTCTCTGCGCAGGCCTGGCGGATGCTTCCCGCGAAGTGGCTCCTGGGGTTGGACCTCAGAAAGCGTTTGGCTTCCGTGTGCGCGTCGCGCGTACGACCCGCTCTACACAGGGCAAACACCCGCTGGGCGGCGCGCTCTTCCGCGAGAACCCCGCTAGGGTACGCGCGGCTGTGCTGCTCGAGCAGCGCGAGCGCTCGGTCGGTGTCGCCCCTTCGGACCGCCGCGTCGGCGCTTCGGATCAGGCGCGCCTCGTCGGCAACGGACGTTCGCGACGCTGCGCTCGACCGTGCGGGGGAAGCAATCGTCGTCGGCGCTGCAGCGTTGTTATCCGTTTGGACCTCCGACAGCGGGGCCGGGTCGAGTTGCACCGTTGACTGCGCCCCGCGCGGCTCGACCGCGCCCGCCGCAGCCAGCGGCTTCTTGACGATCGCCGGAGCCGCGCGGGCCGCAGCGGCTGGCAGAGCCGGGGACGCGGCGCGCACGCGATACGCCCCGACACCACCAGCAGTGGCGCCGATGGTCAGGAGTACGCCGGCAGTCCATTTGATCGAGACCCACTTGATCGACGTGAAGGCACCGAGCGACGCAGCGCCAACGCCACTACCCGCGGTCGCGGCCGCAGCCCCCGACCCTGCGGCGGTCACTCCGGCCGCCACGCCGAGCTGTAGCGCGAGCCTGCGCTCGAGCCGAAGGCGATCGCCTTGCTCTGGCTCGAAGTCCTCGCGAGCCGCCCTCAGGAGCTTTCGTGTCCTCGCACTCAGCTCGCTCATGGTTGCCTCCAGCGATCGCGCGCGCGAAGCCGCAGGATCGTTTGTTCGAACTCTTCGCGAGCTAGCCTAAGGCGCGAGTAAGCCGTGTTGAGCTTGATGTCGAGCGCTTGGGCGATCTCGGGCACACTTAGCTCCTCGATTTCGACCATCACGAAGATCTCCCGCCTCTCGTCGTCGAGTTTGTCGAGCGCTTGCTGCACGATGAGAGAAGCTTCCGCTCGTGCGAGGTCTTCGTAGGGATCACGCCCTGGCGCCTCGAGCTCCTCCGGTGCCTGCGGCGCTTCACCGCCTCTGAGCTCGTGGGGTGCCCGCCGTCCGATCGTCCTCCAGTATTTCCGGGTAACGTTGACGATGATCCCGAGCACCCAGGTTCGCAGGCTAGACCTGCCCTCGAACTCGCTCAAACGCCGATGCACCACGACGAAGATGTCTTGAACTACGTCGTCCCTCGCTGCGGGTCCTACCCCGAGCGCGCAGACGGTGCGCCAGACGAACGGGAAGTGAGCAGCATAGACCGAGGGAAACGTGAGGTTTTGCGATGCCTCCATGCCAGACGGCAGAGGTGTCTCCACGGATGATGCCAGGGCAGTCAAGGTCGGCTCGTCGAAGCGTCGCGCTCGCAACACTAGCGTTCCCGATCTCACGCGGATCCGTCACGAAAAAGACCACCCGCAAGGCTCCGCAAAAATTACCCTTATGTATTCACGGGTTACCGACTTACGAAACGTACCGAGCGACCGAGCGACCGAGCGAGCCTGGCTGAAGCGTCCGACCTCGTCTTCTTCGTGACGGAATCCCGATCTGCCGGGGACTGTGGTGTTCGAGCGAGAGTGCCTGCGAACCGTCCCGCACACCGACCATTGGCCAGCCGCTGCTCCTCCCACAGGGAGCGGATGGCTTCGCCACACTCGATCAAGAAGGGCAAGACATGAAACCACCGCCGCGCGTCGCGCTATGGACCATTTGCCTCTATCAGCTCGCCGGTTGCGCGGACGCATCGAAGCTTCCGCCGAACGACGCGGCGGCCACGCCCGGCGTGGCGACTGGAGGCAAGGCCGGCGCTTCTGGCAGCGGCTTCCAACCGCAGCCACCCCAAGGCAATGGCGCTGGCCTCGCGGCGGGCGGTAGCAACGCGAGCGGTGCCGGCGGCGGCTTCGAGCCGCAGCCACCCCAAGGCAATGGCTGTGGCCTGTCCAACCTCGCGTTTTGCGATTCGTTCGACTCGCCGTCGCCCGGTGGCAACGCTGGCGACCTCGACGACGCGCTGTGGAGCGTGGCGCGAATCCAAGGCGCAGGCTGGGGTGAATACAATCCGGTTCGAGCAACTACGGTCGAGGGGTGCGGCAAAGAGGTCGTCGCTGGCCCGGGTGGAGATCTATCCCTTTGCGAGGTCGCGCCGGGCGATGGTCGCCTGAACATGTCCTACTACGGCGGCGACGCCTTCATCGTCCAATCGCTGCGCATTCGGCAGCCATTCGATTTCGCGGATCGAACTGGAATAATCTCGTTCGACGTCGACGGTGAGTCGCGGATGCCTGGCGGGCACGGATTCTGGTTCAACGTCATGATCGCCGACGAGCCGGTGCCAGCGCCGTATCAAGAAGGTGGCGGCATTGCCCTCTTCGTTCACGCGGGTGTCGGTATCGAGTTCAAGGCGACCCCGGCGCCGTGTGGGCAGTTCGGCGAAGCCGGGGGCGTCTCGCTTTTTTTCGTCCAGAAAGATTTCGCAATCACGAGCAGCTATCACCCGCCGGACTCCGACGTCGAGTGCTTCACGACTGCTCCGGAACAGCTCAATCACATCGAGATTCACGTGAGCACCTCGAGCATCGAAGTATTCGCCTCCGACGCGGGAAAACCGGAGACGCTGCGGCGCGTGGCACATGCGGAGGGCTTGGACCTACCCCTCACGCGCGGCTACGTCAGCCTCCAGCAAGCACACTACAGCTCGAGGAAGTTCACTTGGACGAATCCCGCCTGCCAGCAGGTGTGCTGCTCTCCCGACACGATCGACGACCCGGAGTGCCGGTGTGAAGGCCAAGAAAGCACGACGCCCTGCGTGAGCTCGGTCCCACATTGCGCCGAGGAGTGTCCCGTCTTGCCGGGATACCACACGTATCACTGGGACAACGTCGCGTTCGATGGCCCGGTCTTCAAGACGCCACGCGTGTATCAAGTTCCCGACGCGACCGTAATGGACGCCAAGGGGCACTACAACACCGGCTGGCTGCTCCACGGCAAATTCCAGGAGGAACAGGGGCGCACGCCGCTCGGAATGCAGGCGTCCGATGGCGTTCGCGCCGACCCGATCTCGCTCGAAGGCGTCGACCTCACCGGCGCATTTTCGGCCAACCTGACCTTCAACGCCTGGTTTTTCGCCTACGAATCGGGGGACAAAGTTGGCTACCGCATCAACGGCGGGCCCTTTCGCGACTACAGTCCCCCCTGGAGCACGGAAAGCGGCCTCGCGCGCGCACTGTCGATCCCGGTGGAGCTGTCCGACCTCAGCAATGGCACGAACACGCTCGAGATGCGTTCCGGCACGGGCATCGTTTCGATCGCGAATCTGGAGCTGGTCGTCAACGTGAATTGATGCCCTTTCCCTGGAAGGCTTGGCCACTCGGCAAGGAAACGATGAACACCTCCTACGCTTTGCTCCCGTGGGCGTGCGTGCTGGCCATCGGCGCCTGCGGCCCGACGGGGTCGCAGGCGGACGACGCCGGATCGCCGAACCTCCAGACCGAAGTCATGGCGTCGCTACGCGCACTTTCACCCGACGTCCTACCAGCGCCGCCGGAGGATCGCAGCAATCGGTTCGCCGACGACCCGGCGGCTGCCGCCTTGGGGCAGAGGTTCTTCTTCGAGCCCCGCTTTTCCGGGGAGCTGCTCGACGATGACAACACCGGCGGTCCCCAGTCTCTCGGCGTCGCTGGCGAGAGTGGCCGGGTGGCTTGTGCGGGCTGCCACATTCCGGGGGCCGGGTTTCAGGACAACCGCAGTGCGCGCCGACAGATCTCGCTCGCATCCGGCTGGGGCAGACGCAAAACGAAGAGCTTGCTCGACGTCGGGCAGGCGAAAATCATCATGTGGGACGGCCGGCACGACGCCCTCTACAATCAACCGCTGCAGCCGTTCGAAGGCGTGTTCGAGATGAACAGCTCGCGACTATTCGTCGCGCAGCAGGTCTACCGGATCCACAGATCGACCTACGAGTCCGTGTTCGGGCCGATTCCAATTCCGCTCGACGACGCGGTGCGATTTCCCCAACTAGACGGCTCGACGACCGGCTGCCGTTTGATTTCTTCGGCAACGAACACGGGCAACAATTGCCATGGGATGCCCGGGGACGGGGCCGAGTTCGACAGCCTTTCGCCAAGCGATCGCGACGAAGTGACGCGCGTCGTGGTCAACGTCGGTAAAGCGCTGGGCGCGTACGAAAGACTGCTCACGTGTGGCACGAGCCGGTTCGACCAATGGATGCAGGGTGACAGCGCTGCGCTCGACGCCAGCGAGCGACGCGGGGCCGCGTTGTTCGTCGGCTATCGCGCGGACGGGACCACGGTGGCCAGTTGTTCCGCGTGCCACGCGGGTCCCTTTCTTACGGACCAAGCGTTTCACAACGTCGGGATGCAGCCGGCTGCGGTTGGTCCGGCCGGTGGATTCAAGGACGAAGACGACCACGGCGCCGGTCAGGGGCTCGCCTCCGCCCTCGAGGATCCCTTGAACGTGCGAGGAAAGTTCAGCGACGGGGATGACGGTCGCTTGCCCGAGTCGGTTCCGGCGTGGGCCGAAGGTGCATTTCGCACGCCATCGCTACGCTGCGTCGCGCAGCGGCCAGCCTTCATGCACACTGGCCAGCTCGCCACGCTGGAGGACGTGGTGCGATTCTTCGACGAGGGTGGCCACAAAAGCGGCTTCTTCGGAGTGAGCGAAAACACGCCTCGAAACTACACCGCCACGGAACGCGCCGATCTCGTGCTTTTCCTACGCGCCCTCGACGGGGCTGGTCCAGACGCTGCTTTGTTGGAAGCCCCGAGTGACTGAGCCTGCAACTCGATGAGCTACTACAAGCCGACCGTGTCGTCTACGAACTCGATCTTGGTTACCGATGCCGCCTTGAGCTGGGGGAGTGAAGGGTTGGAAGCTGGTGAACCTTCGTCATCCCCCTGCCCCAGCGCCCACGCCAGCGACTCACTTCGGCCATACGCCGCAGCAGAGGGCGAACATCGTGACGACCCCGCGCTTCCCCAATGATGGGCGCCGCCTTAGTACGCGATGGGATCGATCTGGGTCGTGATGGTCGCCGAATTCAGGAGCGCCGAGAGCTGCACTTCCCGCTCCACGCGCGCGCCCACCGGCTTGAGCCGAATGCTCGAGATATCGTAGGTTGCGGCGGCGATCGGATCTTGTGCGTCGAACACGGCGAAGTTCGCGCCGGCTCGATCCCAGCTCAACGTGAGCATGTTGGCATCGATCGCCCAGCGTGCGCCGCGCTCCTGAACGGTGTCGTCGTCGTCTGGCGCGAGCGTGTTTTGGTTGCCGTCCATATCGGCGTCGGGGGAGACGATCGAGAAGCTCTCGTCCAGGGCCTCATCCACCGACTCGAGGGTAAAGCGCGCCGAGGCCTCGATGTCCTGATTGAAGGTGAGCACGATCGTGGCGTTCTCGTCGAGCCCGTCGTCGTCGGTGTTCAGGCTGCTCGACGTGATGGCGAGCGGCTGCTCGGTGAGACGTGGGAGCACGACGGTCTGGTCGCCGGCGACGCCCGACCGGAACGTGAAGCTCTGCAGCGAGAACCCCTCGGCGGCAAAGACCGTCGCTTCGTATTCCACGCCGTAGACGAGATCGCCCTCCTCGAACGTGACGACACCGTCCACCACTTCTCGAGTCACCGTCTCGAACTTGCGGTCGGCGTCGTTGTCCCAGACCTGTCCGGCGACCGAGCCGTCGATGTCACCGTCGAGGTTCAGCACCGACTCGCCGACGTCGTTGGCCGGCGTCACCCGGAGCTGCCCGTTTGGCTCCGTTCCGTCCGGCGTCTGGATGGTGAAGGTCAGAGCAGGGCTCGGGAGCACGTCCGGAGACGGGAACAAGAAGGCCTCGAAGAGTTGCGACTGCATCCCATCGGCTGCCGGCGGCGATCCGGTCAAGAACCGCTGGCTCGCGTAAAACGGCCGGTAGTCGGAACCGCCGTCGATGGTGACGGTGTAGTCATGGAACGGTTCGACCGGGCCAACCCAGTACCGGCCGGGGTCGCTCATGCTCGCCGTGAGCGTCCCCTCCCCTTGGGTCACGAATAGCTCGTATTCCTCGAGCCGCTCGTTGGTGACGCCGTCATAAACCCAACCAGTGAAGTAGTAGCCGCTGGTAACGGTTTGCGTGCGTTCCACCGTGCAGGCGAAGGCGCCCGAGGCAAGAAGCGTCAGGAGTGCCAGTTTGCTGAGTTTGGTCATCGGAGATCACCTTCCTGAGTCTTCACCGAAAGTAGTAGAGAGCTGCGATGGAGCTCACGAAGAGGTCCCACGGGTCGTTGAACGAAGTGGTCGAACCCGCCAGCCCGGAGCGGACGCGTGTCACGACGACGCCGTTCTCCGCCGCTTCCACGGAGCTCTGTTGGTAGCTCAGCCGTGCGCCGACGGTGCCCGTGAGCGCCAGCATGGGTAGGCCAATCATGCCGAACTGGACTTCGGCACCCGCCCGGAGCCCGCCGCCCAGGAGCCGGGTTCGCTGCCGGACGGCTTGGTCACCGAGGGTGTTGGGATCGTCCTTGGTGCGGCCCAGCGCCATCCCCAGATTCAGCTCCGGTAGGATCATGAATTGGTAGTGCTCGTCGTCGTAGAGCGACAGCGGCACGCCGAGGTGTAGTGCGAGCCCCAAGGTCGTGGGATCGGGCACGTCTTCTCGGTCCTTGACGTCGTCGGCGCGCGTCCCACTCACGGTGTTGAAACCGAGCCCGAGCTCTGCGCCGATTCTTTCGCTGAACCAGGTGCGAGCGCCCAGCGTGGCGACCAAGATCGACTCCTCCGGATAGCCCGCACCGGGCAAGAGCGGTCGGAGCTCGACGGCAGATAGGAGGCCGATGCCCCAGCTACGGACGACTTTCTCGTGATCCGTAGGGCCCGCTGGCTTTGCCTCAGCGTCTTCGGGAGGCGGGGCCGCGGCGGCTGGTTCCGGTGCCGGTGCAGTGGGAAGGGTCACGCTCGCCGAGCCCTGACCCTGGGCCGCGACCGCGGGTGCTGGCGCGCTGGTCTCGGCCGGTGCGGGCCCAGTCGTTGCGGGGGGCGTTGGTGCCGCGGTCGGGGGTTGCTGCGCCGAAGCGGCACTGCTCGAAAAGACCGCGCAGAGCGCTGCGGTCAGCACAGCTCCGCTGGCTCCTCTGCCTCTTGCTCGTGGCATCGCGACTCCTACCGGTTTGGACAGGCTCACCGAAGCTACTCTGGTTTGGAAAGGACAACAATGTCTGGGTGCTAGTCGGCCCGGTGATCGGGAATCCGATCGGATTGGTCGTGTGTATTGCCTTGTGTGCTCGAGCAGGCCTTGAGTTATTGAAGTAGGCGGCCTTGTGTGTTGAAGCGGGCTTTGACGGGTGGTAACTTGGGTCGATGCGCCGGCTTACGTCGTGGGCGGTCGTCATCGTTGCAGGCTTAGCGGTCCTGAGCGCGCCGGGTTGCCTCACGAGCCAGGACAGCAACGTCGCTGGCGTGGGGGACCCCAGGGATCCGCCCGTCAGTACTGGCGAGGGCGGCGCGCGCGAGCCCGGAGGCGGGAAGGGCGACGCAGGCAAAACCGTCCATGGCAGCGGGAACCGCCCGTCGGGCTCCGATAACGATGACGGCGGCGCCGACGGCGGCTGCAACGACGACGCCGATTGCGCCCTTCGCGCCGACAACCGATCCCTCTGCAGCGCGCCCACCGGCGACTGCGTCGATTGTCTGACCGCCAGCGACTGCGAGTCGAACGAAGAGTGCGTGGACAACGACTGCCGGCGGTTCACGGCGTGTGGGGACTCGGGCGACTGTCCGCAGGGTCTCGTGTGCAATTCCACGGCCGCTCGCTGTGTCGAGTGTGTCGGGTCAAGCGACTGCGCGCCGGACGAGTCTTGTTCGCTGAATGTCTGCCGCAAGCGCTGCAGCAGCGACGGCCACTGCAGCCCGTTTGGATTGCGCTGCGACACGAGCTCTGGCTACTGCGCGAGTTGCGTCAGCGATTCCGATTGCCCGGAGACGCGCAATTGCCAACAGGGCACGTGCGTGCGCGACATTTGCACGGGCGGCGCCGCAGCCTGCCAATCGGGCAGCCTCGCCACGTGCAACGCCGCGGGCAGCATGCTCAGCGCGCTCATCCCGTGCGAAGCGCAGCAGACCTGCACGGAGGATGCCTCCGGTGCCCGCTGCGCACCCTGGATCTGCCTGCCCTCGACGACCGGGTGTTCCCTGACCAGCGAGCGCGTCGTGACCTGCTCGGACGACGGGCTGAGTGAAACGCTCGTCGAAGACTGCACACTCGCGGATCAACTGTGCATCGGCACGACCGGCGGGATATGTAGCGACCAGCTCTGCGAGCCGAGCATGCTTTTTTGCCAAGGCAACACCGTGCAGCTCTGCGACGCGACCGGCGCCACCAGCTCACTCAATCAAACCTGTCCGACCAATCAGCTTTGCAATCCGGCGACGGTGGCGTGCGCCGTACCACTGTGCACCCCCAGCCAGCCGGCGTGCGACGGAAACGTATTCACGACCTGCAATGCGGAAGGCTTCGGCTACACGGGTGCTCGGACCGATTGCGCGGCGCTCGACGAGTTTTGCGGACCTACGGGCTGCACCACGAGCCAGGTGGATACGATCCCGAGCGTGCCGACGCTCTACTCCGGCGGCGCCCTGGCCAACTACGCGATGCTCAACTTCTATTCCGTGACCGGCAGTCGCAATCTGGCTCTCATCGAGCAGTACATGAGCCCCGCGTCGGCCACGACGCTGACATGGCACGTGTACGAGTCCCTCACGCAGACGGGCACGTATACGAGCATCTCCAACACGACGACCACCTCCACCACCGGCACGGGCTACCAGGCGTCGGGAGCCCTCGCCGTTCCTCTCGTAGCCGGGCGTTTCTACGCGATCGGCGTGTCGTGGACCACCCCGGCGTTGCTCTTCGGCTACCAAACGACGACTCCCACGCAGGTGGTGAGTTTCGGATCGCTGATCTCGGCCACCGTCCTGACGCCACCGTTGGCCGCGACGATCCCCTACGTTCAGCCCAGCTCATACTTCCTTCCGCAGCGCCTGACGACGGCTCCGTAGGAACGCCGAGCCGCGGTGGCTTGCCTACGGCGAGCTACCCTTGCGACCACGCAACACAGTTCATTTCGCCTCGTGACATCAGCGCACCCCATAGCCTCGCCGGCTCCGTCACCGTCGCCGCCAGGTTGACGCTCTCGTCGCGCGGTGCGCTCTCGCGCGGCGGATCCGCCGAGCCACAGCCCCAAAGCATGGCTGCGAACGCGGCTGACTTGAGCAAACTCGGCGAAATCACGCCGCCGAGCCGTCACGTGCAGAGGGTCATGAGCCCTTAGGTCGGCGTCGCGACGTTCGACATACACGTAATCCGGCTCGGCTATGGCGCCCACCGCCACCCGCAGGAGCTGGGCCACGTCGATCAGCTGAAGCAACGCGGCCGCAATCGTTGCCCGGTCGAGCTGATACGCGGCGTGCAGTACCCATACCAGCTCGCACAGGACTACCACGGCGCATCAGCGTCGCCGCGCGGTTTTGCGCAACTCGGCGCGGCGCTGACCGATGAGTGAGGGTGCGTGCTAACCTGCCTTCCAGGAGCCACGAAGCATGGCCTCTCTCGCCCCCGAGCATTTCCGTCCGTTGCGCCGCGTCGAGTACGACCAGCTGGTGGCCCTCGGCACCTTCGAGGGCGAGCACATCGAGCTCATCGCTGGAGGCCTGCGGCGCATGAGCCCGATCGGGCCGCCCCATACCTCAACTGTCGACCGCTTGACCGAGCTGTTGGTGCTCGCGCTGGTGGGTCGGGCGCGGGTGCGGGTGCAGGGGAGCTTCGCAGCCAGTGAGCTGTCGGAGCCGGAGCCCGATTTCTGTGTCTTGCCGCTCGGTGACTACGACGCCGAGCACCCGCAGGTGGCGCACCTCATCATCGAGGTTTCTGATTCGTCCTTGAGCTACGATCGGGGGCAGAAGGCGCAGCTCTACGCGGAGTGCCGCGTCCCTGAATACTGGGTCGTCAACTTGGTAGAGCGCGTGGTCGAGGTGCACCGACTCCCGCAGGCGGGCGGCTACCAGCAAGTCAGCATCTCTCCGAAGGGTACACGCCTGCGGCTGCTCGCGTTTCCGGATGTCGAGCTCGTGGTCGACGACTTCCTCCGCTAGATCGCCGACGGCGAGATGATCGAAGGCTATACAGCCGACGTACTTTGTCAGTGGTCTGGTAATGCAGAGCCTTACACGCTCTCGGTGGGATTCGAGCTGAGAACGGCCGGCGGTAGGCGCACCGCCTCATTCGGCTCGACGATTGTTCGCTGACGGTCAGGTTGCCGGCGTTGTCGGGGCGGCTAGCGAGTGGCGGTCCCGCATCGTCCCGCCACCGCCTTCGGAAGGCGAGGACGTGAGCTCATACGTCGTTGTTCATGAACGATGCCTTGAGACGCAACGCAAGCGCGTTTCGATGCGGCGCTCCAAAAAGTCTCGCATGGCTCCCGATCTCCCGATCTCCCCGTGAAATCCGAGCCGTTACGCGGCTGGGGGAATGATGACGTGCGAAGCCCAGCTGGGCGGCGCAGGTTGGGCCTACCCCCAATCAGGCTTCGGGCCGCGCGGCCTGCAGGGCCTCGAGGTCTTCGACCATCACCGGCTTGTCCAAATGCAGGCGCTTCATGGCCACGTTGACCAGCTCCGGGAAGTAGCCGGCCAGAGCGGTGGCGCCGGCTGAGGCGGCCACCGCCGTTGCCCAGCCGACAGGACCGAGCGGCTTGCAGCCGAACAACTGCGACACGCCGGGCGTCTGCACGATCAGACCCAAGGTCGCGGCCGAGGCCACGCTCGTGATCAGCACCGGGCGGCTGAGCTTGCCGGAGAGCAGCGTCTGTCCCAGCTGCGAACCCACCAGCGCCAACAGGCCCACGGTGTTGGCGCGCTCGCGGCCGCCGAAGCGCCCCACGACCCAGGCGCTACCGGCGCCGAGCGAGGTCACCAGGGCGCGCAAGGCGATGTCTCGATTCAAAGGTTGGCCGAGCGAGGCCTCGGGCCCTTCCTTGCGCAGTGCGCTCAGCGTGTCGAGCGACGGTGGCCGCAGCGCGATGGCCATGGCGGGCGCCACGTCGGTCAGCAGGTTGACGAGCAAGAGCTGCCGCGGGTTGAGCGGCGGTCGGCCGTCGAAAAGTCCCGCCGCCAGCATGAACCCGATTTCGCCCAGATTGCCGCCCACCAGGATCGAAACCGCATCGCGCACCGAGGCCCACATGGCGCGGCCCTCCACGATAGCGTGGACCAGGGTTTCGATGCGCTCGTCGGTCAGTACGACATCGGCCGCCGCGCGCGCGGCCGCGGTGCTCTGACGGCCAACCGCAATCCCGACGTTGGCCAGGCGAATCGCGGGAGCGTCGTTGGCGCCGTCACCCACCATGGCCACCACGCGGCCCGCGCGCTGCAGCGCGCGGACGATACGAACCTTCTGAGCCGGCGTGACTCGAGCAAAAACACGCACGCGGCGCAGCTGTGCGTCCAGCTCGTCGTCGGAGAACTGAGCCAGCGCGCCCCCCGACATCACGATGCCGCCCGGCGGCAGGAGTCCGACCTCACGAGCCACCGCCTCCGCAGTGCTGGGATGATCCCCGGTCAGCATGAAGGTCACCACGCCAGCATCGTGCAGATCCGAAACCGCCTGCGCCGATGTCGGCCGCACCGGGTCATGAAAGGCAATGAAACCCCGGAAGCTCAGCTCCGGCAGTTGTTCGACGTCGCAGTCGCTCGGCACGCGCGCTTCCGCGACGCCCAGCACGCGCAGACCGCCGCCACCCAGCTCCTTGGCGCGCTCCAGCAAGGCAGCGCGCCCGGCGTCGTCGAGCTCGACCTCCTCGCCCGCCTTGCGCATGCTGCTCACATGCGCGATGACGCGCTCCGGCGCGCCCTTGATGCAGAGCCGCGCGCCGTCGCGCGTTTCACCCAGCACGGCCTGATAGCCGCGCTCCGCCTCGAACGGCAGCTCGCGCAAGCGCAACCAGCCACCTGCTCCGTCGAATTGCTGGACGCGGAGCTTCTCGGCGGCACGGTAAAGCGCCGCGTCGGTCGGGTCGCTCCTGGTGTTGCCGATGCGCGGCTCCGGTGCGGCTCGCAGCGCGGCGGCCAGCACCTGCTGCTCGGTCTCTCCGTAGCTGGTTGGCGCATCGGAGGTCGCCTCCGAGATCGAGCCGAGCTCGATGCGTCCCTCGGTCAGAGTGCCGGTTTTGTCCAGGCACAGCGCGTCGACACGTCCGAGCGCCTCGATGCTGCGCACGTTGCGGACCAGCGCGCCACGCTGCGAAAGCCGCGAGGCCGCCGCCAATTGAGCAGCCGTGGCGATCAGCGGCAGGCCCTCCGGCACCGACGCGACCGCCAGGCTCACTCCACTGCCAACCAGCTCTTCGAGCTTGCGGCCTCGCAGCAGCCCCGCTCCGATCAGGCTAACACCGGCGCCGAGCGCCACCGGGCCGGTCATGTGAATCAGCGAGCGCAGGCGCCGCTCCACGCCGCCGCGGCTCGGATCGCGCTTGACGGCGCCGGCGCCACGTCGGGCTTCGGTCTCCTCGCCGGCCGCGACCACGACCGCCACCGCGCGGCCCGCGGCAATGGCGGTGCCGTCGTAGAGCATCGAGCTGCGATCAGCCACCTGCGACTCGAACGACGCCGCCTGGGACTTGCGCACCGGCAGCGACTCGCCCGTCATGCTGGAAGCGTCGACCTCCAGCGCTTCGGACGACAGGATACGGCAGTCCGCCGGCACGACGTCACCGGCCTCGAGCACGAGGATATCACCTCGCACCAGCTCCTGCTCGGGCAAGTCGAGCAGCGCGGCGCCGCGGCGCACGCGCGCGAAGCGCCGCTCACCGCGCGACAGCTGCCGCAGTCGGCGCTCGGTGCGGAAGCGCTGGGTGCCACCGATCAGCGCATTCAAGATCACTACGCCGCCGACCATACCGGCGTCGCCGAAGGAGCCGACCGCCGCCGACAGTCCAGCCCCCGCAGCCAGCAGCGGTGCCAGCGGATTGAACAGCTCATCGGTGACCGCCTCCACGAACTCGCCGACCCGCGATCTGCCGTCGAGCACGCTGGACCTGCGCCGGCGCAGCGCCTCACGGCGCAGCAAGCCCTGCTCCGAGGTGCGCAGCTTGACCAGCACGCTGCGCGTGTCGAGCGCATACCACGGCGTGCGATCGCGCGGAGCCGGCAAGGCGCGCCGGGCCAGCGCGAAGGAGCCACGCACGCCGTTGGCCATCGAGACCACCGATGCTGCGTTGACGACCGCGATCACGCGCCGCGCCGTCAGCGGCAGCACGCCACCTGCGGAGACCAGCGCACCCAGCGTCGCCGCGCCGAGCGCGATGTTGACACCCTGTTTGGCTACCTGACGCGCCGCGACCGCGGCGTGGATCAAGAAGCGGACGTCGGAGAGATCATCGCGACAGATGACGTGCGCGCCCCAGGGCGGCGCATCACCCTCGCGCAGCAAGCCGATGCTCAGGTCCGCCACGTCCACGCGAGCGGAGCGACTGGTCGCGACCAGGCACACGGCGCGCCCCTCACGCTGCAGGCGGCGAATACCACGCACGAGCTCCTCACCCTCACCGATCGTGTCGTCGGCCGGGAGCCCCGCCAGCATTTGCTCGTCGCTGCCAGCTATCACTACCCGCATTTCGGCTTCGTGCGCCGCGGTGATCAGCTCGTCGATGCCGGTCTGCGGAATCAGCTCCACTTCCGCGAGCGCTACCAGCGCGTCGTCACGCAGCAACCCGACGACCAGGCCGCCGCGCCGGCCCAGATCCGACACGCGCGGGCCGAGCTCCTCCGGCACCGCGCAACCGAGCACGCCGAGCGCGCCGAAGGTGTACTCACCCACCGTGCGCTTCTCGATCGGTCGCTCGACATCGAGCAGCGCAGTCAGCTCACGCCGCATCTCGGCTTCGTCCACGCTGCTTACCACGAGCAGCTCGCGGATCTCGTAGCGATCGCGCGCCACCAGGCCGCCTTCGAGCACCAGGCAGTCGATGCGATCGAGCCGGCGCAGCGCCTCGGAATCGACGACCAGCGCCTGCCGCGCGGCGAGCGCTCGACACAGCTCGGCGCAGAACGTCTCGCGCCCCAAACGCGCCGGTTGGGGCAAACCAGCGAACAAGGCAGCGATCGCCCGCTGCACGCTGCGCGTGGTCAGGAAGCTGACGGCGAAACCACCCAATGACACGATCCAGGCGCGATCCGCGTACTCCTCGATGGGTCCGCGTGGCAATGCACGCGGGCGCGGCTCCGGCGGCAAAAGCTCCGCGACCTGCGCCGGCACCGCAAACAGCTCGGGCTCACGTTGGTCCCAGATCCGGCGCCGCGCCTGCGCCTCCCCCAAACGCGAGAACTTGTGCGCCAGCTCGACGAAGGCGCTGCCGGGGCGCTGCGCGGCCGCGTGCGCGACCGCGGCGGCCACGTCCAAAATCAGATCCGCGCGCTGCGGGCCCAGGCGCTCATCCAGCGGCTTGCGTAGTCGGGAGGTGCTCTGCGCGATCGAAAACAAGCTACCGAGCGTGCCGCCGATGCGGGAAGCGGGAAGCGGCGTGAGCTTCAGCCCTAGACCCGTCGCGGCACCCAGGGCGTCCGCGCACAGCCCGACTAGCAGACGCTCGACGGTCTCGACATCGCCCGGGTGCTCCCACATCTCGTCCTTGAAACGCGCATTCTCGATGCCCGCGGTGCGCTCGGCCTGCTCCACGACCGCCAGCAGCTCCGAGAGCTCGTAAGCGTCGTCATCGAACGAGATGATCAGACGCCGGAGCGGGGCGTTGATCTGAAGCCCACGCACCCGCACCAGCGCCGAGAGTGCCTGCTGCAAGCGTTCTGTGAACAACGTGAGCTCGGATTGCGAGACATCACGCAGCTCGATGTGAGCCCGACTGCGGCCGATCCAGGAGCGCCGCGCGCGCGGAGAGAACAGCTTTCGCAGCGTGAAAAAGGCGCTCGTCACGCTCATGTTACGCACCTCGCCGATCCGCGTAGCGATCCGTGGCGCTGATCAGCTCGTGCGTGATGCCCGGCTCGAAAGCAGAATGACCGGCGTCCGGCACGATGCGCAAGTCCGCCTCCGGGAAGGCCTTGGAAAGCTCCCACGCGCTCTGCACCGGGCACACCACGTCGTAGCGCCCCTGCACGATCACACACGGCAGGTGCCGAATCTTGCCGACGTCGTCGAGCAATTGGTTGTCGGTCCGCAGGAAACCGTCGTTGACGAAGTAGTGCGCCTCGATACGCGCGAACGCCAGACTGAACTCGTCGCCCGCCGCGCTCTGGATGTAGTCGCGGTCCTGCAGTAGGTGGCTGGTGCTGGCCTCCCAAACGCTCCAGATGCGCGCAGCCTCCTGCCTTTCGACCGGACTCTCGCTGGTGAGGCGGCGGTGAAAGGCCTGGATCAGGTCGCCACGCTCCGCCTCGGGAATGAGCTTCAGAAACGGCTCGAACGCATCCGGGAAAAGCAAGCTCGTTCCGCGCTGATAGAACCACTCGAGCTCCCAACGCCGCAGCAAGAAGATACCGCGCAGCACCAGCTCGGTGACACGCTCGGGGTGAGTCTGCGCGTAGGCCAAGCCGAGCGAGCTACCCCAAGATCCGCCGAACACCTGCCAGCGCTCGATGCCCAAGTGCTTGCGCAGCGCCTCGATGTCCTCGACCAAGTGCCAGGTGGTGTTGTCCGCGAGCGAGGCATGCGGCCGGCTCTTGCCGCAGCCACGTTGATCGAAGAGCACGATGCGGTAACACGCCGGGTCGAAGAAGCGCCGCTGCTTGGGGCTGGTACCGCCACCCGGACCCCCATGTAGGAACACCACCGGCTTGCCTTCCGGGTTGCCAGACTCCTCGAAGTACAGTGAGTGAAGCGGCGAGACCTGCAGGTAACCCGCCCGATACGGCTGGATCTCGGGGTAGAAGCTGCGAAGCACGCGCGGGACCATCGACGGACCCAGCAGACTATCACGCGGCTCCTGCCCCGGCTCGATCTGCCGCTGGTGCGGCTCGCCCTGGCCCATGATAGGCAGCAGCCCGCCTCCATGCTGGTTATCGGGCAAGACAGCGGTTCGGGCGGCGGCCCGGACTTGGTAAGCGCCATCAAGCAAGCGCGGCGCGGTTTTCGCCAGGACATAGCGGTGCTTCTAGAGGCGCTCGAGCAGGGTGATCTGCTGATTCCGCTCGCCCAGCCGCTGGCCGGTGCCACGGTCGGCGAGCGCACCAAGATCGAAGGGGAGCTCCGGCTCCAGCCCCACTTCTTGCCAACCCCGGAGGGCACGCAGCTGGCCGCAGTATTTACGAGCGCAGAGCTGCTGGACGCGATCGGCTCGAAGCTCGGTTGGCTGACGGGGGGCGGGGAGCTCGAATTCTGTTCGGTACCAGGTGGCGTCGCGCTGCAGATGGTGAGCGGTACTTTGGATGAGCAGGTGCAGGGAGTCGTGCTGGACGCAGGCGCCGATTCGGAGCTCGTGCTCTCAGCCGCTGAAGTGCGCAAGCTGGTCGCGGGGGAGCCGATCCCGCTCGTAGGTTATGTGGCCGCCATTCCCGACGATCACGAGCGTACCGTGGTCGCGGAGCCAGCAGCGCCTCCGCCGGCGGAGCTGACCGCAGCGCTCGAGCGCTGCTTGGGCGAGCTGCCGGAGCTTTCAGGCTACGAGCTTTTGCGCACGTACAATCCGGAACGCGATCTCGAGCCACATCCCACGCTCAAGCTCAGCACCAAGACCAAAGACGTCGATCACCAGAACCTGGCAAATCACGTTTTCAGCGCCATCAGTCCGCATCTGCCACCCCCAGGCTATATCGACATCGTCTTCGCAGATGTCTGACCTCTCAGGCCCCTCGACCTCTCGACCCCTCGATCCCTCGACCCCTCTCGAGCGCCCCGATCTCGTCGCAATCGGCGCCCAGCGCCTGTCCTGGATGGAGCGACTGATCGTGCGTTTCGTACGCGGCACGTTTCGACGAGGACTGGTCGACCAAACAATCCGCGTCCTGCAAGTGGCGGTCGGCTCGACCTGGATTCACCACTGCACCAAGAACCTGCGCCACATGCACGGCCTCGAACGCTTGCCGGTGCTGGAGCTTGGCCAGAGCTACATCTTGGTCTCGAATCACCGTAGCTTCTTCGATCTTTACGTGATCTTCGGCGACCTGATGCGGCGCGGGCTGCGTCATCGCATTGTCTTTCCCGTGCGAGCGAACTTTTTCTATAGCAATCCGATCGGCCTGTTCGTCAACGGCGTGATGAGCTTCTTTGCCATGTATCCACCGCTGTTCCGCGAAAGGAAGAAGCTGATTCTGAATCCAGCGGCGCTCGACGAGCTGGCTTGGCTGCTGCGTCGGGGCGGCATGTTCTGCGGCATTCACCCCGAGGGCACGCGCAAGAAAGACGACGACCCTTATACCTTCCTGCCCGCCCAACGTGGCGTCGGGCGCATCATCCAGGGCTCGCGCATGCCGGTGATCCCAGTGTTCATCAATGGTCTCATCAACGACTTGCCGCGGCAGGTCGAGAGCAATTTCGACGGCAGCGGGCGTGACATCATCGCGGTGTTCGGCCAGCCCATCGACTTCGGCGATCTGCTCGACGAGCCTGCCACCGCACGCACCGAGCAAGCGATCGCGGATCGTACGCTCGAGGCGATCGGCAAACTGGGCCAGGAGGAGCAACGCTTGCGCGCGGAGCTCGGACGCGGATGAAGCAATGGCTCGTGCCGGCGCTGCTGCTGGCCGCGCTCAGCTCTGGGTCGTGCAGAATTTTTAACCGAAGGCGCATATCGGGACCGCCGGCGCAGGGCGATGAATGGATTTGAGCCCCCGTTCCCATTCATACTTGGTTCATGAGACACCGCGCTTGGACGCTGACGCTCGGCCTGGCGGCGCTCGCTGTGGCGCCGCTGGGGCTATCCGTGGGCTGCGGAGAGTCGGGCGAAAGCGGCCCCCCCGCCGTGAATCCGTCGTCCGGTACGGGCGGCGGCCCGCTCGCTGGCACCCCCTCGACTGGAGGTAGCCCCATCGCCGGCACTCCAGCGAGCATGGGCGGCAGCTCGAGCGGTGGCCAAGCCGGGTCGGTGGCAGGCACGGCTGGTGAGGCGACCCATGGCGGCACGGGCGGAGCTCCTCCGGTTAGCGGCGAGCCGCTCGTCATTTATTGGATCGACGTGGAGGGCGGTGCGGCCACACTGCTCATCGCGCCCAACGGGGAGATCGTGGTGGTGGACGCCGGCAACCCGGGGGAGCGGGACGCGCAGCGGGTAGCGAACGTGCTGATGGGCGAATTGCAGGCCGACCACATCGACCATATGATCGTCACGCACTATCACGGCGACCACGTGGGCGGCGTGCCAGTGCTCGCCGGGCTCTTGCCCATCACCCAATACTACGACCACGGACCCACGGTTCAACCGGGCAACAACTTCGACGACTACGTCCAGCTTGCCGGCGACAAGCGGAAGCTGCTAAACCCGGGGGACGTGCTCACGCTGGGCGACGTGGTGCTCACCTTCGTCACCAGCGCAGGAAAGGTGATCGATCCCCCGCTCCCGGGCGCGATGCCCAACCCCACCTGCCCCAGTAACGTCACCAAGAACATGGACGGTGGCGCAGAAAATGGTCAAAGCCTGGGTTTTGTCGCACGCTACGGCACCTTCGACTTCGTCGATCTCGGCGACCTGACCTGGGACATCGAGCAGCTGCTGATGTGCCCTACCAACCGCATCGGCGTCGTGGATCTCTTTCAAGTCAACCACCATGGTCAGGATTACTCGAACTCCCCGCAGCTCATCCACCCCCTAGCCCCGACCGTGGCCGTGATGAACAACGGCGCCACCAAAGGCGGTCACGTCGCGGTCTTCGAGACACTGCAGTCGTCACCCGGCATCCAAGACATCTGGGCCGTCCACGAAGCCACGAACAACGGCCCCGAGCACAACGCCCTGCCGGACCTCATCGCCAACCCCGCCGGCCCCGACGCCGCCCACTACATCAAGGCCGTCATCGAGTCGAACGGCACCTACACCATCACGAACGGCCGCAACGCCGTTAGCCGTACTTATACTTCGCGCTGATTTAGCCGCGCGAGGCGTTGGTTCGCCATCGCACGCGCGGCGCTGCACTACGGCCATTTGTAAAATGGCAGCCGTGTTGGTAGCGCCAGTGGTGCCATTGCCCGCCCACACCTGGGTCGCGTCAGTGCCATCGCTCTTGTCGAACGCGGTCAGCAGCTCGTCGCCGCCTCCCGCAGCTACCTCGGTTCGTGCAACGCCCCAAACCGCCCATGCGGCATTGGAGTAGAGCGAGGTGCCCTTCACGTTCAGTCGCACATTGAAGCAACGTTTGAGGCCTGCCCATGATATGCTTCTCGGGTGAAGGTGACCATTGAGCGCATCGTACGGGTCGCGAACCTCGAAGAAGCCGACGGCCTCGACCGCCAAGACCTCGAGAAAACGAGCGCGGAAGAACGCCTCGCGGTCGTTGAGCAGCTCCGCCAAGCGTGGTTCCGAGACTTTGCACCTGAACGACGACTGGAACGAGTTCTTGCGTGTGCTGACCTCAACGGGAACCCGGTACCTATTGATCGGAGGCCACGCGCTGGCCGTGCACGCGGAGCCGCGATTCACGGAAGACCTCGACGTGTTCGTGCAGCCGTCGTTGTCAAACGCAAGAAGGCTTCGAGAAGCACTAGTTGAGTTTGGTTTTGGCAGCGTGATGCCAGAGGCCGCAGAGCACGCCAGGCCCGGCCTGGTTTGGATGTTGGGCCGGAAGCCAAGACGCATTGACATCTTGACTGGAATTAGCGGAGTCACCTTCGACGAGGCCGAGCGCGGTAGCGTCGAAGTCACCGTCGTCGAAACGCGAGTCCCAGTCATCGGCCGCGCCGCGCTCATCCGCACAAGATCGCGTCGGCGCGTCCCAAGGACCTCGCAGATGTCGCGATCCTGAATGCATCGGGCGTTCGCGCGAAATAACGATGCAAGTAGCTGACTCACCCGCGCCCGAGCGAAAAGCCACACCAGCCGAGCACTGCCCAGCCGGCAAGAAAGCCCAGCCCGCCGAGCGGCGTGACCGCGCCGAGCCAGCGCGGGCCGCCCAGCGCCATGGCATAGAGGCTGCCCGAGAACAGCAAGGTGCCGATCACGAACGCGATGCCGGCAAAGCGCGCGCCCGGCGCCTTCGCGATCAGGAGCGCGACCAGCCCGAGTGCGACAGCGTGCAGCAAGTGGTACTGCGCGCTGGTTTGCCACCACGAAAGCCGCTTCGCGCCGTCCGCGGCGTCTACCAAACGCCCCTGCAGCCCGTGCGCCCCAAACGCACCCAGCGCCACCGCCAAAAACCCGCTCACTCCCGAAACAGCAAGCCAGCCACCCATCGGCTAACCCAGCTCCGCCGAGCGCTCCGTAGCGCGCCCTCGACCCCGTGGCCCCCGGGCCCCTCGGCCCCTCGCTCCATTCGTCGCGGCCACACCGCCGCCCAGCTGCTGCAGCTTCTCCTTCAGATACCGGCCGGTATGGCTGTGTGCGGCTTCCGCCAGCTGTTCCGGCGTGCCTTCGGCCACCAGCTGCCCGCCGGCCGCGCCACCCTCCGGTCCGAGATCGATCACCCAGTCCGCATGCGCGATGACGTCGAGGTTGTGCTCGATGACCACAACCGTGTTACCGGCATCGACCAGGCGCGACAGCACGAGCAGCAATTTTTCCACGTCCGCGAAGTGCAAACCGGTGGTGGGTTCGTCCAGGATGTAGATGGTACGACCGGTGCCGACGCGCGATAGCTCGCGCGCCAGCTTGATGCGCTGCGCCTCCCCACCCGAAAGCGTGGGCGAGGGCTGCCCGATCTTCACGTAGCCCAGCCCGACATCGGAAAGGGTCTGCAAACCGCGCGTGATCAGGCTATGCACCGCGAACAGCTCGAGCCCCTCACGCACGCTCATGTCCAGCGTATCCGCGATGCTCTTGCCCTTATAGGTGACGCGCAGTGTGGCGTCGTTGAAGCGCCGGCCGCGGCACTCTTCACAGGTCACGTAGACGTCGGGCAAGAAGTGCATCTCCACCTGACGCAGGCCGTCGCCGGCGCACGCCTCGCAGCGCCCGCCCTTCACGTTGAACGAGAAGCGCCCCGCGTCGTAGCCGAAGGCGCGCGCCTCCGGCGTGCCGGCGTAGAGATCGCGAATCGCGTCGAACACCTTGGTGTAGGTAGCCGGGTTCGAGCGCGGCGTACGGCCGATCGGCTTCTGATCGATGGCGATCACCTTGTCCACGTGCTCGATGCCGAGCACGCTCTTGTGCGCGCCCACCGCCGCGCGCGCCTCGTGCAGCTTGCGCGCCAGCGCCGGATACAGGATACCGTTGACCAGCGTGGATTTGCCAGCGCCGCTCACGCCCGTCACCGCGAGCAGCTTGCCCAGCGGAAACTTCACGTCCAGTCGCCGCAAGTTGTGCTCGCTGGCGCCCTTCACCTCGATGTGCTTGCCATTACCCGGGCGACGCTGCTGCGGCAGCTCGATCTTCTTGCGCCCCGACAAGTAAGCCCCGGTCAGCGAATCCGCGACCTGCATCACGTGCTCGGGCGTGCCCGCAGCGACGACCTCCCCGCCGAGCTCACCGGCGCCCGGACCGAAGTCGATCAGATGGTCCGCCCGGGCCATGGTCTCTTCGTCGTGCTCGACCACGACCACGGAGTTGCCCAAGTCGCGCAGCGCCTCGAGCGTGGCCAGCAGCCGACCGTTGTCGCGTTGGTGGAGGCCGATGGAGGGCTCGTCCAGAATGTAAACCACTCCGGTCAGCTCCGAGCCGATCTGTGAGGCCAACCGGATGCGCTGGCTCTCCCCGCCCGAAAGCGTCGCAGCCGCGCGATCCAGCGTCAAATAACCGAGACCGACGTTGACCAGAAAGCCCAGGCGCGCTCGGATTTCCTTGCGCAGCTCCACGGCGATCTCCACGTCTGCACCCTCGAGCTTTACCGTGTCCACCCAGGCCGCCGCCTGCTCGATGCGCTGCTGAGACAGCTCCGCCAGGCTCATGCCCGCCACCCTCACGGCCCGGCTTTCGCCGCGCAGGCGCGCCCCATCGCAGACCGGACAGGACTTGCTCGAGAAGTAGCGCAAGTACCACTGCTTCATGTCCTCGCTGGTGGTCTGACGCATACGACGCATCAGCTGGTTACACAGGCCCTCCCATTCGTAGCCTTTCAGATTTGCCCCCCACAGCACGCCCTTGCGCTGCGCCTCGGTCAGCTTGTTCCACGGTGTGGACAGCTTGATCTTCAGCAGCTTGACCACCCAGTCCACCTCGGAGGCGGTCCAGCCCTCACCGCGCGCGACCGCCGACGCCCAAGGTTGAATCGCGCCATCCTTGATGGATAGCTCCGGATTGGGCACCACCAGCTCGGGATCCATCTCCGGACGCGAACCGAGGCCATTGCACTCGGCGCAGAACCCGAGCGGCGAATTGAACGAGAACGAGAGCGGCGACAGCTCCTGGAACGACATGCCGCACTTGGGGCAGGCGCACTTCTCGCTGTAGGCGGTCTCCTGGTCCCCTTGGAGCGCGCACAGTTTGCCGTCGCCCTCACGCAGCGCGGTTTCGACCGAATCGGTGAGGCGCGCGCGCGCGTCGGCATCGATCTTGATGCGATCCACCACGATGTCGATGTCGTGCTTGCTCTTCTTGTCGAGCGCGATTTGCTCCTGCCCCAACCTGACGATACGTCCGTCGATGCGCAGCCGCGAGAAGCCCTTGCTCTGCGCTTTCTCGAGAACGTCCTTGTGCTCACCCTTCCGCTGGCGGCAAAGCGGGGCCAGGATCGTCACACTCTCCCCCTTTTGGAGCGAAAGCAGCGCACGCACGATAGCTTCAGCCGACTGACCAGCGGCTTTCACACCGCACTTCGGACAGTGCTGCACACCGATGCTGGCGTACAGCACGCGCAGGTAGTCGTGCACCTCGGTCACGGTGCCAACCGTGGAGCGCGGATTGCTCGACGCCGATTTCTGCTCGATCGAAATCGTCGGAGAGAGGCCACGAATGGTGTCGTACTTCGGCTTCTCCATCTGCCCGAGAAACTGCCGGGCGTAGCTCGAGAGACTTTCCACGTAACGGCGCTGTCCCTCCGCATACAGCGTGTCGAAGGCCAGCGACGACTTGCCGCTGCCCGACACGCCGGTCAGCACCACCAGACTGTGCTTCGGGATGCGGACAGTGACGTTCTTGAGATTGTGCTCGCGAGCCCCGCGGATCACGATCGCATCGGGCTCGGGCGGCGGGGCATGCTTGGGCATCGGGCCCATCCCCTAGCACCGGCACCTGGTAGCCGGCACTGCCCCAAAACGACGCGCGAAATGGCCGCGATTTGTGGACATATCCCTGACACACAGTTGTCAGTCTTTCCCAACTGCAGCACGAACCTGTTCGGCAACGCGACGGGTGTGCGCTCCCTATGCGCACTGCGATGAGAGCGCATGCCGAGAAGGTGTTGCAAGTCGAGACGAGCACTGTTGCCAAACGGTCGACTCGTCTCATCCTGCGACGCGCGACGTCGTGCATTCTACAAATCGCCACACCTGCTCGGCTGCCAAACTCTGCATAATGCGCGGACCTAAGGGCCCGCGAATGGCTAAGTCGGTCGATGATCGCGGCCGAGGCGCCCGGCTGGCGAGGCGCGACGCAGGCGCATACTGCTGGTATGTAACTGAGGAGCAACGAAGCTAGCCGGGATGGATCGGCCGCGAGGGCGATCGACTTAGCCATTCGCGGGCCCCAACCACCGAACGGAGGCACGCGATGTCCATCGAGCGGATTGTGCGTCGGCTGCTGGGGCTGGTTTTGTCCACGATCGTTTTCGTGCTCGCGAGCTGCGCGAGCGAAAGCGGTGAGGAAGACGTCGGTGAGCTGGAGCAGGCGGCGACTGTACCGACCGGCTTCACCGACGAGACGCTCGTCACCGGGCTGTCGAGCCCGACCGCGATGGCCTTCGCTCCGGACGGGCGTCTCTTCATCTGCCAGCAGGGCGGGCAGCTCCGCGTCTTCAAGAGCGGCGCGCTGTTGTCGACACCGTTCCTGACCGTTACGGTGAATTCGAGCGGCGAGCGCGGCCTGCTCGGTGTCGCGTTCGACCCCAATTTCGCCACGAACAACTTCGTCTACGTCTATTACACCGCCACCTCACCGGCCATCCACAACCGCATCAGCCGCTTCACCGCCAACGGGGACGTCGCAGTAGCGGGTAGTGAGACCGTGCTCATGGACCTCGAGAACCTGAGCTCCGCCACCAACCACAACGGCGGCGCCATGCACTTCGGGCCGGACGGCAAGCTCTATATCGCCGTGGGCGAGAATGCCAACCGCAACAACGCCGCGACGCTCGCCAATCGTCTGGGCAAGATGCTGCGCATCAACTCGGACGGCAGCATCCCGACCGATAATCCATTCTTCAACACCGCCATGGGGGTCAACCGCTCCATCTGGGCCCTGGGCCTGCGTAACCCGTTCACCTTCGCATTCCAGCGCGGCACCACGCGCCTGTTCATCAACGACGTGGGCGAGAGCACCTGGGAAGAGATCAACGACGGCATCGCCGGCTCGAACTACGGCTGGCCCACTACCGAAGGCCCCACGACCAATCCGAGCTTCCGCTCGCCGCTATTCAGCTATCAGCATGGCACCGGCAGCACCACCGGCTGCGCCATCACGGGCGGTACCTTCTACAACCCGACCACGGTGCAGTTCCCGTCCAGCTACGTGGGCAAGTACTTCTTCGCCGACTTCTGCAGCAACTGGATCCGGGTATTCGATCCGGCAGCCGGCACCGCCCAAAGCTTTGCCAGCGCGGTGTCTGCGCCGGTGGATCTGAAAGTCGGATCGGACGGTCTGCTCTACTACTTGGCGCGCGGGGCGGGCGCGGTCGGGCGCATCCGAGCTACGTCCAACCAACCGCCTTCGATCACCGCGCAGCCTGCCAATCGCACGGTCGCGGTCGGACAAACGGCCACGTTCAGCGTCTCGGCCACGGGATCACAGCCGCTGTCGTACCAATGGCAACGCGGCACCACCAACATCGCCGGCGCGACCAGCTCGAGCTATTCCCTGGTGGCAGCGTCTGGGGACAACGGCGCCACTTTCAGAGTCGTCGTCAGCAACGCGTTCGGCACCGTCACCAGTAGCAGCGCGACCCTGACCGTGACCACCAACGCCGCGCCGGTCGCGACCATCACCGCGCCCGCCAGCGGTGCGATGTACAGCGGGGGCGATACCATCAACTACTCCGGGACGGGCACTGACGCGGAAGACGGTACTCTGCCCGCGAGCGCCTTCACCTGGGAGGTCGTGTTCCATCACGCGACCCACACGCACCCATTCATGCCGCCAACCAGCGGCGCCACGTCCGGCTCGTTCACGATCCCCAGGCTCGGTGAGGTGGCGACCGACGTGTTCTACCGCATTCACCTCACGGTGCGCGACTCGATCGGCCTCACGCACACGGTGACGCGCGACGTCTCGCCCAGAGTCTCGACCATTTCGCTTCGCACCAACCCGGCCGGCTTGCAAGTCACGCTGGACGGAACACCAGTGACGACGCCCGCCGACGTCGCCAACGTCGTCGGCAACACGCGCCAGCTGGGCGTCGTGTCGCCTCAGACCGTGGGCGGCACCACCTATACCTTCAGCGCTTGGTCGGATGGCGGAGCCGCGACGCACAACATCAACGTGCCCAGCACCGACACGACGTACACCGCGACCTACACCGCTTCGATCGGCGGGCTCACCGGGGAGTACTACGACAACATCGACTTCACGAATCTGAGAGTGACGCGCACCGACGCGACCGTTAACTTCAACTTCGGCAGCGGCAGCCCCGATCCGTTGATCGCCGCGGACACCTTCTCGGTGCGCTGGACCGGCACCATCACGCCCCAGTTCAGCCAAGTCTACACGCTCTACACCACGTCGGACGACGGCATCCGCGTTACGCTCGATGGCGCCGTGATCATCAACAACTTCACCGATCACCCGCCCACCGAGAACAGCGGCGTGACCGCAGTGCTCAGCGCAGGCCAGGCGTACCCGATCCAGATCGATTTCTACGAGAATGGGGGGGGCGCTACCGCGACGCTATCCTGGTCCAGCGCGAGCCAGCCCAAACAAATCGTGCCCCAGTCGCGCCTTTCGCCCAGTGGTGGGACGGGACCGACGTTCCCGATTCGCATCAACTTCCAGCTGGCGGGTGCGCCCACTCCGATGGGCTACGTGCCCGACACCGGCCTCACTTTCGGGACCCGTAGCGGCTTGAGCTTCGGCTGGAACATCAGCCACACCGACGTGACGCGCGATCGCAACATCAACGCCAATCAGCTGCTCGACACGCTCTGTCATTTCCACTCCGGAGCCAGCTGGGAGATCGCGCTGCCCAGCGGCACCTACAACGTGCTCGCCAGCATCGGCGACCCGGGCTTCGCGTCCACCCACACCCTGATCGTGGAAGGCGTCACCTACTGGAGCGCGCGCACTCTAGCGGCCAATCAGTTCTTGTCGAACACCAGCGCGGTCACGGTCTCGGACGGCCGCCTCACGGTCACCCAAGGCTCGGCCGCCGACAAATCGACTCGCATCAACTACATCGAGATCCACCAGCCCTAGTTGCTCAGGGAAGCGCTCGAGGAAATCGAGCGAGGTGAGGCTATTGAGCTCACGCCCGAACAGCTCGACCAGTGGGCAGATTTTAGAGTCGCGCCTTCTTGGGGCCCACATCCGTGTATTTCCGGCCGCCCCGGCGCTCGACCAGCTGCCCCAAGGCACGGTCGGCCACCTGCCCTACGTGTGGTTGGGCCTGAGCGGCGGGGTTTCGCTGGCTTTGTGATAACAGGCAAAAGCCCCAATGGCCGCTGCCAACCAGCCACCCTCCACCGAGGAGCGCGAGCGACGCTTGCCTGGCTGGCTCGCCTTCTTGGCGAGGCTTCAGGCGCGGCGCCCCTGGCTGCTGATCGTGATCGCGGCGCTCACGCTGCTGCCGGCGGGCTTGGCGTCCAACCAGCTCTTCCATGACCTGCGCATGGATTTCTCGGAGCTACTCCCCGACAACAAGGAGAGCGTGATCGGGATGCGCCGAGTCAGCAAACGGCTGGCCGGTGCCTCGACGCTGAGCATTGCGCTCAGCACCTCCAGCCAAGGCAAGCAGAAAGAGCTGGAGGCTTGCGTCGACGCGCTGGTCCCGGAGCTCTACGGGCTCGGCAAGGACTGGGTCGGCGCGGTGGACGCCGGCGTGAAGGAGACGCGCCAGTTCTTCGACGAGAACGCGGCGCTCTATGCCGGCCTGGACGACTTGAAGAAGGCGCACGCGCGCATCCTGGAGCGCTACGACTGGGAGGTGAGCAAGCAGCAAGGCTCCCTGCTCGACGAAGAAGACGAGCCCGAGGCCATCACCGCCGAAAGCATCGAAAAGCAGGTCGCGGCCAAGAAACCCGCTGCCAGCCCCGGCAATCCGAGCTTTCCCAATGGCTACTACGAGAACCCGGAGGGCAACTTCATCGCGCTGATGATTCGCACGCCGGTCAGCTCCGATGCAAAACTGCTCGAGCTGCGACAGCGCGTAGAGCAGGTGGTCGAGCGCGTCAACCCGCGCCGCTTCGAACCCAGCATGGTGGCTGGTTACACGGGGGACGCGGTGACGCGCGTCGAGGAGACCAATCGCGTCATCAGCGACCTGTGGCACGTCGGCCTGGGTGGAGTGCTGAGCGTGATGGGCATCGTATTCCTGTACTTTACGCGCGTGCGCGTGGTCTTGACCATGGGCGGCGCGCTGCTGGTCGGGCTGCTCTGGACCTTCGGCGTCACCAATTACACGATCGGCTACCTCAACAGCTCGACTGGCTTTTTGGTCAGCATCGTGGCCGGCAACGGCATCAACTACGGCATCGTGTACATGGCGCGCTACGTGGAGGCGCGCCGCGACCAACGCCTGCCAGTCGCCGATGCCATCCGTATCGCGCACCGCGACACCTGGATCCCGACGCTGGCGTCCTCCGCCACCGGCGCGCTCGCCTACGGTTCGCTGATCTTCACCGATTTTCGCGGTTTCAAGCACTTCGGCATCATCGGCGGTTACGGCATGCTGTTCTGCTGGCTGGCGACTTACCTATTCACACCGGCGCTGCTGTCGGCCAGTGAGCTGGTTTGGCCCGCCTACAAGGAGAACAAGCGCGCCCTCAGCATCGGCAACTACTTCGGCGTGCTCTTTGCGCGCATCGGCTTGGGGGCGCCACGCTTCGTTACGGCGCTCGGTGCGGCGCTCGGGCTGATCGCGCTCGTCCTCACCGGACTGTACTTCAAGAACGATCCGATGGAGTACAACATGCGCAACGTCGGCAACGACGACGCCATCACGCAGAGCGCGGCGCGACGCCTGAGCCGTCAGGTGGACAAGGTAGTCGGGCGCATCGGTCAGGACGGCATCGCCATCGTCACCGATCGCGTCGATCAGGTGCAGCCGCTCGAAGCGGAGCTCGAGCGTCGCCACGCAGCGGCGCCGGCGAATCTGAAACCGTTCGACAAGACCGTCAGCATCTTCTCGCTCTTGCCCAAGGACCAGGAACAAAAACTGCCGCTGGTCACCGAGATGAACGACCGCATTCAGCGCGCCCGCAAGCGCGGCTTCATCAACGACCAGGACTGGGCCAAGCTCGAAAAGCGCTTGCCCAAGGGGGAGCTGAAGTCGATCGGCATCGACGACTTGCCCGAGCAGGTGGCGCGGCCGTTCACCGAACGCGACGGCTCACGCGGGCGCATCGTCTACATCGCGCCCAAGACCGGTTTCAGCGTGTGGGACGCCAAGTACCTGATGCGCTGGGCCGACACCTTTCGGCACGTGACACTGCCCAACGGCGAGGTGATCAAGGGCTCGGGGCGCGCTGTGATCTTCGCGGACATGATCAAGACCATCGGCGAGGACGCGCCGCGCGCGATCATGGTCTCGGCGCTGGGCACGATCTTGATCATCCTGATCGCGTTCCGCGGCAATCGCCTAGCCTGGGGCGTGTTCGTGCCCTGGCTGGTCGGGGTCGCGTCCTTGCTGGCGTTCTTGTACCTGAAAGACATCCGGCTCAACTTCTTGAACTTCGTGGCCATCCCGATCACGGTCGGCATCGGCGCGGAGTACGCGCACAACATGATGCAGCGCTATCGCTTCGAAGGGCCTGGAAAGTTGCGCCAAGTCGTGCTCGCGACCGGCGGGGCGCTCACGCTGTGCTCGCTAACCACGTCCATCGGCTACTTTGCGCTGTTATTCTCGATCAACAAGGGTATTCACAGCTTCGCCTTGAGCGCCGCTGTAGGTGAGCTGGTATGCCTGGCCGCCACGGTGCTGTGGCTGCCCGCGCTGCTCGCCTATCTCGAGCAGCGCCGCAGCAAGAACGGCCTTGCGAGGCCTGCCCGCGCGTAGACCTCATCACCTCCCCGCAGGCCGCCTTGCCCGCAAGACTCGGGCAGCGAGCCCGTCTTCGTGCGAGGCTCCAAGCTGCGGCAGATCGCCGGTGCCGGTGGCGGAGACTCCGTGTTCAGTGCTCCTTTCTGCCCACACTCAAGCCGAACGACTTCAACTTTTCGTTCACCTGAGCCTGTATTTGATCTCGACTGAGGCCCATTCCCTCCAAGACGTCGGCATAGTCGTTGATGGTATCTTGTAGCTGCGGGTGTGGGCGACCGTTTGCCGCTGTCATTCGGAGCAGTATCTCGAGTTGTCTTCGAACCAGCGGCTCCGCCTCGTCATACTGGTGTAGGTCGCCGTAGCACCGGCCGAGGTTGTGAAGGCTTACGGCCAGGGCGGGATGCTCCTTCCCGAGCAACACCTCCTTCATCGCCAGCGCACGTTGATGCAGTGCTACGGCTTTGGCGTGCTGCCCCTTGTCGCTTTGGATCAAGGCCAAGTTGTTTAGAGTTTCGGCAACACGGAGAGGGTTTTTCTCGAGTCCGTGCTGTCTGATTTCCAACGCCCGCTCATGGAGCGCCTCGGCGTTTTCCAACTTGCCCTGGTCATGGTTCAGGAGCGCCAAGGTGTTGAGATTCTGAGCCACATGGGGATGCGCCGGGCCCAACTCTTGTTCGACAATGGCAAGCGCACGACGAGCTAGCGGCTCGCCCTTTGCGGGCTGGCCTTTTGCCCGGTACAGCAAAGCCAAGTTGTTGAGACTTTCGGCGACGCGGGGATGGGACTTACCTAGCGCCGCCTCCCGAATCTCGAGCGCCGTCAGATACGACGGCTCGGCTGCATCATAGCGTCCCAAGGCTTTGTGAAGCAGCCCCAATCCATTGAGGCTCGTAGCAACGTCTGGATGGGCGATCCCTTTTGCCTTTTCCAAGGCAGAAATGGCCTGCCCGAACAAGGACTCGGCCTTGCTGTACTTTCCCATTTCCGTGCAATGGACGGCCAAGTTGTAGCGGGTCGTGGAAACCTCCGCGTGACCCTCTCCAAGGGCCTCCTTCTGAATGGCAAGCGAGTCCTCTAGCAATGACTCGACCAGGCCATAGTTCCCTTGCTCTTGATAGATCGCAGAAAGCGCGTTGAAGCCTGCTGCCAGCTTGAGCGGGCTCAGCGGGTCCTTATCTCGATTGTCTCTAGCGAGAGCGATGTAGCGTTTTTGAAAGATCTCGGCCTGCTCCAAGCAAGCCATCGCGAAATGGAAATGACCCAAGTTGTAAGCAGCACGCTCGACTCTCGTAGCGTCACGACTCCCTAGAGCAGCAGACCAGCCGCCGAAAGACTGGAGATATTCCGCGCCCAGTGTTCGTTCCTCTCCCAAGCTGATCCAGTACTGTCTCAATTCGTCCTGGTCTCGCTGATAGATCTGCAGGAAGCGATCGATGTCGAGCAGGGACCCTCGTAGCCGAGCTAGGGCTTCAGCGTGCCACAACAGCCACGGCAATTCGTCACAGCTTCTGGCTGTAACCGGCTGTGCCTCGAATTCGTCGGCCAGCCTCAAACGAAAATCGTCCGTCGTGTCCTGGTCGGGCACGAACAGACCTTCGACAGCCCTGCGCAGAAACTCGTGGGCGAAGTTGAGCACACCGCTTCGATCCACCAGAGCTTCTTCCAGCGCCGCGCGCAGCGGCGACCAGCTAGCCAAAGGCAGCTGAGGCAAGGTCGGAGGCCGCAACAGCCGAAGGATCTCTGCTTCGGTGAGTCCGCGGCGCGCAGCCCAGATGAGCCCCAATACCTCACTGACCAGGCCAGGACGGTCGCGTTCATAGTCGCGTTGATACCTGAGCAACACTTTGCGCAACAACGCCGGGGGATCGCGGGCCGACAGATAGTCGTCCAAGCGTTCGTCCAGCCCGTCGTGCGTGCCGGTGACGCGAAGCTCGTCTAGCAAGAACTTGAGATAGAGCGGATTGGCGGCCGCTGGCGCGTTGGTCAGGCGTTGCAATCTCGGGGCATCGAGCTTCTTGCCAAAGCGCCGGAGATAGTCGCCTATCATCCGATGGCGTTCCTCCGGGGTGAGCGGTTGCACCTCGAGCGTTTCCCATCCGCGTTCTTGCACGACCCGCAACGTGTCGCCTGGTATGCTGGACACGAACAGGCGCAGGGGACCGAAGAACGGATGCGCGGGCAGCCAGCCCAGCAACCGCGCCCGCTCCTTGTCTTCCAACTGATTTAGCGCGTCCAGTACGACGATGAACCTCGCGCGTTCGTGCTCGGCCTTGAGGCGCGCCTTGGCCAGCCACATGCCGAAGGCCTTCGACAAGTCGTCGTGAGAACGCGGCAGTTCCTCCGGATCCTCCGTCCAGCGCTTGATTTCGGCTACGAGCCGGCTCATCAGATGCCAGCGATCGGCACTGTCAGGCGTTCCGCCAATGTAGTGTTGGAAGACGGCATCCCTCGCGTTTGTTCGCCTCCAGTGCTCGACCCAGTTTGAAAGCAGCGCCGATTTGCCACAGCCGGACTCACCGAAGAGCACCAGCGGGCCGCCGTCCCCTCGCGCGTTGCGGTCCAGGACCTCGAAATAGTCGGCGCGGCCTACATAGGTGCGACGGCGGGCTTCGGCGAGAGCTTCATGGTCTCTGGCCTCCCGTGTCAGAGGGTCAGGAACGTCCTCCTTCGGGAACTCGGTGTCGATCGCTGTTTTGAGATCTTCGAGGACCCAAGCGGCCAGTTGGCGTACGTCGGAATAACCCTCACGCAGCTGGATAGCCTTCCCGTTGCAGGTCTTGCGTATCTGCAGCTTGAGGGCGTCTTGCTTTTGGGCAGCGGTGGAATCGTCGGCGCCAGGGTCTGAAGCGCGAGCGCGAGCCCCGGTCGGATCGCGAAAATAGAAGAACGCGCGCCCAGCCATTTCAGGGTTGTTGAGCACGCCGTGGCGGATCTCCAACTCGGTAACGCTCTTGTCTCGTAGGGCTTCGAGCCAGGCTTGCTCCTCTAGGAGGTCGTCCGTGAAAGCGTCCGGACCTGGCACCCAGCCATAGCGTTCACCCAAGAGGCCGATGAAGAACGGACGACAAGCACGGACTTCGTCCAGACAAAGCTTGAGCGTTTCCTTGCGGGTGCTTTGCTCCTCGGCAATACCCCAACGCAAATCCACCTCCACCAATTCGACGTAGCGTTCGCGGCAGAAGCGGCGCAACTCGGGCCAGGTTTGGGCCATCAGCTCGTCGCGTTCCTCGATCATGTCGCGAAAGGTCGAGGAGACGAAGATGCGGACACGCCGCTCGAGCTGGGGGCGTGAGTGCATTGCGCCAGTGTATCTCATGAGGCGCCAGGAGCGCTTGGCCGTCGCCGCGCTCCTGGCGTGTCTCGAGGCGCGGCGTGCACGTTCCACGGCCGCCAAGTGACCAAGACGACAAGTCCCCATCGAGCACGGCGCCCTCAACCGAGCGCCGCCCGGACGCGCTCGACCGCGGCCTCGATGTCCCGCAGCACCAGCTGCGCCTCGAGCCGCAGCACACGCAGCCCGAGCTGCGCCAGCCGTACGTCCCGGCGGCGATCCGACCCGCCCTGCCGCGCATGCTGCGCGCCGTCCACCTCCACCACCAAGCGAGCCGCTGGAGCGAAGAAGTCCACGATGACCCCTGCTACGACCACCTGCCGCCGAAACCGCACCCCCAGCTGGCAGGCCCTCAGCCTGGCCCACAGCACCCGCTCCGGCTCCGACGGCGCTACCCGCCTGCAGTGCGCATGCGCCCCGAGCTTGACCTGCTGGTGCTGCGAGACGTGATGGCGATGTGCGGACATGGTGCCTCCTCGCGTCCGGCGTGGGGCCGGGCGCAGCCACCCCAGCGCACGATCTGTGACGCGCGCCCACCGTGAGTCATCGCCCAGCACCGCGCGCGGCGCAGAGCGTGCGCGCTCTCGCGAAGCCCGGCCCCATGCCGGACGCGAGGAGCAGTGACTGCACTTCGAGCAGCCGACGCGACGCAATGCGCGGTCTCAGCAAGGCCATCCCCGTTACTCCCTCGCGCAAGGCTCGCGGTTCGCGACA
>DATEDZ010000110.1:0-10077 GCA_035281385.1 Polyangiaceae bacterium
AGCTGCGTCTCGGAGCAGCCGAGCTTCTGGCACCAGTAGGTTATTTCCGAGGGGTCGCTGACGTTGATGCGAGAGCGGTCCTTGGGGCTTTCCGGCATGGCGACTCCTGATGAGCAGGACTCGAATGTCCGGCGCCCCCAAGGAGGTCACGGTAAGCCCCTCGCGTCAACCCGGCTAGGGGAAACACGCCGTTGATCCAGGCGTCACCTTCGCAGCTGAACGATCGGGCAACGCTGCGTGTTCACCCTTCCTCCGGGCGGATCGTCGAAGGGCCACGCGCAGATCTGAGCGATTGCGAGCTCAACCGCTGCGACGTGCAACGCTTCGGCGAGTGCCTGCGCTGGTGCGCGCGATGCAGATGAAGTCCGACAAGCTTCGCCGCGTTGGGCCGCGCGGAGGACGTACTGGTCGCGCCCGACGCTTGCGGCCCCGAGCATTCGTCGCTTGGCGTGCGCTTCGACCTGCTTAAACTGAGCATGCCAGCGGAGCAATCACCATGAGACTAGCTTGCATCGTGCTCGCAGGGGTTCGCAGTCGGCCTGTCGGGCTGTGCAGGAGGCGCGGAGGCAGAGGGCCAGCGCCCCCGCGGCTCGGTCGGTGTCACACAAGCCGGTGCCCAAGACGCCGCCCATTTCCGCCGCCTGGTCGAGGAGGACCGTATTCCCGAGCCCAGTCTGCTCGACCAGGTTGGCTTCTTCGCGGAGCACGCGATCGAGCAACCGAAGGCCGATTGCGGCGCGGTGATCTGCACGCATCCCTCGCTGGCGGTGGCGCCGCGCTTCGATGACGGCACCTGGACGATGGCGTTCGTGTCGCTCAACAGCCCACCGCGCACGCCGCGCCCAGCGCAATACTTTTCCGGTTGTAGGATGACTCACGACACGAGTCCCGAGCGCTGAGACGGGAGCGTTGAGTGTCACCGAAGCACTCGATGGGATTGCCGTGGTGCTGTGGATAATCCCAGGAGTGGCGCGAGCAGTTTTTTGTGCGCGCGCGACCAGAAATTGCTCTATCTTCATCCACTGAAGACGAGAGCTTCCGCTGCGCGTGGCTCGTGCTGATTGGAGCGCTCACTCTGAAGAGTCGCGGAGCGGCATGTCTAGCGAGTCCTTCCCGTGCCCCAAATGCCAGAACAAGATGTTTGTCGGCGCGCGCTTCTGCATGCGCTGCGGTACCGCCATCGAAGCGCCGACTGTGACACGACGCGATACGCCTAGGCCTCCCGCGATGCCGGCGTCCGGCTCACAGGCGCCGGATCCATGGGCGCACATTCCCAACGACCGCGGGCTCGAGGCGATCGAGCTCTCGCTCGGTGAACCGGCCCGACCAAAACCCGCAGTGATTCAGCCGCCTCAGCCGAAGGCGCCCCCGCCGCCCGTTCCGAAGCCAACGCCGCCTAGCGGTATGAGTCGCCCCGAAACGACCGGAAAAATTGCCAGCATGCCAGAAAGCCCCCGCGATGAAGTGCTCCGGAAAGCTCGAGCCAAACAGGATCTGAGAGGCGCTGCGCTGGCTGGTGTCGATCTGTCGGGCGCAGACCTACAAGGCGTCGACTTCAGTCGTGCGGATCTGGATGGCGCGATCCTCGACCATGCCAAGCTCCAGGGCGCGGTCCTGCGTAACGCCAGCTTGAGGGGAGCCTCGCTGAAACACGCCAATCTGGAGGGGGCCAACCTGGCTCGGGTGGATCTGTCCCGAGCGGACTTGTCGGACGCTCGGCTGATTCGTGCCATTCTGGAGCGAGCCTCGCTCGACGGCGCCAAGCTCGAGCGCGCGATGTTGCTCGAAGCCAACCTGTCGGCAGCCGAGCTGTCGGAAGCAGTGCTCTCGGCTGCGGATCTCTCGCGCTGCGACGCTCGACATGCGGTTTTTGTGCGCGTCGAGGCCAACGGTGCGCGTTGGGACGGCGCGAAGCTGTGCGGCGCCAGCTTCCATGGTGCGCGCATGGTCATGCCGATCTTCGAATGGATCGACGTGAGCTCGGACGGCACTGGCGGCGAGCGCCTGGAGAGTGAGCGCGCCTTCGGATTCTTGGGCGGCCGGCGCGACAGCGCGGCACCCAAGACCCGATACTTCGGTCAGGGAGACGTGCTGCGCGACGCGACTCTGCAATTCGATGCAGGCTCGGTGATCCACATCGACAGCCGCTTCGAAAATTGCCTGATCACGCTCGGAGAGGGCGCGGAGCTGACTATCGGTAAGATGGGTGTCTTGAGCGCGTGCGAGATCGTGGGGCGCGGGCGCATCATCATCCATGGCCGCTTCTTCGAGCGCGCCACGCCCGGCATCGCGGGAGCGCGTAGCGTCACCGTCAGTGGCAGTGGCGCCATCGTCGGGGGCCTGGAGCAGGCACCCGAAGCCACGCAGTTTGCGTTCGAACCAGGCTGCCGGTTGCGAGTGAAGATTTTGAAGCCGCGCATGCCCATGGCAGCCGAGTAAGTCGAGGAGATTTCAACGATGAGCAGCACGTTCCGTCCCAGCGCACCGACCAAGCACACGATCGTCGAGGAGGGCTCGAGCTTCAAGGGCACCCTGACCTCGACGTGTCCGATCCATGTTCATGGTCGCATCGAGGGTGAGCTCGAAACACCGGCGCTCACCGTGAGCGCGACGGGAGCCGTGCATGGGCGCGCCAAGGTAGGCGAGGTGCGCTCGCAGGGGGAGCTCTCGGGTGAGTTCGAGGCCGACACCATCGAGCTGGCCGGTACGGTACGTGACAACACCGTGATTCGCGCCCGTTCGCTGGAGGTCAAGCTCTCCAGCACGCGCGGTAAGCTGCAGGTGATCTTCGGCGAATGCGAGCTGGCGGTCGGAGACGCGCCGACCGAGCGCGACGCGGTCGAGACCCCGTCCACCTTGAGCGATGCCCTGCTGACCGTGCAGGCCAGCCAAATCGCCCCCGAGCCTCCGCCCGCGGAGACCGCCGCAGAAGCCCCGCTCGCGATGCCGGTCGCAGCCCCGCTCGCGGCGCCCGAGGCTCCCGCCACCGCCAGCCCAGCCGCAGAAAATGAGGATCTGCTCCTCGATGACGAGGAGGAGGACGACGGCGCGCCCGTCGAAGCGGCCGGCGGCGGCAAGAAGCGACGCAAGCGCAAGCAGGGCGACGACCCCGCCAGCAACGGCTGGTCACAGCATCCCTCCCAGCCGCCTCCCGGCAGCTAGTCTACGGGCTCTCCCAGTACCCGAGATCCGGCGCCGCTCCGTTGAAGTCGCCGGCGGCGGCGCTGCTGCGATCCACGCCGAGTGGCGTGCCAGCGTTGATGGCAGGACTCATAGCTTGGAGCGTGAAGTCATCTCCGGTTGCGTCTACGAACAGGGGATTGGCCTGCTGCGAATTGGCACCGATCATACACGGGTTGCAGGCGCCGCTCCCGTTGGCGAAGTACAGGTTGTAATCGTTCTGAGTGAACCGGCCTCGAAGAGCCTAGCTCAAGCTTTCTTCCCGCGCCCCTTAGCCTTGCCCCGTCCCTTAGCCTTGGCCTGAACCTTGGCTTTAGCCTTAGCTCGAACCTTAGCCTTGGCCTTAGCCTGAACCTTAGCCTTCGCTTTAACCCGACCTTTCGCTCCGCCGCGAGCCTTCTTGACGGTGCGCGCCGCCTTTGGTGCTTCGGGCCGCGCGTGCTGCGCCTGGTACACGCCGAGCTTGCCGCCACCGGGTAGCGTGATGTTGGTGAGCCTGCCCCAGCCTTGATCCTGCACGGTGGTGTGCTCGACGCCGCCCGCTGCCATCTTCGCTACGAACGCCTCGACGTCCTCGCAGATGAGATAGAGGTCGTGCGCATCGTTCTTGTCGGACGGATGCACCGCGACTTCTGACGGTGGTAGCCCGAAGATCAGCCAGCCGCCGCCCGAGTCGATACCCGAGAGTCCCAGCACGTCTCGGATGAACGCCCGATCTGCGTCGGCATTCGTGCTCTGAATGATGATGTGTGACCCGATGAACATGCTGGCCTTCCTTCGGCTGCGACGACCGCAAGCCCGCCCAGTATAGGGCCTTTCGGACGGCTTCGGGTTCCGCTACACCGGGCGCGTGCCTTTCGTCCCGTCCCACACGCTGGTCGGGGAGCCTACGGCCCCCAAGCTGGCGCTCTTGCTGCACGGTGCGCTCGGCAGTGGCAACAACCTTCGAAGCCTGGCCGTCAAGCTCAGCAAGCTGCGACCCGAGTACCGCTTCTGCCTCGTCGACCTGCGGCACCACGGCGACTCCCAGGGTGCGCCAGCCCCCAACACGCTCGAAGCGTGCGCAGGGGATCTGGACGCCCTCATTGGCCGGCTCGGCTTGGAGCCCGCGGTCATCACGGGTCACTCGTTCGGCGGCAAGACCGCGCTGATGTTCGCGCAGCTCTTTCCGGGGCGCGTACGCCAATACTGGATCCTCGATTCGAATCCGGGCACTCAAGATCCGAAGGCGGGCAGCGAAGTCGTTCAGGTGATTGCTGCCATCCGCAGCACCACCACGCCAGCGCAAGAGCGAACGCAGATCGTCGCCGAGCTGATGGCACAGGGCCTGTCGTCCGGCACGGCGAACTGGCTTGCTACCAACCTGGAACGACGACCGGAAGGCTTCGTCTGGTGCTTCAACCTGGACGCGATCTACGAGCTGATGCTCGACTACTTCCGCGTCGATCTGTGGCAGGTGCTGGAGTCTCAGGCGTCAGATTCGGACTTTCGCGTGGTCGTGGCGGAGCGCAGCGACCGTTGGGCGCCGCAAAGCCGGGCTCGTTTGGAGCAATTGGTAGCCAATTCCCCGGTGGCCAGTCTGCACGTGGTCCCCAATGCAGGTCACTGGCTTCACGTAGACAACCCGGCCTTCTTGCTAGAGCTCATGGGCCAAAATCTGTACTAGCGTGGCGCTTCTGTTGCATTTACACCGGAGGAATTTCGCATGGGTCATTCGTTACATTTCTTGAGCCTTGCCTGTCTCGTCACCCTCGTCGCATGCGGTGGTAGCCAACCTGCCGCGAGCACGCCGAGTGAGCCCGGGGCTGCGCCTACCGGAGACGCGCCCGCCGAGGGTAGCGCGGACGTGTGGAGCGACAGCATGTCCGACAAGCAGAAGGCCGAGTTCATGAAGCAGAAGGTCGTGCCCGCTATGAGCAAGACCTTTCAAGAGTTCGACGCTAAGAAGTACGCGGAGTTCGGGTGCAAGAACTGCCACGGCCCGCAGTTCAAGCCGCACCCCGTCGACTTCTTGCCCGAGCTGACCATGAAGGACGGTAAGCTCACCGCGGCCGACACCAAGCCCGACATGGTGAAGTTCATGAGCGAGAAGGTCAGCCCCCAGATGGCCGAGATCTTCGGGAAGAAGCCGTTCGATCCCGCCACCGGCGAGGGCTTCGGTTGCAAGGGCTGCCACAACGTGAACTAGCCACCCTACAAGGCAGCCCTGATTGGTGATGGGTCGGGCTCGGGATGGGGAGGGGAATTTCGCCAGGAGCGCGAGCTTCACGATGACCCATCATCACCTCCTTTGAACGGTCGCTCGACGGGCAAGGGACTGGCAGCTGAGGCTCGACGCTTGATTGGCAGCGTTCCGTGCTGGGACGATGTCCGGTACTTTTGGCACGCAGGAAACCGGGTTCGCACTCGCAGGGCAACATGGCGGGTTGACAGGGCCGCGGCTAGCTATGCTAATCTGCGCTCCGGCGCCTCACCGGGCGCACGTCATTTTCCTTCACTGCGTCAACCGACAGTACATCGAGTACGTGTCGTTCAGGTATCTCGCACCCCTAGAAACGCTCGGGCGCTACGCCGTGCACTTTCATCACTGTGATGAAGGAGTCCGTGGAACGATCGTGCGAGGCGTCGTCGCGCATGATTGCGGCGGGCACGCTTTCGTGGCCCACGCGAGCCGCGGTATCACGTTCGACGATTGCATCGCGTACCAGACGCGCGAGAACGCTTACTGGTGGGATTTCGACGTGCCCGGACAAATGGCTCCTTTCACGCTGAGCAACGCCATGCTCACCAGCTGACACGACGTCTCCGAAGAGCTCGCCGAGCGTGACCCCGCGTTGGCGCAGCTTGCCGCCGCAACGGTCTGCGGCCTCGCTCCCAGCCGGCCCCCCGGCGACGCCGCAAGCCGCGCGTGATTTGCAACCCGCCAAGCTCTTTGGAGTGAGGATGTCGTTCCAGCATGCGATGAAGCCGTCATTCTCTTGTGCCAAGCTCGCCATGATCGTCTTAGGCTGGGCAGCGTATCCTCAGGTCGCGCTTCTGCCATACGAATATCGGCGGCCGCGGCCGAAATTACACCCGCACCGCGAGAGCGCTGTGCAGAAGTACCTCTAGCTCACGGTGCCAGGCCGGCGCCAGCGCCTGTTCTATGTTGAAGGTGAAGGTGATGTCGCCGCTCTGGACGTGGAGGGGCAACGGCTGGTTGGCGAAAAGATCGATCGGGTTCAGGATGTCGTAGAGGAGCTTTTGGTTCGGCGTCTGGTCCGGAGTCAGGATGTCGAGGTAGCTCCGAACCCGATTCCCGGGCGGAGGAACGACGATACTGGAGTTTACAAGCTCGCCAGGAGCGCTGGCGATTTCCTGTGGCGGCCGATCGAGCCAGACGTAGCCACCGTGGAGGAAGCAGAACGCATTAATGCCCTGCAATCCGCCCGTAGAGATGACTCGCTGCGCGACCAGCCTCATTTCATCCGACCTTCTTGAAGGGAACACCGTCAGTGGTGGGATCGGTGTCGACGAGCCCTAGACTTGACGCGGTCTCGACGCTCTCGCGTTGTGCCACGATCTCGGCGACCCGAGCCTCTTCTTCGGGTGTCATGGACTGACGGCAGTCGTTCATAGCGACGACGAAGCGCTCCTCAACATCTTCATTGAGCGTGCCGTGAACAGCTCGCTCGAGGAGGAGAGCGTCAAGCAACTCGACGTAACGCTTGAACGCGATGGTGGTGGGAGGTTTAAGAGCGCTCATGCAATTTGCCTCCAGCAGGGTGATGTTGCGCAGAGTGACCGCTGATATTCCTGCAAGGACATCGGCAGCCTGGGTTCGACGAAAGCGTGTCGCGTTGGCTTTTTCGGATCTGGTCGTACGGAAAGGGTTTCGCCGAAGGCGTCTTCCGAGATCTCGAATACTGGGAGGCGCCCGATGCCCCCGAGCGAGTCTGGCCGAAATTCTTCCGGCAATGACGCGGGGTCATCGGGCGTCACCGACATTCCGCCGGTGCTTGGGCGCACCAAATTGTCGCCTTCGATCTCAACGTCCCGCGGTCGCACGCCTAGGGTCGCGCCTGTCTCACCACAGCGGGGGCTGCCGGTCGCGCCAGACTTCATCGCCCGGAAGTACTTTCGCTTCGTGGTCGTCACCCGAGCACGATACCAAAATGCACCGCTGTCGCTAGCCACCCGCCCGAACAGCAAGCCTTTCGCATTCGTGGCGACCGCGCGATGGATTGGCTCGCGGCTGCTTGCCGACGACAGGTCCGCGATGTTCGCCGTTTCCACGCCATTGCCACCCCCGCGTCTTTCTCTGTCCTATCGCGTCGCCGTCCGTCACGCTCTGAGCGCGCCTCGTCGCTGTGCTGCACTAACCCAAGCAACGGTAACGACTGGCGTTTCTGTTTCTCTTCGCGGTCTTGGCTTTAGCGCTCCCGATACGATTCGAACGTACGCGGCTGTGGCGGCGAGCTTCGAGGGAGCGGCGCTGCCACCGTTCGTGCGGCGTGAGCTGGAGGGCTACCTCGGAGGATGAGCAGGTTCCGACCTGCCCGATCGTCACGGCCGTCCAATCCTGATCGCGCTCGCGCCAGACTGTTTCCCTGACGCGAACGATGGTACCGTGCTCAGCATGAGCAAGCCGGGAGCGGTGGTGCGGAGGTTTGGTTTCGCGCTCGTCACGGCCGGGGTCATTGAGGTGTCCGCCTGCGGCAACAGCACGAACAACGGCGCAGACCCCGCGAAATCCGGAATGAGCGGGCACGTGAGCGGCGCGACGACGAGCGGCGTGGGCGGTAGCGACTCGACGGTAGCAGGGGAGCCCGGCGACCCGAGCGAAGCTGGCGGCACGTCGGGGAACGGCGGCATCGCCGGCGCGCCAGGTTGCATCGGCCTCGCCTGCGACGTGCCGAGCTGCCCGCCCGGAACTACCACCAGCATTAGCGGCAAAGTCTTCGATCCGTCGCTGACGCTGCCGATCTACAAAGCGACGGTCTTCGTCCCCAACGGTCCTTTACCCGAGCTCGCGGCGGGGGCCATCTGCGATCGCTGCGGCTCGACGGACATGGCTAGCGTGACTCGTACAACGACGGATCTCTCGGGCAACTTCGTGCTTACGGAAGCGCCCGCCGGCAAGAACGTCCCGGTCGTGGTGCAGATCGGCAAATGGCGGCGCCAGCTGCAGATCCCGAGCCTCGAGCCTTGCCAGGAGATCTCGCTCGAGCCGGAGCGCACGCGCCTGCCGCGCAACCAAGCCGAGGGCGACTTGCCGCGCATCGCGATCAGCGCTGGCGCTCAAGATCAGATGGAGTGCTTGCCGCGTCGGTTCGGCATCGACGACGCTGAGTTCACGACCGTCGCGGGAAACGGTCGCGTGCACCTATTTACGGGGCACTATGCGGCAACCGGCCCCACGGCGGTCAGTCCAATCACGCAGTTTGCGCCCAACCTGAACGGCGGCGCCACGCTACCGTCGTCCAACACCTTGTGGGGCAACGTCGAGAGCTTGAAGAAGTACGACCTGGTGATCCTGTCTTGCGAAGGCGATGCTTTCGAAAACGAGAAAACGCCTGAGATGAGGCAAGTCATGTACGACTACCTGTCGCAAGGTGGGCGCGTGCTTGCCTCGCACTATCACCACGTGTGGTTCTCCAAAGGGCCGATGGAGGTCATGCAGACCGGCACTTGGAAGGATCGGCGCAACCCGACGAGCTTGGGGGCTGAGATCTCGGCTACAGTCAATCAGGGCTTCCCGGACGGCAAGGTCCTGGCAGATTGGCTCGTCGAAGTGGGCGCCTCGGTCAGCGCCGGCAGCCTGACGATCTACTTCGCGAAAGACAGTCTGCAGGCAGGCAGCCCGAAGCTCTCGCGGGAGTGGCTCACGCTGGAGAATCCCGAATACCCGAGCGCCCCCAAGTCGGTTCAGTACTTGTCTTTCACGGCGCCGGTGGGCGCGCCGCTCGCGGCCAGCTGCGGCAAGGCCGTGTTTACCGACCTGCACGTCAGCGCCACGGGGTCTCGCTCCCCGAACGACCCGCCCCCAGGCGGCTTCCCGCTCGACTGCGAGAATCGGGTGCTATCCGCTCAAGAGAAGACCGTCGCCTTCATGCTATTTCAGCTCGGCTCCTGCATGGACGCGAGCGACATCCCGTAGCCGGACCATCCGTCGTTCATCCGATCCTCGCCTTGCTTGCTTGCGACAAGTAGCACGCCACGGTCAACCGCGCGGGCGTCGATGAACAACGCCAGCTCGCAATGGCGCTCGAGAAACGCGATCACGTCGTTTCCCCAGACAGAACTGCCGTGCCAAGCAAAGTGGCCATCCGCTTTGCTAGCTCCGAAGGGCGGGTAGATCTTGATGTCTGCAATCTTGCTCGCTTCGCGCATCGCGGAGACGAGGGTGTCCCAGCCGCCGGTGATCTTGGTGTGAGCGACCGCAGCCGCGACCGAGTCTGGATCCGCACCCCCAAGCGGCGTGACCTTGGCCCATCCGGTCCGATCTTGAACCACCATGCAAAGTGCGGCCGGGGTGCAAACAGGCTGCAGTCGCTGTATTGCGTCGGCAATCTTCTCTCGAGGGAAGGGTGGGTACGCCGAAACGACCACGTGCTTCGTCGGAGTCCGCGTCGCCGCCGCGGTAATCGTCACCCGAGCGAATTGCAGGAGTGGCTCAAGTCCAGCCACGTGCACCGTCGCCAGCTCGCGCGTGCTGTCGGCGGGAGTGAACGACGGGCCGCTGGTGAAAAGGCCCCATTGGCCCGGGCCGGCATGGAAGGCAGCCGTCTTCAGCATCGCTCCTCCGCGATCCCACACCCAGGCTCGTTCCAACACGCCATCGCGTAACGAAGGTTACAGTGCCGGCTGTCGTTGGCCAAGCGGTCGCCTCGTTGCCCACCTATTGCCCCGGCCCGT
>DATEDZ010000111.1:0-13438 GCA_035281385.1 Polyangiaceae bacterium
GCGATCGGTTTGGTCAAGCCGGACGGCTCGTCGCGCAAGCCGGACCACGACAAGGTCAACGTCTTCTTGAATCGCGTGGTGGAGCCGCTCTTGGACGAGTGCGCGAGCCGCTACGATCCGCTGGTCGACGACACGCAGATCGACGGCACGCAGCTGGACGAGGCGACGCTGCTGCAGATGCTGGTGGCGTGGCGCGAGCAGGCTTGGCGCAATGCCGAGCTTCTGATCAGCGCGCCCACTCCGGCTGCGCGCGCCCTGGTCGAGGCCGAAATCGAGCAAACGGCGGCCATCGAGGCGAACTTGATCATCGTAGCGACTTCCTACACTCAGCTGAGCGTTCAGCAGGCCCTGGCCGAGCTCGCCGTGTTGCCGGCGGATCCGCTGCGGGTACTGCAAGCAGTCACCGACCGCAACGTCAACCTCCTGCACGGAGTCCTAGGCACTTTGTTCACGCCAGGGGCGGTGATTCGCGACAATTACTGCGCCTCGCACGGTTAGCAAACGTCTGGTTTTTCGCGCACACGGTCCGTGTTATGGGAGCCGTGGAGGCAGTGCGATGGCTTTTTCTCGTCGTCTTGGAGTGGTCAGCATTCTCGGTGCTTGTTGGTTCGTGGCCGTCGGTTGCGGCGACGACGAGGACAGGAAGACGGGGACCGAAGATGGCGGTGAAGGCGGTGAGGGCGCTGGCACGAGCGGCACCGCCGGTAAGTCGTCGGTCGCTGGCTCGCAGAACAATGCTGGTAGTGCCGGTGAGGGTGGCACGACGGGCGGCAGCGCCGGCAGTGGAAACGCTGCGGGCGAAGGCGGGTCAGGCTCGGGCGGCGACGCGGGCGGCGGTATCGTGGCCGGCGCTGGCGGCGAAACGATGGGCGGAGGTGGTGAAGGTGGCGCGCCGGAGCCGGTTGCCGCGATGTGCAAGTACCAGTGCGATGGCCCCGAGGACTGCACGTTCGCCGATGCCGTGCCGTACAAATGCAACCTCACGACGGGCAGCTGCGCGCAGTGCGTCGAGGATGGGCACTGCCTGACTGAGCTCAGCATATGGTTTTTCACCTGTGAGAACGACTCCGGTTGCATGCCTGATGTCGAGGCCTGCGTTGCTGCGGACGGTGTCGGATACTGCGCGACCGTGCCTGACGCGGCCATGCCCCAGACTCCTTGTCCCGAGGGCTTCCCGGGCATCCCCCGCATGTTGCCGCGATTCGGCGCTCAGGGCGACGTCGAGGTTTGTGCCGCGGATGCGCGTTGTTTTGACGGAGCGTGTGTGTACGGTTGCGCCGATCCTTTCGGCGAATGTGGCCACGGGGACGGTGACAACTGCAATCCCACGACGGGTCGCTGCGAGTGCGAGGAGGGGTCCGAGTGCAACACCGAGGTGTGTGGCGCCGACTCACATTGCACCGAGTGCGTCACGTCGAACGATTGCCTACCCGACGCTGACGACACGGGGCTCGACACGTGCGTCAACGGAAAGTGTGGCTGTTCCGACGCTGCCGAATGTCCCCTGACCTTCGTCGGCAATCCTCCGAAGCTCTGCGAATAGCTGCTTTTTCACGCCGGTCGCGCGGCTGGGGGCCACGGCTGGCGCGGCGTGGTATTGATGGTGACCCCATGATCCGGGAAGGCGACCTGCTTGCCGGGAAGTATCGCGTGGAGCAAGTGCTCGGCGCCGGGGGTATGGGCTACGTGGTGGCGGCCAGGCACGAGCAGCTGGGGCAGCGTGTCGCCGTCAAGCTGCTCGTGCCCGAGTTGTGTGAGAACGAAGACTCGGTCGCGCGCTTCTTGCGTGAGGCTCGCGCAGCCGTGCGCATCCACAGCGAGCACGTGGCGCGCGTGATCGACGTGGGTGAGCTGACCAACGGCGCGCCCTACATGGTGATGGAGTTCCTGAGTGGCCGTGACCTGGCCGACGAGCTGGATCTGCCAGGGCAGCTCGAGGTGCCGCAGGCCATCGACTACGTGCTGCAGGCCTCGGAAGCGGTCGCCGAAGCGCACTCGATCGGCGTGATCCATCGCGACCTGAAGCCCGCCAATCTGTTTCTGACGCAGCGCCCGGACGGCAGCCCGCTGGTCAAGGTGTTGGATTTCGGGATTTCCAAGGCCATCAACGTGGACGACAGCGCGCTCGAGCCGGCCCCGAGTCTGACGGCGACGCACTCGCTGCTCGGCTCGCCTGCGTACATGTCTCCGGAGCAAATCCGGCGTCCCAAGACCGTCGACACTCGCACCGACATCTGGTCGCTCGGCTCGATTCTCTACGAGCTTCTGGCGCGCGAGCCGCCGTTCCACGCCGATTCTCCGCTGGCGCTTCTGGCCGCGGTGGTGTCCGATCCGCTGCCCAGCATCCGCGACAAGCGCCCCGACGTCGCGCCGGAGCTCGAGGCCGTCATCGCCAAGTGTCTGGAAAAGAATCCCGACAATCGCTACCAGACCGTGGCCGAGCTGGCAGACGCGCTGGCCCCTTTCGCGCCGCGTTCGCAGCCGTCCATCTCCCGTATCTCGGGCATCTTGCGCTCCGCCTCGGTGCGCCCCGGGCGCGCCGATAAGTCGCCGTCTTCGGAACGCACGCTACAGAGCCCGGGCCCTCCGATCAGTGGGGCCGAAACCGAGGAGCTCAAGGTCGAGGTGGTCACACCCTTCGTGGGCAGTGAAAAGAGTACCAAGACCGATTGGGAAGCGTCGACGTCCATCGTCAAGCGCACGCGGCGTCGCGCGCTGGTCGCGGTGGGCGGTGCGGCGGCGCTCGCGGCCGTCGTGATTGGTTGGCAGCGGCGCTCGGAGCCGACCGCCGACATCGCGCCGGATCCGTCGGTGAAAGCCGGCATGAGCGCCGCTCCCGCGCGTCCAGAACCGGTATCGGCTCCGGCACCCGCCGCGCCTCCCGTGCCAGTCGCGCCGCCGGCTTCGTCCGCCTCTTCTGCATCCGCAAGACCCGCTTCGAGCGAAAAACCGGCAAGCGCGTCGGTGCCCGCGCCCAAGCCCAAGCTGCCCGGAAAACCGGTCGCCGCCGCACCAGCGGCGCCAGCTGCCGCGCCCGCCCCTGCGACGCCGAAGCCGCCCACAGCGGATCCGCTCGACGGGCGGCGCTGAAGCTGTCTCCGCCGACGCTCGACTACCACCTGCTCGACGGCTTGGTCAGCGCTCCGCTACGCGCTTACGCCGGCATAGCAGGCCCAGGAGCGCGAGCAGCAGGAGCGAGCCGCCGCATGTCTTGTTGGTAGCGGCGATGGAACAGCCGGACTCGTCCAGCGCGCTCTTGTGCGGCGGTGCGTCAGTTACAGCGCCCGCGGCGCCACCCTCCGGATCCGGCTCGGGGCCAGCGCCGCCCGCGCCCGCGCCGGCCCCTACGCTCCCAGGCGCCGGCTCCGAGCCCGGCTCGAGCCGCGGCTCACTGCCCGCAGCCGTAAACGCCTCCGCGATCAGCGCCTGGAAAGGCGGCACGTGGGTCAGGTGATGGCGCACGTTCGCCGAGGTGCAATTGCCGCCCTCTTGCAGCGAGTACACGCCGAGCACGGCGCCGGTCTCGGCCGCGCGGAGCGGACCACCGCTGTCGCCCACGCAGCCCGACGGACCGTCGACGATCAAGCTACGGGGCGAAACCGTCGTGACTCCGTCCTCCAGCAGGTCGGGACCGACGCCGGCGATCTCGAGGTCCGGCTTGCGGCGGCGCGGCTGAGTCTCGTACGGGATTTCGACCTGCTCGCCATCCATGCCGTAGCCCACCAGCGTCACCGCTTCGTGGAGCTCCGCAGGTCGACCGAGTCGCATCGGGACGAGCGGCAGCTCGAGCGCTCGATCCAGGACGACGAACGCAATGTCATTCACGCAGATCACCGGCGAGAGCGTGGAAATGACATCGACCCCGCGTGCGATGGGCTCCTCGCGGGGCGTTTCGGCTGAGTAAACTTCGATGCTGCCCGCGGGCAGGTGCAGGCCGAGCTTGCCGGCGTCGGGCGTCGTTTCCACCACCTCGCCCTTCAGCGTGCAGGTAAAGAGTCCGTTGTTGAAGTACGATACGCAGTGGCGAGCGGTGAGCAATAGATTGGGCGCGACCAAGCTCGCCGTGCACAATATCTCCGGGTCCGGCTCCGGCAGCGCGCGGATCAGCAGCACGCCGTCGTCCTCGGCGCCGGACGGCTCCCCGCCAACGATGCTCGCGGTCTCGCTTGCCAGCGGATCAGATGGTGCGTCCGCGCAGCCCAGGCCGGTGAGACCTACGCCTGCCACGAGCCAGCCGCGCCACGTCATGGGAACGTGAAACACGGAAACTCCGCGTCACCGAAATGCTCGAGGTCGCGATCGTACCGCAACACGTCGAGCTCCCGCTGCGTGCTCGTGGCCTGTTCGTTTTCCCTAGAAAAGCAAAACACACCGCCGTCGACGGGGCGCACGCCCGTCTCGGGGTCGAAACTGGGCGGACCGAGCGTGCTGTTCAGCTGAAGGGTCGCGCCCTCGACGTCGAGCGCATCGAAGACATCGTTGATGGCCATGGCTCCGATGTCGAACGGGTCTCCGGATAGCAACCGTTTCATCCCGTCGGCGATGCCCGGGCCGGTGAGCGCCCCCGTATCGCTCGAGCCGTACATGGCGTAGGCCAGAAAGTACACCGCGTCGTAGTAGTTGGCGCTGTCCGTGTAGGCGTTGGGAAAGCGCGACAGCAGCTTGTTGGCGTAGATGTTCTGCAGGCTGATGTCTCGCGCACCGGCGATCGACAGCCCGATGAAGCGCGTGTACATGTCGCTGCCCGAAAACTTGAGGCCCTTGTCGATGTTGCTCTGCAGGTAACCGAGGTCACCGGCGTTGTAAGGTGACAAGATGTAGAACGGCTCTCTCAACAGGTCGTCCGCGGCGGCGGCCCACTCGAACTCGATGTGGTCGATGAGCCCCTCGGGCTTCGTGAACGCGTCGCTGGCCGCCGAGATCACGATATGCGGTCGAAACTGGGCGATTTGGAGGCCCAGCTCCGCCAGATCCGAGCTCGGGTTGACCGTAAAATCCTTGTAGTTCCCGCCGTTTTTGGTGGTGCTCTTGCCGTCGTTGAACTGGAGCAGCGGCCGGACCGAATCGGCGAGCTCCGAGTCGAATGCGTCGAGCGTCGTCACGAGCACGACCCTGATCGGCTCGGCAGCTTCGAGATCGAGGATGCGCCGCACGTGCTGTTCGGAAAGCCGGAGCAGCTCGGCGTAGGCGGGCGCAAGATCTGCGGGTTGTCCGAGCAGATTCCAGATCAGGCCGTCGGGCTCGTCCTGGATCAGCGTCTTCGTGACTGGCACCGGGCTGAGATAGAAGAGCTTGCTCGCTCGGTACGCCTCGTAGGCACGGCGCATGTCACCGGGCTTCAGCGTCGCGATCAAGGCGGGCACCTCCACGTTCTCGACCAGGTGCTTGAGGGCCGGCTCGATGCTGGCGTCGGCGTTGTTGCAGCCGACAATCACGAGAGGGCGCGCGGGTCCTCCATCACGCCCGCGCAGGCCGCCGGCCTCATCGCTACTCAACTGCTCGCGCGCCAGCTCGTGCGACCAGAAGATGGTGTTCTTGTCGGGCGCCAGGGGATTCAAGGTGGCAAAGGCACCGAAGTAGATGGCGCTCGGATCCTCGGCAGGGCCGAGCACCACCGGGCATTCGTCGCTCGAGAGCTGCACGCACTTGTGATCGGACTGGCGGCAGCGATAAGGAGCGCCGGCCCCCGGCCTCACGCAGTCCTCGTTCGTTTGACAGCCCTCGGAGCTCGGACCGTGCCCGCCGCTCGGTTCGCCCGCTTCACCGGCGGAAGGCGACGAGCTGCCCGCCTGCGAGCTCTTGCCGCCGCCGCCGCTGAATCCTTGCGGCTCGGGATGATCCTCGAGGGGGCTAACGATCAGACAACCTGCCAGGCAGGTGACGAGGACGACGCCGGACCAGCAGGCGCGTAGGAGCGGGGACTTGCCGCGCAAACTAGAAGCCTCCCGTCACGCTCAACCCGGCGCTATCGGGTGAAGCCCAGGGCAAGACGCGTGCAGTCTGGGGTCGTGTTGGTCGTGTCACGTACAGGTAGGTCGTGACGGACGCCCCGATCGCGGTTGCGATCCACAGGCCCAGGTTGGCGTAGCCGTAGCGGAGCGCCGCGTCCTCGCGTTTCTGGAGCGCGCCGGGGTCGACCTCCTCCTGCTCAGCCAGCGCGTCGTAGTCCTCTTTCTTGTTCTGGTAGACGAGACCCGTAACGCCGGCGCCCGCGAGAAGCCCGAGCGTGAGCCCGCCGCTCACGTAGACCGACGTCGGGATGGGTCGGGGTAGGGTGTCTCGCTGAGGCGCAGCGGGGGCAGCGGCGGAGGGCAGCGGAGCAGGTGTTGGGGGCGCGGGCAGGGCGGTTTCCGGCGGCGCGGCATCGAGCTTCGGAATCGTGAGCGACTGCTGATCCGCCTCCGCGCCGATCTGGACGCGCTGCTCCCAGGGCTTCTTCCCGGGCGCGCTGACCCGGACCACGTGGGCGCCCGGATCGACGGGAGTGGCGGCTCCGAGCACTGCGCGGCCGAGGCTCGCCCCATCCAGCTCCAGCGTGAGCTCCGGCTCATCCGCCTCGGGAGCCAGCACGAGGGTCAGCCGCGACAGCCTCGGTTCGAGCTCGGCCGCGCGTTGCCTCGCGTACTCCACGCGATCCTCGCGCCCGTCGCGGCGCGCGGCCACCAGCGCGTCGGAATACTCGAGCCAGGCGGTAGCGAGCTTGCCTTGCTTCTCGTGACACGCCGCCAGGTTGAGCAGCGTTCCGGTGGCGGGATCGAGGCGCTGGCTCTCGGCCAGCTTGGGACACGCGGCGTCGTAGTTGCCGGCCGCCATCAGCTCGCGCGCCTGCCGGTAGAGCGCTTCGGCGACGGCCGTTTTGGTCTCCGATTGGGCGAAAACAGGCGGGCAGCCCGCCAAAAGCGCGAGCGCGAGCGCGGCGCCGAGGAAGTGGCGCGTCACTGCACACCTCCTTGCCCGGCTGCTTCGTTCGGAGGCGCTCCGGCGGCGCCTGGCGCGCCGCCCGCACCGGCGCTGCCAGGATCGCCGCAGTCCGGCTGGGACGGCTCGGCGGTCGGGTCGACGATCAGCGGCCTACTGAGACGCTCCAGCGCTCCGCGCATTTCGGTGATTTCGAGCGGGCTCAACGTCAGCTCAGCCGTCGCCACCGTGATGTAGTGCTCGATGAGCAGCGCCGCATCGCCGGCGCTGAGCGGCGCTGGTTCGTGGATCAGCGCGAAGGTACTGACCGGAGGCGCTGCGAGCGTGCAGCCCCAAAAGTCGAGGTTCCAGTCGATCAGGTTGTTCAGGAACAAGGGCTGTTCGTCCTTGTCGAGGAACAGCTTGGTCACCCACTTCGTGCGGCAATCGTCGAAGACGGCTTGCGTGTAGCCGATCGTGACATCTTCGGATTTCTCGAACGGCTCCGGGATGCGCAAGCCGAAGCTGAGTCGCTCCTGCGGGGGGCCGTCGTCGTCGCCACCCGATCCCGCGCCAGGTGGGGCGCCGGCCTGCGTCGAACCGCCACCTGGCATGCCGCCGAGGACGGGGCCTTCGCCCGCGTCCGTCATATTGCCTCCGCTCTGCCCCATGCCACCCGCGCTCGAACCACTCACCGGGCTGGAGCCCGAGCCTGCGATGCGGTCTCCGCCATCGGCTTCGATCGGTTTAGTCGGACCCGCATCGAGCGCCTCGTCCTGCCCGCAGTTGAGCAGTAACCCTCCGGCAAGAAGCAGCAGCAGGCTGGGCTTCGTGCCAAGGAACCTACTCACGCCGAGCTGGACCGACCGCTGTCGCTGCATTTCGCGTCGATAGTACTGGAGAAGCTCGCGGCTTCAAAGCCGGGGAGCGTTTCCATATCTCGATGAAATCAAGTCGCTTTCCGTACGAAACTGTCATTTGTCACAAGCATTGGTGTTTGGTTTCGGTTGAAGCCGGGAGGATTGTCATGTAGTTAGGGGGTCCCTGCGCTTGGATGGGGTGCTCAGGGCAACTGCATTCAGTGAACACCGGCAAGGAGTATTGGGTAATGGCGAGGCATCTACTAGGCGTAGCGGTCCTGACCTGTATCGTCGCGGCTTGCTCGAGCACGCCACTCGATCCGGGCTCCGAGCAGGGCTCGACGGAGGAGTCGGTCGGTAGCGTCAACCTACCCCTCATCACCAAAACCAGCGACGCCATCTACCGCCTGAACAAGGCGGTCTTCACCATCACCGGTGCCAATCTCGCGGCGGCGCGCGTGGTCAAGCCACTGCCCGACGTCGAGATCCACAACGAAAAGCTCCCGGTCGGCTCGTACTCGATCTCGCTGGCGAAGGGCTGGGTTCTCGAAAAGAAGGGCCCCGCCGACCAGGTCTTCGTGGCGGTAACGGCCCAGCTGGTGACGCCCAACCCGCTGACGTTCGACGTCGACGGCTTTACGCCGGCTGACGCCCTCTTCGGTTTCGTCACCAGCAGCGGCGACGTGATGCTGGGTGACGGCAGCGCCAACATCCGGATCGGCGTTTCCGACTGCGAGAGCTACGACGCGCACATGGCCGCGCTCGGAGAGCTGACGGCAAGTTGCCTCGGGACGATCGATCCCCGCGCGTACTCGGTCAGCAAGGACGGCATCATGTCGCCCAACTTCGCGAGCTGCGAGAATGGGGACGAGGCCCTGATGCGCTCGATTCGTCAACTGCTGACCCTGCAGCATCGCAGCGCGCTCCTGCCTTTCGTGAAGCAGTGCATGGTCGGGCGCTACAACGTGGCCCTGCAGAAGTTCCAGAATAGTGGCATCGAAGTTTGCCCGAGCTGGAAGAAGGAAAGGGTGATCAATCCGATCAGCTCTGACGTGATCAGCAAGGTCGAGAATGCACTGCCGAAGCTACCCACCGAGGACCCGGCTTTTCCGCGCGGCCTGATGGAGAACCTGAAGGAGAACAGCATTTACAAGGTCGGTTTCGAGACCGCGCCGCCCGGCCAGAAGTGCACCACCCCCGCCGATTGCGCGGTAAAGTGCGCAGCCGTCTTCCCGGGTTTCGTCGTAGGCGACCCGATCGGTGAGCAGGGCGTCCTGACGGATCCGCCCGCCTGGCAGCTCGAGACGACTTACGACACCGAGTTTCAAGATCCGTATCTGCGCGTCAACTACTACCACCCGATGTCTTACTACCTCGGCACGCCCGGCGTGGTGTTCGGGGAGTACGCGCGCTTCGATCCCTGCGGCGGCGAGGTGTGCGACCCGGAGCAGTGCAGCTACTACGACGGCATGCATCGCAAGACCAGGCTGCAGAAGCACTGCCTAGACTACTCCGACATCGACACCTGTGTGAGCTACTGCGGCGAGCCTTTGTGATTCGGGCGCGGCGGCGGTCGGTCCTGCTTCTGGGCTATTTCATTCGGAATAGCCAGAACAGGCCCAGCACGCTCGCTGTCAGCACCACCAGCGCCAGGCCGGCGATGGCCAGATCGGCGGTGCGGAAGCCGCCGTCCCGGCGCGGCGGGGCGCCGCTCGCGCGAGGCACCTTCACGATGGGCGCGGCGCCGCCCTTGCTGACAGGCAGCGGGAGCGCTGGTATGTCGGCAGCGGTCGGGGGATCGATGCTGTCGCTGTCGCGCATCTTCTCGTCGCTGCTGGCTTCGATTTCGACGAGCGCTTGGGCGACCGGGTCGTCGAAGGCAAGCTCGCTTCCGCCCAGCGTGACCAGCTTGCCGCGGGGCCATACGCTGTCCTTGTTCGGTGTGAGCTTCACGCCGTCCAGCGCCGCGCCGTTTTTGGAGCCCAGGTCCTTGAGCCACACTGAAGGGCCGCGCCGCCACACTTCGATATGTCGGCGCGAGGCGTCGACGTCGGTCAAGGTCAGGTCGAGCCCTGCGCCCCGGCCGATCACGTAGATTCGGCCTGCCTCGGCGAGCGCCAGCTGCTTGCCCTGGTCGGGGCCGCTCATGACCTCGAGCTTCACCGTCGCCGCCTCGCCCTGTGCAGCCAGGGCCGAGGACACCAGCGCCAGCGCCAGCTCACGGGTCGCCATCGGTGCATCGTCGGTCACGGCCGCCGGTTCGATGGTGAGCTCGAGCCAGATGCGGCCGACACGCACGAGCTCCCCACTTTGAACCAGGCGCGGTGCCTGCGGGGAGAGCCGCACGGGGCCGACGAACGTGCCGTTGGTGCTGCCTTCGTCGACCACCACGTAGTCGCTGCCGCGCTGGCGGATGGAGGCGTGGCGGTGGCTGACGCTGGGATCGGGCAGGCGTATCTCGCAGCCTTCACCTCGACCGATCACGATGCGCGGAGCATCGAGGCTGATTTTGAGCGGGATCGGGTGGTCGCCGGAGCGTACGACGACGGTGAGCGCCATGGGCGGGTCGAGGGCGATTGCCCTCCCTCCGCCCGACAACTACCGCAATTGCCAAAACTTGGCCAAAGGCGCGCCGCCCGCGTAGTCGAGGGTCAAGCCTCGACCTCCGACCCCGGAGCCGAGGCCGGAGGCAGCATGACTCAAACACAGGAACGCCGCGCCGAAGGCCAGGGGCGCTTGCCCGTAGAAACGCTGGTCGAGGTCGTGGGAAGCGAGCCCGGAATACCGGCTTTCGAGGCCGAATCGGTGGATGTGAGCTCGCGCGGTATGCACCTGCGCACGGCCTACCTGCCCGACGCGGGGGCACCGCTGGTGTGCCGCTTCGAGGACAGCGGGCGCGAGATCGTCGTCGAAGGCGTGGTGGCCTGGCGGCGCGAAGGCGCGCGCGGGGGCGAGTTCGGCGTCGAGTTCACGGCGCTCGACGCTCGCAGCGTCGATGCTCTGCGCGAGCTGTGCGACGGACGCGATTCCGCCCGTCCCAGTGAGAAGGCGGCGGCGCCGAGCGAGCCGCCCCACGATTCCGGCACCAAGGTGCGCCTGCATATCGACGGACTCGGCTCGCCCATGAAAGCGCGCGTGCGCTCGGGTGATCCGCAGCGCGTGCAAGTCGGGTCGAATCTGGAATTTTTGAAGGTGGGTCGTCGCCTCGAGATCGAGGATCTGGAGCGTGGCGGACGGCGCAGCGCGCACATCGACTCGGTCAACGTCGCCATCGATCCCGAGAGCCAGGTACCGCAGCTGGTCGTGGCCCTGCGCTACGAAGGCGCGGAGGAAAGCACGCCGGAGCCGAGCGTCGCGGACCTTTCGGGCGAGCAGCGGCCGCGCACGCTGCGCATCCCGGCTGAGGGAGTTTCGGTCGAATCCGGGTCGGCGGCTGCCGCCCAGGACGACCAGATAGAGGACCAGGGTGATCGCGAGGTCGAGGCGCTGCGCGGCAAGCTCGGCGTGGCCGCGACTCACGCCGGGGAGGCGGCGGTCTCGGCCGGCAAGCGCATGGCCGAGCTGTCGGGCTCCGCGGCCACCAACTTCTCGGATTGGCTCAAAAGCGCTAGCGCCAAGATGGTGGAGCTGAGCAAGCGCAACAAGCCACCGCAGCGCCGCACGACCGCTCCGGCACCGACCGGTCCGGTCAGCATCGAGGGCCAGCGGCTGCGACCGCAGTCGCCCGACAAGCAGACGGCGCCTGCTTCCCGGAAACCGAGCAGCGTCGCGGCAGTCCAGGGCGCCTGGTACAGCATGCCCAAGAAGAAGAAGGTCATGGCCTCGGCTGGTGTGGCCGTAGTGCTGGCCACCATCGTGGCGCTCGCGACACATCGCGGGTCTCCGCCACCTGGTGCCGAGGCGAGCGGCGCCAGCGCCGAGCCGACGACCGTGGGCGCTGCCGCTCCGGCGGCCACTCCCGCTGCGGCTCCAGCGCCGGCCGCGCTCATGGAGCAGAATGGCATCGTGTCGGCGGACGTACCGCTGTTCGGGGCTACGCCGATGGCGACCATGGAGCCGGCGCCGCTGGCTCCTCCGCCGAGCGCAGAGGCCGCCTCGATCGAGGCCGCCGAGCGCGCGGACGCGCAGGCCTCCGTTTCGGAAGCTGCGAGCGACGAGAGCTTCCCCGAGGAAGAAGGCAAGGCCGGCAAGGGCAAGTCGAGCAAGCCGGAAGACGTCGCGCCCTGGGGTCGCGGCAAGGTCACAACGCCGGTGATCCATCGCTTGCGGCTGGACCGGCCAGGCGACGCGCTTCAGGGCTCGCTCCAGCCGACGGGCTTTACGGTCGTGATCCCGCAGCGCAAGGTGATGGAACAAGCTGGCGGTATCTCCAAGCGCGATCCGCGCATCGCGCGAGTCCGCACCGTGAACACGCCGAACGGCGCGCAGATCACCTTTCAGTTCAAGGACGGCGTTCCGGCCTACCGCGCGCGCCTGCGCCGCGACTACATCGAGTTTTTGATCGGTGCTCCGGAGCCGGCGAAAGCCGCCGCTCCCTCGAGAGTGAAGCTCGCCACAAAGACGAAAAAGTAAAGGCTAGTGCTGCCCGATGGGTCGCGTCGGGTGCCGAGCGGCAGAAAATGCCTGTTTCAAGTGCAGATCATCATGGGAACCCTTCTGCGCGGGAAGAAGAAGATGATGATAGCCTCAAGAGACAAGCCGTTCCATAGCGGCTAGGCGCACGTGGGGCGGTTGCTGGATCTTCCTGGTCCATGGAGGTAACAGAAGCTCTCAGGATGAGTTGCTCAGTCTTGGTGAAAGCGCGTCGGTTAGCGAATCGGTGGGTGGTAGGCGGCGCTCTGCTCGCCTTGGGCTGCAACTCTCAGCTGCCCCAGGAGCCCTCTAAGCCGGCTGCAGCGGCGGTGTCCGAGCTGCCGCGCTGGGCGTCTGGCAAGCGCTACGTGTACACGAGCACGCTACAGAGCAAGCTCGTGCTGAGCGGCCAGACCATGATGGGCTTCGATCTGGCGGCCAAGCTGGCGCTCGAGACGCGAGAGGTCAGTGGTGAAACGGAGTTCGTTGCTCAGCTGTCAGAGGCCAAGTTCAAGGCCGACAGCGCGGCGAATCAGGCGCAGTTCGACGCGCTGGCCCGCGAGCTCGTGCGACCTTTCGGGTTTTCGCAGAAGCAAGGCAAGCTCAGTAGCCTGCAGTTGCCGGAGGGGTGGTCGCCTTTCGCGACTAGCATCTCACGCACGCTGGCCGCCGGCCTGCAGCTTGCAGCGCGCTCCGCGGACCAGAAGGAAAGTGGCTGGACGGCGACCGAGGTGGATGCCACCGGTCAGTACGACGTCGAGTACTCGCCCCAGCGGGGCGCCCCAAACATCCTGAGCAAGCGCAAGCTGCGCTATGCCTCCGTCAACCTAGGCAAGATCACTATCGGCCAGTTCGGCGCGAAAGTAGCTCCCGAAGTGCTGGAGTCCGTGGGGAGCGTGACGCTCGGCCGCGGCCCCGACGCGTCACCGCTGTCGTCGGTCGACTATCGGGAAAAGCTCAAGGTGCAGCTCACCCCGGCTTCTTTGGTCGACTCGGAGACGACGCTGAAGCTCGCGCACCAGGTGCCCCCTGCGGCGGCCAGCTTCGATTGGGCCACTGCGCTCACGGGCACCAAGAAGCTCGCGCCTGACGACGTGCCGACTACCCCG
>DATEDZ010000112.1:0-14208 GCA_035281385.1 Polyangiaceae bacterium
GATCAAACCACGACGCAAGGGGCGGGCCGCCTGACCTTGGGTAGTCTGGCCCGTCCAAACTCGTCACGCAGCCGAGCCCGTCGCGAGCGAGGCCCTGGGCTTTGAACCGCCCGTGGCGGAGCGGTCACCGCACGCCCCTTCTTCTGCGCCGCGGACTTGACATGGCCCCTTAAAGGTGCCACATTTCACTGGCTCATGGAGAAGCGGCGGCCCCACTACGACCTCGCTTCCATCAAGATTACGTTCTCAACCGTCCGCGGCCTCAGGCTCACCGCGACAAGTCTGACGTTTGCTACATTCGAGCTTGGTCTCTCCGAGATGGGGATAGTGGACCTCATTCAGCTCGTCGAGCGCCTCCATTTCTACAAATCCATGACCTCGCTCGTCGACCATCGAATTTGGCAAGACGTCTACCATCTGCCCTTCGAGTCGCGCGTCCTCTACGTGAAGTTCACCGTGGACGAAACCGGTTACCTGCTGATCTCGCTCAAGGACAAGTGATGAAAAACAAGACCCAGAGCTGCCCGGAATGCGGAGGCCGCATGAAGCTCGGCTCCAAGGTGCGGGTCCTGAAATACCGCGAGCTCCAGGACAAGGTGCGCGTGACAGGCTGGTGGTGCGACTCGTGCGGCGAGGGCATCTTGACCGGTGAAGATTTGCAGAAATACTCTCGGGCCCTCCAGAACTTGAAGGCAAAGGCCGAGGAGGTGCTACCTCCGGCGAAGGTAGCTGAGATCCGGGAACGGCTCGGGCTCAGCCAGCGACAAGCAGGCGAGCTACTGGGCGGTGGTCCGCGAGCCTTCCAGAAGTATGAGGCCGGAAGTCAGACGCCGAGCGTGCCCATGAGCCACTTGCTCAAGCTTCTGGCTCGCGACCCGTCTCGCCTTAAGGAGCTCGGCGGCGTACCCAAGCGGACGTTGCGCAGCACGAAGGCAGCCCCGTCGACGCGGTCGCGGAGCAGGAGCAAGACGGCTCTCGGCTAAGCTCGGCATGCTTTCCAAGCCGCTCCCTCGGTCCAAGGATGCCCGAGACGCGGCGAAATTTCCCCCTGGCTCAGCTGCTTCTAGCGCTCGGCTAACATGCCTTCGAGCTGCGTGAGCGCTCGCTCCAGCGACAACCGGCCGCCTTGGCCGGCGAAGGCGGCCGGCACGTGGGCGTCCCGCGCGGCAGCCAGGGCGGGCTCGCTGTGCTTGTGCTTCACCGCGCGGTCCAGGATCACCACGCCGGCGACCCGCCCTTGCCGGATGCGCTGCGGCAGATTGCCGAGCGCGTGCACGCCGTCCCGTTCGGTGTCGATCCATTCGGTGTGCTCGGCCACGCCTTCCGGTAACGACTCGCTGCGATCGCGCGAGAGCGCGCCAATCACGACCAGCTTCTGCTGCGCCAGCAGCGCGCGCAGCCGGGGCCACTGAGCGCTCGCCGCCTCGACGCCGGGCGGCGCCTTGGCCTTGCTGGGCGGCGCCTTGAGCGTCATCGGGCCGCGCTTTTCCATCGACACATCGAGCACTGTGGCGGTAGTTGAGAGCAGCCGCTGAAGCTCCGGCAGCTCGAGCAGCGCGTCACGCAGCTCCTCCGCAGCGCGCGCCACCGAAACGCCAACCTTGGCGGGCGCCTTGAGGCGATGCTCCGCCGCGAATTCGACCGCAATCTGCTGCTCCACCGCGCGCCGGTACGAGCCGAGCGCCGCCTCCGCGCGCTCGATCCGCGCCGTGCTGTCCCGACGCCGCGCCGAGAGCGCCGCCCGCAAGCTCTCCAGCAGCTCGTCGATGGGAGAGGTAGGATCCGACATGGCCCCCGCCACCGTAACGCGAGTGCGACCGCTCAGCCTTCGGCAATCGTACGAATTCTGAGCTCCGCGAGCTGATTGGGGCCGACCATGCCGGGTGCGTCGCTCATCAGATCCGTACCCTTTTGGGTCTTGGGGAACGCGATGACGTCGCGGATGCTTTCGGTGGCGTTGAGCAACATGGCGATGCGGTCCATGCCGAGCGCGATGCCGCCGTGCGGCGGGGCACCGAACTTGAGCGCGCTGAGCAAGAAGCCGAACTTCTCCTGCGCCTCCTGTTCCTTGATGCCGAGCGCCGCAAACACCTTCTTCTGCACCTCGGGGTCGTGCAGGCGGATCGAGCCGCCCGCGATCTCGAAGCCATTGAGCACCAGGTCGTAGCGGTAACAGAGCACCTTGCCCGGGTCGGTCTCGATCAGGGCGACGTGCTCGTCGTGCGGTCGGGTGAAGGCGTGGTGTGCAGCGGCCCAGGTCTTCTTCTCGTCGTCGTACTCGAAGAGAGGTGGATCGACCACCCAGCTGAAGTTCCACTTGTCGCCGTGGCCGACCTCCGGAATCAGGCCCAGCTTCTTGGCGATGATGACGCGCAGGTTGGCGAGCACGGTGTGCACGAGCGACGCCTTGCCCAACTGGAACAACAACAGATCGCCCTCTTTCGCACCCGTCGCCGCGTTGACCGCCTTCACGAATTCCGGAGTTGCGCTCTTGGCCAGCGGTGACTGCGTCCAGCTGCCGTCGGGGCCCACTTTGGCGCGCGCCAGCCCGCCTGCGCCCATGCTCTTGGCTTGCTGCTCGAGCTTCTCCTGATCCGCGCGCGAAACCTGGTACTGCGCCGGCACCAGCATGGCCTTCACGATCTCGGCCGGCAGGTCGCGACGGTAAGCGCCGCTCTTGAACTTCTCGGCGATGGGCGCGAAAAGCGCGATACCGCCGCCGCCATGCTCGATCACCGCGTCGGTAAGGTCGGTGTGCGGCAGGTCGAAGCGCAGGTCCGGCTTGTCGTTGCCGTACTTGGTCATCGACTCTTCGAAGTTCAGACGCGGAAAGTGACCGCTGGGGTAGGTCTCCATCAAGTCGATATCCAGCGCCGCCTTCCAGATCGCGAAGATCAGGCCCTCGACCAGGTTGAAGACGTCGTCCTGATTGACGAACGACATCTCGATGTCGATCTGCGTGAACTCCGGCTGGCGATCGATACGCAAGTCTTCGTCACGAAAGCAGCGTACGATCTGGAAGTAGCGCTCGTAGCCGGCGACCATGAACAGCTGCTTGAACAGCTGCGGGCTCTCGGCCAGCGCGTAGAACTTCTGCGCGTGCAGGCGTGAGGGCACCAGGAAGTTACGCGCGCCGCCCGGCGTGTACTTGACCAAAAACGGCGTCTCGAGCTCGAGGCAGCCTTGTTCGGTCAGGTAGCTGCGTGTCGCCTGGTTGACGTCGTGGCGCATGCGCAGCGCGCGATGCAGCGGCGCGCGCCGCAAGTCCAGGTAGCGGTACTCGAGCCGCACCTCCTCGCGCGTGTCGCTCTCGTCTTCGATGCCGAAGGGCGGCGTTTCGGCTTTGTTGAACACGGTAGCCTCGAGCACCGTGATCTCGACCTCCCCGGTGGGGAGGTTCGGATTGGCGGCGCTCACCATCTTGTTTTCTTTTTTGCTGAACTGCTCGCCGCGCGACTTGACCGTGCCGCGGATGCCGATCACCCACTCGCCGCGCAGCGAGTCGGCGACTTGGTGCGCCTCGCCCGAGGTATCGGGGTCGAACACGATCTGCGTGATGCCTTCGCGGTCGCGCAGGTCTACGAACACGATCGAGCCGTGGTCGCGGCGATTGGCCACCCAGCCGAACAGGACGACTTCCTTGCCGATCTCGGAGGCGCGCAGCGCCCCACAGCTATGGGTTCTTTTCAGCTCATCGATGAAGCGGGCCACTCGTATTTTCCTCGGAAATCGCTGGGACCGGCTGTTTTAGCATAGTCTGAAACTGGGCCTTTTTCCGAGGTTCTGGCAGGGCTCTGTCTCGCCTCGCGGGGCCCGAGCCCGCACCGCCAACCATGACGCCCGCGCCTGCTGCCCCCGAGCAACCCTCGTCGCTCGAAGCGGTCTGCCGAAAGCTGGCGTTCGCGGTGCCGCTGGTGGTCACGATGCTCCGCACATCGCCGACCGGCCAATGGCGAGACGACCTGCCGGTGGTACGCGCCCTGGGCCTGGTACCGAGCGGCAGCGAGGGCATGCTGTCGACCGCGCTCACGCAGCTGCTCGCGCTGCTGCCCATCGGCGGACGCTTGCTGCGCGCCGGCTGGGTCAGCGCGCTCGGGCTCGCGCTGGCCAGCGCCATCGCCTACCGGCTGCTGCTGCGAGCCTTGAGCCTGTCGCTGCCGACCCCGCGGCTCTCACCGTGGCTGGCGCTCGCCGCGACCTTGACCGCGGTGCTGGCACCAAGCTGGCAGCTCGAAGGCACGCTGGCTGGCGGCGTCACGCTCGGAGTCGCGCTGGCGCTGGGCGGTATCTGGGTGACCGTCGGCATCACCGCGCGCTGGGCCAACTGGGGGCTGGGCCTGCTGATCGGAGCGACGGCCATCGAGTCGCACGCTGCCACGCTCGCGCTGGTGCTGGCGCTCTTCGCGCGCGCCCTGCTCGGTCGACGCCCGCCGTCACGACAGGCCATAAGCGAGCTACTCCTGGGCATGCTGGGGCCATTGTCACTCGGCGCGCTGTTCTATTTCGTGCGTCCGCTTTCGCCGAATGTGACCCTGGATCTGTCGGGAGGCATCGGCACTTCCAGCCTACTATCGGTCGACGCCGCTGCGGAGCGCACCACCGCGCTCTCGGCGTGGCTCGAGGACGCCGGCTTGCTGCCGTGCTGCCTGGCGCTGTTCGGGCTGGGGCTCGGGGTTTTTCGTCGGACCTTGCGGGCGCTCGGAGCACCCCTGCTGGCGCTGGTCGCCTGCGATCTCGGTTTTCCGGCGAGCAAGGTCGGCATCCTGGCCAGCGACACGCTGGCTCCCGTGCGCCTGCTCTCGCTCGTCGCCATCGCCGGTGCCTCGGCGCTGGCCGTGCAAGCCGTCGCAACCTACGTGCGACGGGCGCGCGTGCCCTTTGCGGAGCCTGCCAGCGCGCTCTTGGTCGTGTTTCACTTCACGCTGGCTTTCGCCGCAGTCGAAGATTCCGCTCACGCCGCCGACCGCCGCGAACAGGTGGCGGCCGACGCCTGGACCGACGAAGCCCTCGACGCGCTGCCTCAGTCGGCGCTGCTGCTCGTCCGTTCCGAAGCGCTGGCGTACAGGCTGTGGGCTGCGCAGATCGCGCGCGGCGGGCGCACGGATCTGGTAGTAATCCCGGAGCCGTTACTGGAGCGCGGTAACGTCGCGGCGCTGCTGCTGCGTCAGGAACCCGCACTGGCACCGCTGATCCGCGAAATGGCCCTCTCGGGCGCTCCGACCGAGTTCTCACTCTCGAACCTCTCGGACGCGCGGCCGTTGTTCGTCGAGATCGACGCGCGCTGGTCCAAACGGCTGCGCGATCACCTGGCACCGCGCGCCTTCTTCCCCCGTTTCGCCTCGCACCCGCTTGGCCGCTCCGATCGCATGCAGTCCTTGAAAGAGAGCGACGCCGGTTGGCAGCGCGCGCTCGCAATGGCGCGCAAGCCCGCCGCGCACGACGCCGCGACACTCGCAGTCCTGCAGGGCGAGCTGCGCGCGCGTGCCCAGTTGCTCACCGACGCGGGTGACTCCGAGGCGGCCCTCACCACGGTGCAGACGCTGCTGAGCATCGAACCCAACGACCCCGTGGCCGCGCAGCTCAATGCACGCCTGATCGCCCTTCGCGACCGCATCCCGGCTAGTGTCGGTGTAGGGCGCCAGCGATGAAGCTGGGCTCGCCTGCGCGACCGGAGTCGCTTCGCGCGCGCCATGTCGCAAATGCTTGATCCGCAACCGCTTACTGAAACGGCTCGCCTGCCCAGAGCCGCTCGACCTCCTCGGCGGAGCGCGTGAGGTGGATCTTGTCGTCGATGCTTTCAATCCAGGCAATCGGGACGAGGTGGTGCTGTCCGAGCACGTCGCGCACCAGCTTCACCGAGCTCCCTTGGATATGATCGACGCTGCCGAGCGGCTCATTGCGTGAGCTGACAACGTCCATGTGTCTTTGTATCTGACTCGGGTTGATCATCAGGGCCTCCGACCCGGCTGCTGCAGAATCCGTACCGCTACGCTGTGGGGAGAATTTCGCCAGTGGGCTCAGCTGTTGTAAGGTGGCCGCATGTTCAAGCGAGCGCTTCTGACGACCTTCCTCGGACTCGCCGCGTGTGGCCCCAAGACCGAGCCAGTCAGGAACCCCGAGCCTGCGCCCAGCGCCGCGCCGACGCCCGAACCGGTACCGCCGGTGAGCGAGGCACAACCGCCCAGCGAGCCAGCTGTGCCCGCCAATCCTGCCCCAGAAGCCAAGCCTGCCGCGCCCTCGATCCACGACGTTTGCTACGCGATGTGCGACAAGGTCAAGGTCAAGTGTCCGCAAAGCGCATTCGAAAGCTGCCGCGTCAATTGCACCAAGTTCGACCCACCGCCAAAAGGATGTGATGACGTGGTTCGCAGCGCGCTCGAGTGCGCGCGTGACGCTGCCGATCTGGTGTGCGCCAATGTGGCGCCCGAAAGCTGCGGCAAGCGTTTCCGGCAGATCACGGCGTGCGCCTCGGGTGAGAAACTGGCCGCTTCCAGCGAGCCAGCCTCCGCCGCGCTGCCAGCCGGCTTCGCGATGTACGAAAACGCGAGCGAAGGCCTGCATGCCCCGATGCCGCAGGGCGCAGCACCCGGCGCCGAAGGCATCGTGGCCACCGCGAAGGACACAGGAGGCGCGGTCTACACGATTCGCAAGTTGCCTCGCCCCGCGGGCAAGGTCAGCGAGAAGGTGTTCTTGAAGGTCGGCATGAACCTGCTTGGACGCTGCAGCGACAAGATGAAGCTGCAAGGCATGGTGGATAAGCCCGGCCGCACCTCCATCAACTACACGACCAAGTGCCCGGACGGCGCGCTCGAGCAAGGCCTGTTTTGGGCTACCGACAAGGCGATCTTCGTCGCCAGCGTGCGCGGTGCCGCGGGTAGCTTGGGCGCGGCCGAGACCTTCCTCTACGGCTTCGAAGCCAAGTAGCCGGGAGCACCCCGCCGAATCGTCATGTGCCCTCGGGCGGCTCCCCGTAGCACACGCTCGGGCGACGATGCTAGGTTTCCCCGACTGCCATGGCGGACCTCGAAGTGCGACCCGGCCTCGTCGTACCGGAGCGCGAGCTCTCCTGGGCAGCCGTACGCGCTTCGGGGCCGGGTGGTCAAAACGTCAACAAAGTCTCGAGCAAGGTCGAGCTGCGCTTCGACTTCGAAGCCTCGACCGCGCTCGCTCCCGCGGTCAAAGCACGCCTGCGCAAGCTGGCTGAGCATCGGCTGGATGCAGAGGGCCGCATCCTGATCGTCAGTCAGGTCACGCGTAACCAGCCACAAAACCTGACCGACGCGCGCGCCCGGCTCGCGGCTCTGATCGCGCAAGCGTTGGTCATTCCCAAACGGCGGCGCGCGACGCGCCCGTCGCTCTCTTCGAAACGCGCACGACTGAGCGACAAGCGCGCCCACTCCCAAAAGAAGCAAAACCGCTCCCGACGCAGCCATGACGACTAGAGCAGTCCTCGGAGTTTGTGTGGCGCTGACCCTGAGTGGTTGCAGCGGGCTCGACAATTGCCCCGACGCATCCAGCACTGCGATCGAAGTTCCGGTTCCTGAAGGCGATGCTGAGGCAGGTCCAGCCGACGGCACGCCCTCCGTTTATGAGTCCTCCTCCTGGAAAGGCGACCGCATGGCCTTCCCGGCCAAGACGTGCATGCGTTTCAAGCACGGCCTGGGCACGACGCCCGAGATCGTCAACACCTACGTCTCGTTCGAGCGCCGAGGTTCCGACGTGACCGAGAACGCCGGCAATCAAGGGCGATTCAAGTGCGTGGACTCGCAGGAAATCGTGATCAAGAACGATACCTGTGAGGAGGACTTCTACATCCGCGTGGTCGCCTACGCCTCGGGCTCAGGTGGCGACTCCACAGACTGCCAGACACTGAAAGACGACGACTGCACGCTTCCCTGACTAGGACGACGCGACCTCGAAGCTGGCGTCAATGGCCAAGCCGTCGCTCGGCAACACGATCGGCGTGCCGAGGGGCTCCCGATCTTTTGACGCCGGTCGTCACGACCCTGGCGCTTCACTTTCAATGTCGACGGTACGTGGCTTTTCGCACCCACGGCTCGCTTTGATACAGCAGCGGGTAGGGCTCGCGGTGCTGAAATCGCTCAGACTGTATCGCCGGGACTACGCTCGCCCGTTCAGTGCTCGGCTGGCTGTTCCAGCGCTATTTCCTCGCTATTTCCTCGAGGAGCGGCAGCCGTGTCGCTTTGCCACTGCTCAGCCGGCCCCCCGGGGAAGCACCCACCTAGACTTTCGCGTCCGGAAATCAGACGACCCGGAGACTTAAGTGTCGCGCGGCGGCCCCGTTCTGGGAACTGCAGGGGCGCGTTTCATGCACGAACTCCGGGACCTCGTTCTGCTGGTTGATGACGACTTTTCCGTTCGGAAAATGCACGCCAAGGTTCTGTCGCGCGCGGGCTACACGGTCGAGGCGGCGCCGAGCGGCGCGGAAGCCCTGCGTCTTCTGGAGCGGGGGCTGCGCGTCGGAGCCATCGTGACCGACCTACACATGCCGGGCATCGATGGGCTCTCATTCCTCCGCGCCGTGCGCAAGTTCGATCTGGACGTGCCGGTCATCGTCGTCACCGGTTACCCCAGCCTGGAAAGCGCTCTGCGGGTCATCGAGTTCGGCGGCTTTCGCTACCTGACCAAGCCGGCCCCCGCCAGCGAGCTTTCGGCCGTGGTAGGCAGCGCGGTCTCGATGCATCGCCTGGCGCTGCTCAAGCGACGGGCGCTCGAGCTCTACGAAGGTGAGCGCTGGCACCTCGGGGATCGCGCCAGCCTGGAAGCGAATTTCGATCAGGCGCTCGGCGCGCTGTGGATGGCGTTCCAACCCATCGTCAACTGGCGCAAGCGCGAGATCGTCGGCTACGAGGCGCTGGTCCGGGCCAACCATCAGGTGCTGGCTAGCCCGGGACCACTCTTGGCAGCCGCCGAACGACTCGGGCGCGTCGGAGAGCTGGGCCAGCGCATTCGCAGGCACGTGGTGGATGCAGTGAGGGCAGCCCCGGTCGAGACGCTGATCTTCATGAATTTACACGCGGCCGACCTGAACGACGACTCGCTTTACTCCAAAGGCTCCGAGCTCAGCAGCTGCGCTCCGCGCGTGGTGCTCGAGGTGACCGAACGCAGCTCGCTGGATCGCGTCACGGACGTGAAAGCGCGCGCGCAAACGCTGCGCGGTCTGGGCTTCAAGCTGGCCATCGACGACCTGGGCGCCGGCTACGCGGGGCTTTCGAGCTTTTCGCAGCTGGAGCCCGACATCGCCAAACTCGACATGTCGCTGGTGCGCGACATCGACGACTCGCCTCAAAAGCAGAGCATCGTGCGTTCGATGCTCGCAGTGTGCCGAGACGAGCTGGGTGTGAGCGTCGTGTGCGAAGGCGTCGAGACGGTGGCAGAGCGAAACATGCTCGACGCGCTCGGCTCGGACACGCAACAGGGCTACCTGTTCGGCCGTCCGCAAGCCGGCTTCCTTGCGCCGATGTGGGGTGACGTGGCGAGCGCGTGAGAAGCTGGGATGTCGCAATCCACCGCAATACCCAGTCTATTCGCGCGTCGCGCACACACCCGAGAAGCCGACCCGCAGCGTGCGGTCGGCGCGCTCGCGGAGCAGCTCTTGGCGCGCGATGCCAGCGCGGTGCTGCTGTTCTGCTCCGGTCCCTACGATCTTGAGCAGCTCGGCCGCGCCATCGAGCACGACATCACCGTGCCCGTCGCCGCCTGCACCTGCGCCGGACAAATCGGTGCGGGCGGCTTCGAGCGGGGTGGTATCAGCGGGGTGAGTCTGCACAGCAGTGATCTCGAGATGCGACCGCTGCTCTTGTCGCCGCTCTCAGCGTGCCAGTTGCAGGCCGTCAATCTGGCGCGCGAGCATGCCAGCCGGACCGCCAAGCGCCCCGGCGCCCGCAGCTTCGGGCTGCTCATGGTGGACGGTCTTTCGTTGTGGGAGGAATACTTGGCGGCTGCGCTTTACGAGTCGCTCGGCAACGTGCCAGTCGTGGGCGGCTCCGCGGCCGCGCCGTATGGTCGGGCCGAGCCCGCCGTGTATCACGGCGGGCGGTTCCTCAAAAGCGCGGCCGTGTTGGCGCTGTTCGAGACCAGCAGCCTGACGTTTGCGAGCTTCGCGGCGCAGCACTTCATCCCTTCGGAGAAAAAGCTCGTCATCACGCTGGCCGATCCCGAGCGGCGCATCGTCTACGAAATCAACGGACAGGCCGCCGCGCGCAGCTACGCGGAAGCGCTCGGCGTTACGCAGGCCGAGCTCGGCGAACGCCACTTCGCCTGCCATCCGCTGCTGCTCGATTTGGGCGAGCAGCAGCTGCCGCGGGCGATTCGAGCCAGTGGCCCGGACGGCAGCTTCGCCATGGCCTGCGCCATCGAGGAGGGCCTGGTGGTGAGCCTGGCAAGCAGCATCGATCCGGTGACCGCGCTGCGGGACGCGCTCGACGAGGTCAGCCAGCGCGTGCCCAATCCCAGCGCGCTCTTGGTGTTCGACTCGGTGCAGCGCCGGCTGGAGCTCGAGGCGCGCGGCCTGGATTTGCAGGTGGGAACGCTGCTCGCGCGGCGCGGGGCGGCCGGTGGCAGCGGCTACGGCGAACAGCTCGGACCCCTGCACACCAGTCATACCTTGACCGGCATCGCGCTCGGCTCGACCGCGCCGGAGGCCGCCTGATGGCTCAGCCCAGCAACTTCCAGGCGAGGGACCCCTTCCTCGAGCTGCGTGCCCAGCTCGAGGAGCTCGAGCACAAGCTCCAAGCGCGCGACAAGACCATCGAAGCGTTGATGCGCCGGGTGGAGAGCAAACAGGCGCTACGCTCGTCTTACGTGGCGATGGAGCAGGGTCTGGCCATGGAGCGCGTGGTCGGCAACAAGACCGCGGAGCTCGTGGAGCAGAAGGCTCGTCTGGCCAAGGCACTCGACGAGCTGCGCCTGACCCAGGCCAAGCTGCTGCAAGCACAAAAGCTCGAGGCCATCGGCCAGCTGGCAGCCGGCATTGCGCACGAGGTCAACACGCCCGCGCAGTACGTGACCGACAACGTCTCGTTCCTGCAGCGAGCCTTCGACAAGCTTTCACGCTTGATCGAGGCCCAGGCTCAGCTGGTCGAGGCCGTTCGCAATGGAGACGCCACCGCGCAAGCGCTCGAGAACGTGGACGCGGCCAGGAAGGCGGCCAAGCTCGACTACCTGTCGCGTCAGGTGCCGCGGGCCATCGAGCAATCGCTCGAAGGCCTCGGCCAGGTCAGCTCGATCGTCAAGGCGATGAAAGAGTTTTCGCACCCGAGCGGCGCCGAGAAGCAACCCTTCGACATCCACGACGTCATCGAGTCCACCGCGATCGTCGCGAAAAACGAGTGGAAGTACGTGGCCGAGTTGCAACTCGACTTCGACTGGAGCCTGCCAGCCGTGATCTTGCTGCGCAACGAATTCTCGCAGGTCATGCTGAACCTGATCGTCAATGCGGCGCACGCCATCGCCGCGTCCCTGCCACCGGGCTCGAGCGAAAAGGGCAAAATCGTGATTTCGACCAAGGCGGTTGGCCCGAACGTCGAAGTGCGCGTCGCTGACAATGGCACGGGCATCCCGCTGGCCGCGCGCGCGCATGTCTTCGAGCCTTTCTTCACGACCAAAGAAGTGGGCAAGGGAACCGGGCAGGGACTGGCCATCGCCTACTCGGTAGTGGTCGACAAGCACGGTGGCACCATCCACTTCGAGACCGAGGAGGGGCGCGGCACGACCTTCGTGGTCAGCTTGCCGCTATCGCGACCATGACGGCGCCGCTCAAGGTACTGTTCGTCGACGACGAGACACGGGTGCTCGAGGCTCTGGAGCGGGTGCTGTTCGACATCGAGAACGACTGGGAAACTCGCTTCGTGAGCGGTGGCGACCAGGCCATGCGCGAGCTAGAGCAGCAGCCCTGCGACGTCGTGGTCTCGGACCTGCGCATGTCGGGGATGGACGGTGTGGCGCTGCTCACGCGCGTGGCCGAGCTCTACCCGCGCACCGTGCGCATCGTGCTCTCGGGCCACAGCGACGAGGAGGCGGCGCTCAAGATGGTGCGCGTGGCCCACCAGTTTCTGGCCAAGCCGTGCGCGGCCGAGACTCTGTACCACGTCATCGCGCGCGCAGAACAGCTCACCTCGGTGCTGCGGGATCGCAAGCTGCAGGCGTTGGTCGGGCAGGTGGGCGTGCTGCCGTCCGCGCCTTCACTGCGGCGCGAGCTGAGCGAGCTCTTGGACAGGGCCGACAGCGCGTCCGGCGCCAGCGCTCTGGCCACGTTGATCAAGCAAGACCCGGCCATGACCAGCAAGCTGCTGCAGGTGGCAAGCTCCGCGTTCTTCAACAGCTCGGCCAGCGTGGCGGACGTAGAATCCGCCATCATGCGCCTGGGCTATCGCACCCTGCGCAACCTGACACTATCGCTCGGTGACAGCCAGCCGCCGCGCACGTCTCGGGCGACGTCGCTTTCGACCGATGCGCTGCAGCAGCGCTCGCTCGGCATCGCGCGGCTGGCTTCGCGCATGGTGCGACTGCCCGAGGATGAGTCGGCCGCCTACATCGCGGGCCTGTTGTGCGACGTGGGACAGTTGGTGCTGGCCAGCGCGGCGCCCGAACGACTGTACGTGACCGAAGCCGAGTCGGCGCAGCGCGGTGTACCGGTGCACGTCGCCGAGCAAGCCACCTGGGGCGCCACGCACGCCGAAATCGGCGCGTACTTGCTCGGGTTGTGGGGCTTGCCATTCCAGATTGTGGAGGCGGTCGCGAACCATCACGCGCCCGAGCGAGGCAGCGCCGATCGGCTGGGCTTGCCGCAGCTAGTGTGGCTCGCCGCCTGTATCGTCGAGGGGCAGGAGCCGGCAGCGGAGCTGCTTCATCGCTTCGGTGCCGAAGAGCTTTACGACCGACACCGCCGCGAGCTCGCGCAGACTGGGCTTGGCACCCAATCGTGAAGACACGGCCCAGAGTAGCGCCGGATGGTTGGGATCCCGCGCTTCAAACGCGCCCAAACCGTGCTAGGTAGCCGGCTCACTCCCCGGAGGAGTGGCCGAGTGGTTTAAGGCACCGGTTTTGAAAACCGGCGTAGTCGCAAGGCTACCGTGGGTTCGAATCCCTCCTCCTCCGCCGAGATCATTAGAGAATCCGAAGAAGCGCCGGCTCCATGACCGGAGCCCGAGACCAAACTTGAGACCAAAACTGTGGGTTCGCGAGTGGGTTCGGTTTCGATCGGTGGCGTCGTGCGTGACTTGATCTCGTAGCTGGCGTCGGTGCTGCGCTCGTCGTGTTCGTGAGCAGCGACCGCGTCGTCGCTCGTGGTGTTCGGTGACGCCTCCGACGTGACAACGTCGTCGAGCAGGGCCGGGATCTTCGCGATCTCTTCGGCCAGCAACGGCAACGCTTGGTCGGGGTCCTCGTAGAACAAACTTTTCGTGTCTTTCGGTCGGTGCCCGAGCAGCCTATCGCGCGCTTCGCTGGAGATCTTGGCGCGGGCCCAGCGCCAAGGGCGTCGGCCAGTTGGGACGAAAAGGCGGCCAGGAGCTGCTCGAGCTCCTGACCGCTCTCATCGTCGCTTTCGCCGCAGACCGCAAGAGCGGCAACTAGCTCACGCTGCGACGGAAGACGTCGCATTGGTCGTCACCGCGTTCTCCACGACCGCGTCGGCGGAGGCGTCGCACTCGTTCCCGCGAGCCCGGCGTGCCAGCGCCTCACGCACGAACAGCACATCTGGGTGTTCGCTCGCCGCCGCGCACGCCAAGCGCCGCGCGATCATGTGCGGGCTCACGCCGCGTGGAACACGCAGCGGTACGCCACCCAAGGCCAACAGCACCCGTCGCTCCTCGACGGAGCTTGCCCAAATCTTTCGTCCACGTACCCTCATGACACACCTCCGCTGTTCGCATACTTGAAAAGTCAGTAGCCACGAGACGACGGCTACCGTCCGAACGGCCCGCGATCGTCGAGGTCCGCGTACCCTTGAAACAGGTCCGGATGACGACGCGGGTCGTGCTGCGCAGGCGCGCGGCCACGCGAGTGCCGCACTGCCACCTGATACACGGGTCGGTTCTGCAGAATCAGGAACACGCCGCTGTAGCGCGCCCCATCATCACTGAGCAGCTCCAACCCCGGCGGCGACCTCGCAACATCCTCCAGCCAGCGAAACGCCAACTGCACCCGCTGCAAAGGCCGCCACCTACACTGCTCGATCGCGTCCAA
>DATEDZ010000113.1:0-28792 GCA_035281385.1 Polyangiaceae bacterium
GGGCAGCTGCACCTCACCGAGATCGGACCTCAGCACGGTGGGACTGCCGCAGATCGAGCACTTCCTGATGCCGCGGGGCTGCTGGCACTTCACGCAGTACCGATCGGGCACGTACGTCACGGATTCGCCGGGCTTCAGATCCGGACGCGCCGGCTCCACCATCGTGTAGCCGTCGTGGCGCGCCTCGAGCTGCTCGTCGACCGACGTCGCCGGCGTCTCGGACGACTGCTGGCCGGCGTCGTCGCCGGCGTCGTCTTGCGCTCTCGCGTTCAACATGTTGCCTCCTCTCCGAGCACGCTGCGCACGCCCGTCAGCAGGTCTACGAGCGCAGCGTGCATTTGGTCCACTTCTTGGGCGCCCGTCGGCCGGCGGAGGTTCTGGATCACGCCCTCGAGTGTCTTGGGCTCACGCTCGGCAAGCTCGGCAAACTTGACTGTGCTGCTCAGCAGCGCCTCGAGCGTGTCCGCGCGGCTCATAGCGCTAGCTCCCAAGTGAGCGTGGTCAGCGTCGACACCAGGCCACCGGTCAGCACGAGATGCGTCGCGACTCCCGGCCGCTCGTAGCCCTGCCGCGACGACACCGGCGCGTCGACGGCGCCGATCTCCTGACCGAGGTTCGGGCCGATCGCCCACTGCAGCGCGGTCAGCGTGGGCCCCACGACCCACAGACGACGCGCAAAGCGCGGGATCGCCACCGCGACCTGGGCATTCGGATCGGGCGGTTCTGCCCCCGCGAGCCGCACCTGCGTGGTCAGCGTGGGAGCGAGCCGACTCGAGGCCCAGTACCCGATCGTGGCGCCCACGCGCACCGCCGCCGCCGGGTCGAAGGTCGGCGCTTCATCCGTTGCGCCAAGATTGCCGACGATGCGCGCGGAAACCTTGATGGAAGAGCCGCAGACCTGAACGATTGTCCCGTTCAGCCAATCGAACTCTGCAACGCACTGGTGACCGTCGGTGCCCCACGCGATCGTGCCTCGGATGTACAGGGGCCGATCGGCATTCTGCGCGTTCAGGCTCTCGTAGGTACATGATACCTGCACGAGGGACGCGGCCGCATCTCCGTCGGCGCGCCCCTGCAGATCGCCTTTGCCGCGCGCGCTGCGGTTTTGCGTGGCCCCGGTGAAGATCAGCGTCTGCTGCAGAGCCTGCGCGTCGCTGCACAGCACGGCCGAGCGGCCGAGTTGCCGCCGGTAGTTGTCGAGGCCCAGGGGACCGCCCCGGAACCAATCGAGCTCAGTGCTGCGCGCCGTTCGCACCGTTGCCCCCCCCTGTTGCCGCCGCGGGTTTGTCCGCGGCTCCCTTCTGCTGCTCGGCAGCTTTCGCCAGCGCCTTCATGATTCCGAAGAAGGCCATTTGCTGGCCTCCGTTCAGGTGGCCCAGCATGCCCTGCAATTGCTCCTGAGTGATCGAAGAAAAGAGCTCACGCGCTTGGAGCGCCGCCGCGTACTCCGGTCCCTGCGGTCCGGCGTTGCCGGACAAAAAGGCCGCCGAGATCTGCGGGATGATGCTTGTAATTTTTCCTCCGATCTGCTTGACCACCTCCGCGCGCGCTTCTGCTTTGACCATCGCTACCTTGGTCTCGCGCTCCTGCGTGATGAACGTGTGCACGGTGGTCAGCATCTCGAGAAACTTGGCCTCGGCAAACTCGGCGCGCTTGGCAGTCTGCTCGATCATTTTGTGGGCGGCCTGCAGTGTCTTCTCGGATCCCGTCACCCCGGTGCGCATGATCGCTTCGGTGTGCCGCATCATCTGCGCGAGCACACCGCCCTCGTTCGCCGGCTCGGACACGATCGACCTGCCGTCACTCCAGGTTTCGGCAGACACCCTGAAAAACTCCGTGCCCAGCACCTGTCCACTCTCGCCTACGAGCTCGAGCTGAAACGCATGCACGCCGCCGAGCGCGTTCGCCTGGCGCAGCGCGCGCGCTTCGACGGCTTCGACCAGATCGCTTGCGTCCTCGAATGGCCCAGGCCACGCCAGGCACAGGGTGCGCACTCCGTCGAGGCCGACCGTGTACAGCTTCGCGCCGAGCGCGGCGCGCTGCTGGTACCGGATCAGCTGTTCGACTTCTGAGCCCAACGAGTCCCCCTGGTCCGCGCCGCGGCTATCTGCAATCGAGTTGTAACAAGCGCCGAGCTCGAGCTCGGCGCGCGTGAGGCTAGTGGATCAGCGCGTTTCGCACCATGGTCTGATGACCGAGGTAGAGCGCGTCGCGCCGATCGAAGTCGTTCGGGTTGAGGGCGTGCGGTCCGAGCCGGCGCGCGAGCCAGCGAACGCCCTCGAACGCGCCGGCCGTCGCGAACTCTTCAAACGCCTCGATCTCCTGATCGTCGCTCAGGCCTTCGGCGCCGCAGCCGATCAGCGGCGGGATGCCGCAACCGATCGCCGGATTGTCGACGCAGCCGGAGACGATCTTCGCCAGATAGGTGGGCTCGTCCATGCCGGAGACGACGCGCGGAACGAGCTGCTGCAGCACGCGCAGCTGCGCCAGCCCCTGCTTGAGCAGGCGCGCTTGCCGGATGGCATCGGGATCGCCCGCGGCGGCGCCGGCGGCCACGCGGCGCAGCTTCTGGGCCACCTTCTTGCCGCCCTTGATCGCCTTCGCGGCCATGCGCGCGGCCGTGGCCGTGGCCATCGCCGCCGCACCGAACGGCGTGGCGGAGATCAGGCCCTTGACCAGCGGGTTGTTGATCACCTTCTTCGCCACCTTTTTGAGGCCCTGCACGAGCTTCGACTTGGCGATCTTCTTGGCCGCGCTTTTCAGCTTCTCTTTGATCTTGCGGCCGATCCTGCCGCCGGCGACCGCGCGCTGCACCGCGGGGCCGCGGCTCATGATCTCGTCGGACAGCGCGTCCTCAATCTCACGCAGGTCGATCGCCGCGTGGATCATGTACACCTTGGTGTTGCCGGGCAGCCTGAACTTGAGCCAGGCGTGCAGAAACGGACCGCTCGTTTGCAGCGTGCCGCGTGCCTCCACGCCTGGCGCGTCGGCGCCCATCATCACGTTCTGCCAGGTTCCCTCTTGCATGGATGATCTCTCCGCGTACTCGTCGCCGGCGTCTCCTCCCGCGCGCGCGTGGCACGCGCACGGGGCATGATCTCCCGCGCTCACAACGCCGCCTTGGCCTGGGCCTCCCAGGGGTACGGCGCCGTGGCAGTGGGCTTGAACAGCGGCTGGGGCGGCCGCGCGATCCCGTAGAAGATCAGCGCGCCGCGCGAACCACCGCCGTACAGGCCATCGGCCGTGATCCCGGCCGCTTTCTGGAACTCGCGCAAGAGGCTGTTGCTGTAGTTCTTCCCCTTGCTGTCGATGTTGGCCGTGACCTGCTTGGCCATGTTCCGCGCCTTCTTCGCGTCGAAGCCGGCGGGAGGCTGCGGCCCCGTTGCCGGCGCGGCGATCGCCGGCGCTGGCTCGGCCGGCACCGGCCCCACCTGCACGACGGGCGCAGGCGCCGCGGCAGGCGCTGGCGCCGGCTCTGCCGGCGGCGGCGGAGAGGCTCGGATCAACGCCGCCCACGGGTAGGGCGTGGGCGTCGTGGGCTGGAAGAGCGCGCGCGGCGCCTCGGTCGTGAAGTACAAGAGGCCGCCCCAGGTGTCATTGCCGTAGATACCATCGCTGGTCAGACCTGCCGCGGTTTGAAACGTTTTGAGCTGCGGACGGCTGTAGTCATATTGCTTTGCTCTGAGTTGGGCGGCAATGGCCGGCGCGAGGGCGGCTGCAGCCACCGGGTCGAAGCCGGGCGGCGGCGTGCTCGGCGCGACCGTCTCGCCGGCCGGCCCCGCCGTCGGTGCGTTCTTGGGCAGTGGCGCCGGCGCGGGTGTGGGCAGCGCCGGGTTCGGGTCGATCGGCGGCGGGGGCGGGGGCGGGGGCGGGGTGCTTTCGATCGGCGCCGGCGGCGGCTCGGGAAGCGCTTGCACGGGCGCCGGCAGCGGGGCCGGCGGGGGTGGCGCCTCCACGATCGGCGCGGGCACCACGCGGCGCGCTGGAGCCGGCTCTTGCGGCGGCGCCACGGGCGTGGGCGTGTACTTCGGCGTGGGCAGCGCCGCACTGTCGTCCGGCGGTGGGGGCGGCTCGGGAGGGGGCGCGGCCGCTTCCACGGGTGCCGGAACCGGCTCCGGCATGCGCGGTGCCGGCGCGAGCGGCGCCTTGGGCGGGAGCGTGGCCGGCGGCAGCGGCGCGCTGCGCGTCTTGCCAGTCGCACCGCTGGCAATGCGAGCGACTAGGAACGTCAGGAACGCGCCGCCAATGCTGAGTGCGATCGGAACCATGGGGATCTCTCCTAACCGTACTTTCGGGCGCCGCCCATGCCGAGCACGCGCGACGGATCTTCGAAATAGCCGTCGGGCCAGAAGACGATCACATGGATCGTGATCACCCCGGGCGCGGTGGGACGCTGAAAGATCGCCGGCCACACGTCGGGGCCGGCCGGCGAGAGCGGATACGGCGGTGGGAAGACGGTGGGCTTGGGATGCCCCGCGAACGGCGGCAGACCGCGCGTGGGCGGCACGCGCCCGAGGCGCAGCTCGGCGCAGCGCCAGCTGGCGATATCCTCGCAGTCTGCAAAGCCTTGGTTGCGAATCTGGCGGATCCCGAGAAACTGCTCTTGCCCATCGCCCTCGGGACACGCTGTGCGCCCCTGCGGGTGCTCCTCTTGCCAGTAGATCCCCGAGCTGTAGAGCGGCGGGATCGTCAGGTTCGTGCCCTGCAGGTACGACTCGTCTGCATAGATCAGCGCCCAGAGCAGACACGCGAGCGCGCGCTCGCTGTACGGCTTGCACTTGGGGAAGCGAAAAATATCCGCGCAAAAGGCGATGTCGTTCACGCTAGGCCCCCTTTTTCAGGGCAAGGCCCAGCGCGAGCAGGGCGACGATCCCGATTCCGATGCCCGCCGCGGCGCCGCTCGAGCGCGCGCGCGGCGCGCAGTTCGGCTGCACCGGCCGCGGCGGAAAGCCGCTCAACTCGACCGGCGTGTTCGTCCAAGTGGCCACGACCGGGGAGAGCTTCAGCGTGCCCTCGAGCCGCACGCTGCGAAACACTTGGCGCAGGGCGCCCGGCGCCTGCGCGTCGCTCGGACCGCACAGCGCCCAGCTGAACGTGGTGAGCTGTCCGGTGCCGGCTTCCGCTAGCTTGGCGGGATCTTCTGCGTACGACACACGCGTGTCGCGCGACTGCTCGACCGGCTCGAACGGCGGCGCCGTGAGCGTGATGCGCCGGAACACGCCCTCCGTCGACGGCTCTGCGAGCGTCACGCGCGGCGTGACACTCGGCAGCGACGGTGCGGTGAAGCCGGCGCGCGCGAGCTCGGCTTGGTAGAGGGCGGCGATCTGGGACGCGCTCAGTGCGCCCACGTCGTAGATGCCGCCCCGTACCGTGTAAACCTCAGCCACGCGCGCAGGCCTCCCCCGCAGCTATTCGGCGACCTTGCCCCAGAGCGCCGCGCGGAACGTGCGCGGCGCGCCGCCGATGTTGGTGATGATGATGCTGATGTCCTGGCTGATCTGCGCGGTGTCGAGATCGAAATCGACCATCGTCGCGTTCTCCTGCAGCACGCGGCCGGGGATGCTGCCCTCGGCCACGAATTGCGAGTCCTTGCCCACCTTCAGATCGTCGATCGTGAAGTCGCCAGCGATGTCCGAGGGCAGCACGAGGCGCTGGCCCTTGAACAACACCTGAGGGCGGCTGGTGATGGTCACGCTGGCGCCGGCGGCGATCGGGCCCGTCGACTCGAAGCCGAGCGGGAACCGGCGCGCGTGCGTGGGCGGATCGTCCACGACCAAGAGGGCATTGGCCGCCTTGATCTTGTTGGCGATTGCCTGCTTCGACGAGTCGTCGACGTCGCCGGAGTCGAGGCCGGCGACGGCGAGGATGTCCTCGACGGCCTCGCCGATCACCAGCCTGTCGCGCTGATCGCCGAGAATGTTGTAACGACCCATGATGGTTTTGCGAGCCATGGAAACACCTTCAAATCGGGAGAAAACGGGTCATCCCGGAGCGCTTGAGTGCGCCGCGGGGCAAATCCGCTCAAAGCGGTTCACGCGCGCCCGAATCAGCTCGTTTCGGTGCTCAGGTGCGGGCCGGCGCTGCCGCCGCCGCTGCCTTCTCCTGCGCCATCTTGGCGCCCACGCCCACGCCCATCGTGGTTGCCCACGCGGCCATCGCGCCGTCGCCCAAGTTGTGCAGGTGCTCGGCCCCGCTGCCCTCGTCCAGGATGAATCCCACCGTGTGGAAGCCCGCGGCCACCAGGCCGCTGACCGGGATTCCGAGCAGCTCGGGCTGGCTCCAGTAGCCATTGATCACGCCGAGGCTGAACGCGCAGGTCGTGACTTCGGCGGTCTGCACCACCGTCATGATCGCGTCGCGTGCGGCCTCTTTGATGTTCGCGGCGCTCTTTTTCGCGCGCTCGTACTTGGATTGCAGGTCCTCGAGGCTGCGGAGTGAGAGTTGCATGGGGCGTAGCTCCACCTTGGAGATTTACAGGGTTGCGTGAGTGGCTAAGTTTGCCCCTGCAGCGTTTCCCCTGTCAACTCCAGTAGTTACGTGTTCCCCTCTGCGAGGATGGGGCAAATTAGGCGATCCTTTCGGAAATGCCCAAAGGAAAGCCATCCCTGCTCGAGGCCCTCGGTAAGGTCTGCGACGGCGAAACCAACTACTCCGTGGCGCAGGCTGCGCTGTATCTGCGGTGCACCCAAAACAAGATGCACAAGCTGGCGAGCGAGGGGCGCCTGCACCCGGTGCGGATCTGCGGGCACCTGGTCTTTGCACGCTCGGACCTCGAGCGCCAGCGTCGCAGCGAGCTCGAGCTCGAGCTGACGAAACGCTTCATGGCCGGCGATCATCCGCTCGATGTGTACATCGATCTCGACGGGCGCGCGGCGCTGCGCGACGTCGAGCGCGTGCTGCACGACTGGGCCAAGCTGACCGGCATCTGGCTGATCGAAGCGCCGCGCGGCTCATACGCGCGCTGGCTGCAGCGCTTCGATCTCGTGCGCGTCACGCCGCGCGCGCTGCGCCGGTTCCTCGAGGCGATGCTGGTCGAGGGCGGCGAGCTCGGCGGCCGCGTGCGTGCGTTCTTCTCGAGCGACGACTGGCGCGATCTGAATGGGCCGGCGGAGAGCGCCACGAAGGCGCGGCAGGCGCGCCGGCTCATGCGCCCGCAGGTCGCCTAGGGCGGCGGTTCGCCGCTCGCCGGGTAGCGTCGCACTTCGGCGTAGACCTCGCCGATGTCCGCCGGGTTGCCCGCGGCGTCGAACGCGCTGATCAAGATGTTGTCCGGCCCCTCGCTCTCGAGCGTGCGAAAGCGCGCGCTCACCATGCGTGCGGTGTCGGCTGCGGGCATCACGAAAATGCCGCCGCCGAGAAAGTCGATCGGCTCGACCAGACCGAGACGAAATACGCCGGCGCCCACGCGGGTGAGCGCGGTAAAGCCGAAGTTGCGCACGATCGCCGGCGGGTTGCCGAGAAACAGCGAGCCGCACGCGTGCACCTTGTTGGGGATCTCGATGGACATGGTCTTCCCTTTCGGAGGTGGGGAGCGGCCCGTCAGTCGACGGTCGGGAAACGATGCACCATGAGATAGGCTTCGCCCGTGTCCGACGCGGCGCCGGCGTCGGTGAAGCCGTTGATCTGGATGTTGTCCCCGTTGGGATGACCGGAGAGTGCCTGGATCTGCGCGACCACGACGCGCGAGGTGGCGGCCGCGTGGAACACCTCGACGATGCCGCCGAGCACATCGAGCGGCTCCTCGAGCGTGACGGTGTACACGCCTTGCGCGCTGCGCGCCGCGGCGCGCACGCCCGCGCCCTTCACCAGGATCTGATCGGCCGGCACGTTGGCCAGGTTCAACACGGCCATGGCGTGCACTCGATTCGGAATCTCCACTGACATCTGCGCTCTCCTTGGTTCAAACCGAGCCAGATCGGCTCAGTGGTCCTTTTTCGGCGCTCGGCGCCGGTGCGTGTCGCGCTCCGGAAACGGGGGCGGTTCGCTGGTGGTCGGCTCCGATCCTGCGGACGGGGGCGAGCGAAACGAGAACATGAAACGAGCGCGCACGCGGCCCGCCGGCGTCTTGCCGCGCCGCCGGCGCAGGTACGCGAGCAGCGCAGTCAGCGCCAGTGCCGCGACCCCTCCCCCCGCCGTCCATTCGTCCATCGTTTTTTGTTGTGGCGCTGCGCCAACCTGCCCCATCATCTCCCGCATGGCCGCGAAGAAGAAGAAGAAAAAGTCAAGCCGGAAGAAGCCCGCGAAGCGCAAGACGCGGCGCAGCGCGAAGCGCAAAAAGGCCAGCGCCGGGCACACCGTCAAGCGCAAGCGCAAGACGAAGCGCCGCAAGAAGACGGCGGCCAAGAGCACTGCCGCCACGCTGCGCGAGCGCCAGGTCAAGAAGGCGCTCGGCCTCTAGCCGTCGGGGGCCGTCGCACAGTTGGCTAGTGCAGCTGGGCTCTTAACCAGCCTCTCCGCGGGTTCGAATCCCGCCGGCCTCACTCTCCAAACCACGCGCGCTCGAGCGCGGCCCGCAGCGCGAGCAGCTCGCGCACCGCACGCTGCGCGTGCGCCGGCACGTGCTCCGGCTGCGCGAAGCGCTTGGGCCTGCCGTTCGGCCCGCTGTCCACGATCATCATGTCGGCCACCTGGCAGACGTACGGCTTGCCCTGAAAGCCAGCGAGGGCGTGCACGCGCATGACGCGCACGCGCACGCCGGCGATCGTCCAGGTCCGCACCGTGCTCACAGGCCGAGATCGCGCCTGATCAGCTCGAGCAGCTCGGGATTGACGCCGCGCTTCTCGAGCAGCTGAAACACCGTGCGCGTCGTGGCCTCGCCGAATCGTGCCTTGAATGCGAGGCGCGCCTCGCGCGACTCGAGCAGCTCCGCGCCGCCACGAAGCAGCGCCGCGAGCCGAATCGGATCAAATGGGGCCACGGCGCCACCCTACCACGCTTTTCGGTCCATCTCGTACCGCGTTCGCGGCAGCTGCACGTGCCATGCAGCCGCGAAGCAGGGGAAGGGCGTGGCGTTCTTCTGACCATCGAATGGGAAAGCCTTGAAAAAAAGCACCGTGGCGCCAGCCAGCGCCTCGCAGAAGCCGATGCGGTGACTGCGCCAGGGACCGAGCAGCACCACCGGGAAGCCGGTCAGCATCGCGCAGGCACGCGCGTGGCGCATCCAGCGCACGAGCTCGTTGAACGGCGGGTTGGCATAGCTCGGGTGCAGCCAAGGCGCGTCGAGGCCGCCGCGCGTCCAGTTCTGGATCGCGAAGTGCTTCGCCGGCTTCGGGTGCGCGCACGGATCGAGCGGGATCCGCTCGAGGCGCATGCCTTCGCAGACAGCGGCAATCCACCAGAGCGGCGAGCACACGATCTGATTGCGCTTGCGGCCCGCGAGGTACAAGCCCGCGAGCGACGCCGGCGCGCGCCGCACGAGCAGCGGCGCAGGCCTGCGCGCGAGCTTCACCACAGCACGGCCCAGACAAGCGCCTGCACGGTGTGCGGTTCGTCGCGCAGGTTCTTCAGGTCGAGATAGATCGAGCAGTTCGCCACCGCGATGCGCTGGCGCTCTGGCGGCAGCACTTCCCAATAGCCGACGTCCTCGCGCACGTGGCGCTCACCGAGCTCGAGCCGGCGACTCTCCACGCGCAGGCCGCACATCTCCCATGTGTCCGGATGATTGATGCACAGCTCGCGCAGAAGACAGGCTCCCTTCGTGAAGTGACTCACGCGCACCGTGGCACCGGGCACTACTTCGGCGGCATACAGCCCCAACGCTGCGCGCTGACCCCTCATCGCTCGCCTGCGATCTCGCGGCGCACTGCGCAGCCTACGCCGCCGTCCTCGTGGATCGTGGTCTGTTGCATCTCGCCGCCGAGCTCGGCGCCGTCGAGCCGGACCGCGAGCTCCCAGCGCGTGCGCTTGCCACCGATGCCGGCGGTGAATCCCGAGAAGGTGCCGCGCACTGCGCGGCCGCCCTCGTGCTCGAGCACGCCGGCGAGCGTCCACCAGGTGGAGCGCAGCTCGCCGGCGGCGCCGCCGAGCTCGGCCAGCGTCCAGGTGTCCGCATCGAGCGGCGCATTGCCGGGGCAGCTCTCGCTCGTGAGGCGTAGCTGCACATCCCATTCCCCGCCGAGTCCCCCCGCACTGCCCGTGTCGATCAGCGCGCCGGCGTCGCCGGCGTCCGGGCCGCTCGACGCGTCAGGAGCGCCTTGGGCGGCGTCGTCCGCGGGATCGGCCGTTCCTGCGTCGGCGCCGTCGACGGGCCCTGGCGCGCCGTCCTGGCTCGCCGGTGGCTCGGTTTCGCTGGCATCGGCGCCGGCGTCGACGCGCGACGGCTTGCGCGGCGGATCACCGAGCTCGAGCGCCGCGTCGGGTTTGAACGTGTAGTTATCGAAATCACTCGCGAAACTGCACGCAGGCAGCAGCGCGCACACCACGAGCAGCAGATACAGCAAGCGGGTCATGGTTCCTTTTCCCTTTTCTTTCGAGGCTTTGGGGCCCGATTCATCGGTACGATCTCGGCTTCCAAGTGCACGGTCTTCACGTCGGGCACCAGGAACGGCCGCGGCCGCGGCGGATCATCGCGCGGGCCAGTGGAGATCGTGATCGTGTAGTTCTTGCCCCCGGGTCGGGGGGTGTCGCTCTGACGGAGCTTCCAGTGCAGCGGAAAGGGCGTGTCGTTCACCACCTGCACGTGGCCCACGCCGAGCTGCGTGCGCAGCTCGGCCACCTGCTTGGGACTCAGGGCGATCAGCGTGGCGCCGATCCTCAGAAGCGCGCGCCCGTCGTCGAGGAACTCGACGGTCAGGCCGAACGGGGTCAGGTCACCTGGGTCCATCAGCGCGCCAGCACCCACTGATCATTGTCCGAACGCGCAGGCGGCCCGCCGGCGAGCTCGGCGCGCAGCAGAAGCCGGTGCAGCTCAGACCGGTAGGCATCGGTGAAGCAGTGGCGCTCGCGCTCGGTCGGCGGCGCGGCCATCACGCCGAGCAGCTCGCGCACGCGCGCGCCGATCACGTCCTCGGAATAGTGCGCCTGTGGCGTCTTGCCGAGGTCGGCCGCGGCGGTGCGCTGCGCGAGCTGCTCGAGCACGAGCTCGCGCTGCTCCTCGTTCAGCTGGGCGGCGCCCACGGCGGCGAAGAAGTTGCGCGCCGCTTCCTGCGCGGTGCGTCCGATCCCGACCACGGGAGAGCGCATCGTCATGCTTTGCCCCCGGGGGCCGTTGGCCTGAGCGTGTAGGTGCGCGCGTGTGTCTTGCAGCGTTCGATCGCTTCCTCGAGCGTCTCGGCGTCGCGCGCGCTGCCGAAGTCGTTGGGGATCACCTGGCAGCGCAGCTCGTCCTTCTGCGGCTGGCGCGGATGGAAGTACGCGACGAACGACGTGCGGGTGTAGCGCCTGGGCCCGTCGCCGATCGGCGTGCCCTTATGCATCACCACGACCACGTATTTGCCGTGCCGGCCGTAGGCCACGAACAGCTCGGGCCGAAACTCGAGCTTGCTCATGGCCCCCCCAACTTGTCGAGGTAGCGGCGCGCAGCCTGGAGGTCGCGGTGGGCCTGTGCGCTGCGCGAGCGGCGCGCGCGCTGCGCCTGCCAGCGCTGATGGGCGCACGCCCAGTTGAGCACATGCTGGTGCAGCAGCTCGCCGCGCTCGCGCGCCTGGCTGCCGTGTGGGAAATGATCAAACAGGACATCGGACGCACGCGCCAGCTGGTAGCCAGCAAAGATGTAGTCCGGCCAGTCGAACGGCTGCCCTGGATCGTGCTGCTCCTTCGGTGCGCGGATAAGCTCCTGCACGCGCAGCAGATGGGTGGCGAGCCTGGTGATCGCGAGCTCGAGCGTCTGCTCGCGCGCCGGCGTGGTATCCCAGCTTGTGCTCATCGTCGCTGCCCCCGCGTGACCTGACGCCAGGAAGACGGCGCCACCATGAGCCGAACCGGCCCCGGATGATCGCCCGGCGGCTCGACGGGCACCCCGGCGAGCGAGGCGAAGCAGACGCTGCAAAGCAGGTGATCGCCATCGGCCCACGAGCAGCCTTGCTCGCAGCCGTATTCGTCGGTGCAGCCGCAGCCGATGCAGCGGCCGGGCATCGGCTTGCGTTGATTGGTCGCGACGCGCACGCGGAACGAAAACGTGATCAACACAGCGGCCTCCCGTCGCGGGCGCGCTCGCGTAGCGCCTCGCTGATCTGCAGCGCCTCGCCGTCGTACGCGCTGCCCGCGCACAGCTGATCGAGCGACTGCCGCAGCGCGCGCTGTTGGGCGCGTCGACGATCTAGGGCGCTCTGGATCCGGTAGGCGTGCAGCGTGACGCAGAGCACATAGCCGGTCAGCAGCGCGCCGAACACGAGCGTGAGCTTGCCCGCGAACAGCCCCGACAGGATCGACCCGCAGGCGGCCACGATGGCCCAGAAGAAACCCGTCTGTCTCGCGCGGCGCAGGCTCACGACACACCCCCGCCAAGCTGCCGGATGTGCCGGCGAGCCTGCGCCGCCGCCGCTTCGTGCGTGGAGTAGTTCAGTCGCCGGCGCACGCGCCCGCCGCTGCCGAAAAGGATACGGCCATCCACAGCCACGCAGAACGGCCGCGCGCGCTCGGTCTCGATCACTTCGATCTTGTGATCGCGGTACGTCTCGACGTGCACCACGCGCCCGCTGTCGGCGCTGCGCTCCTGATCGGGAGTGAGCTCGGCGAACACCTCCGGATCGCACTGCGGGCACATCACCACGTGATCGCCGGCGTTCGGCCCGTCGATGTGCGCGAGCGTAGCGCCGCACTTCGGACAGCTGTTCTTAGTCAGCGCGCGTGCGAGCGCGTTGGTCATGTGCGGCGCGGCAACCACGGCGCGCTCGAGCAGCTGCGCGCCGGCGGCGCAGAGATCGAACGGATGCTCGCGACACTGCGCGCACTCCTCGAGGTGCTGATCGAACGCACTCGCGTCCGCAATCGCGTCGTCGCTCGTGTGGATCGATTTGACCATCACAGGCCCCTTACCAGCGAAAGCTGCGCAACCGGCCCGGCGCTCGAGCTCGGGCCGCGCGGCGCGCGCTTCTTGAAGATGGCATTTTCGCGAGCCATCTCGAGATCCTCGCAGGCGCGCGCGAGGTTGAAGCGCATCTCTTTCAGCCCTTGCCTGGTTTGCGCGAGCTCGAGCACCATGTCGCGCTTTGGTTCGCCGGGTGCCGGCGGGATCGTGCTAGTTGTCTTGCTTGTCATGGCGCGGTCTACCCCTAGTTGCCCGCGTTGTTGGCCGCCGCGCGCCTGGACCATCCAGGCGTGCGGTGTTTTCTTCAGTCGCCCTCGGCCGGCGATGCCTAGACTGTACCATCCTGGGCCAGATTCAACCAAATCGGTTCACGCTCGACCCGTTTGCTATCGGCCAGTCCAAGACGGTGCTAGCGTACGTACCCCATGGAACAGCTGCACGGCAAACCACAAAACGGCCCAAGTCGACGCAAGCCCCCGTCCCGGCCCCCTGTTACACCTTCGCGCAGTGTTACACCCCCGCCACGCAAGCCCGCTGGCCCCACCCCGGAGCTGCTGTTCCTGAACGAGGTGGCGGACGAGCTCCGGCTCTCGCCCACGACGGTCAAGCGCATGATCAAAGCGGGCGAGCTGGTGTCGATGCGCGTGGGCGGCCAGGTGCGGATCAGCCGCTTCGACCTGCGCGCCATGCTGCGCGCGGCGCGCGACAAGAAACCCGACGCGCCGCCGCCGCGGCTGATGAAGGCCGAGCGGCCCGATGCCAGCTACGCCGAGCTGATCGGGCTGGCGATGCTGGACAAGGTGCAGCAGGGGCGCGCGGTGTACGCGGCCAGCGTCGAGGCGCTCGAGCAGGATACCAGCGAATTTCTGGTGCGCGTGCGTCCGGACCAGGCGCGCAGCGAGCCGGCGGCGCGCGCGCTGATCACGGCGCTGCGCGGCGAATACCTGCGCCACCGGCATAAGCCCCCGTCGCTGGCTCAGCCGCACGCGGTGCACACCGCGTGGGACGATGTGCCCAAGCTCGAGCAGGACGAGGAGCGCGACGACCTCGAGGCCGCCGAGTTGCTCGAGGAGGATGAACCGGAGGATGATACGCCCCTGCTCGAGAGCGACGCCGAGGAAATGCTCGACGAAGAAGAGCGCGAAGCTGACCTCACGCCCGAGGAACGCGCGGAACGCCGCGAGGGCGATCCGCAATACGAGCCCTGAGCCATGGACTACGTGACGCTAGCGGTGCAGGTGGCACAGCTCCTCGTGGACGTCGCCACGCTCATCGTGGCGCTGGTGGTGCTGGACGAGGTCAGCAAGGGGAGAAACCGGCCATGAGCGCGCAAACCTTCGTGCTGCTGGTGTTGTGCGTGGCGCTGGGCTACGTGCTCGGCACATTGCTGGCAGGTGGGACCAACACGGTGCAACGGCTGCTGATCGTGCTGCTCGGCGTGGCCGTCGTGGTGCTTTGGCTGCAGGTCGGTCCAAGGCGTTGGTCGGCTGTGCAACCCGACCAAGCGACAGATAAGTGTCCCTTATCTGTCGCGAGAATGACGCGACGCGTCCCCGCGGCGTGGCGAGGCCCGCCGCCACTCCCATCTCTGAACTCGCCGACCTTTCGCTTGCATTTGTCACTTTGGACTTGACGCCATGGACTGGTCCGGCATCCGCGTGAATGGCCGCCGCTGGCCGAAAGGATTCGAAGTGCCTGAACCTGACACGATGCCAAACGAACTGGCCGCGGCTGAGATGCGACGGCGCTTCTTGGTCATCTCTGACCTGTTTTGCTGCGTAAAGAGCTTTCCGCTCGAGCGGCTCGACTGGATCGAATGGCTGCTCGACCTGCACTCGATGCTCAGCGTCGTGTTTCACCTCGACAATCTGGTGGATGCTGAGCGGGTGCATGCGTTTTCGCCCAACATGCTCGACGCGGCGCGACGCGTCGTCGCGTTACTCTATTCGGACGCGCGCGGCTCGACCCCTTGGGGCAGTGCCACGCCGACGCCGGTTGCCCTCGCAGCGGTGGGCGATGCAGCGATGACCCGTCGAGGCGTGGAAGCGCTCGAGCGCATCGCTTCGCACTACTCCAAGCTGGTGCGATTTTGGGGCCGCGACCAGCCGACGAACGACCTGATCGAATTCGCGCAGCGCATTGTGGAGTTGCTTGCCAAGCCCACGCCCCACAGGCTGCATGATCACGAACAGGCCTTGGCCACGGCGCGCGAGCTCGAGCGGCGGCTGCGCTTCGACACATTGGAAGCGGGCGCGCTGCCGGCGAACGAACTGTGTGAGGTGCTGCGCGATCTGCCCGAGGGCGAACGTGCGGCGCTGCGCACGTTCGAAGGGATCTCCGCCCGAGTGCGCTCTGCGTTCGAAGCGTTCTGGTGCGCGTCATGAGGCTGCGCGAGTGGGCCGCAGAGCCAGTCTTCTACTTGGCCTTCCTGTTTGCGCCGCGCACGCGCATTTCCCCCACACAGATCGATCAGGATGGTTTTGTGAACGTCACCCCCGAGCAGAGGCGCCAGATCGCAACCTCTTCGTGGCGCTGGCGCGTGCATAGTCAGATCGCGAAGGTCGCTTGCTGGGTAGGGGGCTACTCAGAATGAGCGCCCCGGAAAACCAAAGGCGGATGACGCTGGTCGGCGCGTGGATGGGGACGCAGTTCGGCACGGCACCGTTTTTTGTGGGCGTGCAGCCGCACGACGGGACGCCGCTTTCAATCTCCAACCTGCCCGTGTCCGAGCAGATCCAGATGCTGCGCGGCATCCTGCGAAGTCTCTTCAGCGGCGCAGCGCAGCCGTTCGTCGATGGTACGCCGGTGCCTTTTGCCGAAGGCGCTGCGGGGCAGCTGTTCACGTTGGACGGCACGCCGATCGAGCGCATCCGCGTGAGCAACGAAACGCCGCACGCGCTCGTGTGCACCCTGGACGTGGTGCGCGAAGGACCGTCGCCGGTGATGATCATCCGGATCCGGGAGGGCTGATGCACTACGTGGGCACGCCGGTAGGACTCAACGTGTTCACGGTCGCAGCCGCGGCGCACGCCGAGTTTTCCGCGTACGTCGAGGTCGACCTGCTCGTGAGTCGGCTGCGCTGGAACGTCCCCACGTCTGGCCTCGTGCTGCTGGACGCCTGGATCGGCCTCGACTCGCTGATCGCGGCGATGCCTACCGGCCCGGCGCTCGCACTTGCCGGCGAGGGTCTCTGGCGCTTTGTGCCGACCGTGGCGCGTGCAGGGTGGCGGATGCGGATCATGGTCGAGAACAAGTGGGGCGGCCCGATCACGCCGCACACGGTCGCGTTTTGGGGACGCGCGCTCTGATGCCCTACGTCAACGACACCTCGGTAGAAGTGCTGATCTCCGCAGCGGACCAGCTGCGCGCGGTGTTGACCGGCCTCGAGCTCGGCCTGCCGGTTGACCAGACACAGCTCGAGGCCTGCGCCGTCAACCTGTTCACGATCGTCAACGTGCTGGCCGGCCTGAAAGAGGGCAGCGTGCTCGAGCCGCTGCAGCGCCTTGGGCCGCAGCTGGCGGAAGAGGAGGCGTGCGATACGTACTTGCGCGCGGCGTCCGAGCAGCTGCCGGCGGGGCGGCCCCACGTGGTGCTGATCGGCTCGCGCATCGGCCGCGCGCCCTATCTTGTGTCCAACGTGCCCCCGTTGATGGCGCTCGAGCTGCTCGAGCGCGCCGGCGTCAAGATCACCACGCTTCAGGGCGTTGCACGACGGGTCGAAGACGTTTCACCCGAGCCTGCGCGGACGCTGCCCATGCGGCTTTTCCTCGATGAGGACCTCGACGGCGAGGACCTCGACGGCGAGGACTTCGACGACGGAGAGTGAAGATGCTGAACGCTGCCATCCGGTTCGAGCGCGTCGAGCACGCCTGTTGCAGTCTCTGCAATGCGCCGTCGCTTGCGGACTTCGAACGCTCCTGCGTGCTGGTCAAGGTCAGCGGCGATATCACGCGCGCAGGCTTTTTCTGCTGCTTCGACTGCATCGATCTCTTGGTGCGCGCGCGCGGCGGCACGCCGACCGTGCAGCAGATCGAGCCGGAAGTCTGCCGCCTGATCCTCGATCTGATGAACAGGCCGGCCGCCGCGGCCAGCCACGGCTGCCCGAAGTGCGGCGCGCTCAGCACGGCCAAGCTCGTGATCAACCCCGACATGATGGGGCTGCGCTGTTCGGCGTGCGGCTACTTCCTGCGCGCGCTGCCTGACGGGACCCTGCGCGTCGATCCCGTGGAGCCGGACGCATGAAACGGCCCGAGATCTGCACCTGTGGGCACGTGCTGAGCGTGCATCTCGACGCCGGCCGCTGCGGCAATGCCCACTGCAGCTGCCTGCGCTACGACCGGCGCAACTTCAGCGATGCCGAGCTCGAACAGCACGAACGCGACCAGCTCGAGCAGAACCGCCGCGCACTGATCGAGCAGCGCGCCACCGAACCGGCACCGGCAGCGGCAGCGGCAGCGGCGCCGATTGGCGACACGCTCGAGCGCATCGCCCGCGCCCTCGAGGCCTGCGCCGCGGAGCTGCATATCCTGACGCGTCCGATGCGGCGGGACCATCCCTGCCCCAAGGGCGGACAGCACGTGTACGTGTGGAGTGAGTCCGCAAGCGATCAGGGCCCGCGGGTGTTCTGCTGCAGATGTGAACTGCCGATCGGGACCGCCCGTGACTGACGTGTGGGTGCGCGTGCACGAACAGCGCGCCGTGGTCGGCCCGCCGATGCGTGGCCGCCGCGGCCGGCCAGCGGGCCCACACCCGCCCGCGTGGCTCGTGCTGGGCCCGCGGCCGTCCAACGGCGCCGCGGCCCCCACGCTGGCGTACGGAACCTTTTCCGTGGACGCCGCCGGCGAGCTCGAGCGCGTGCGGATCACCCACGGGCCGGTGAGTCCGGAAATGGTGGCCGCGCTGCTCGAGGCCGGCCGCGCGCAGTGGGCGAGGCGCCGGCGGTGACGCAGGGCTACCAGCTGGCACTGCCCGACACGCTTTGGCTGCGGCTCTCGCCGGCGCTGCGGCAGGCCTACGAGCGCGCCGCCGAACGCGTCCGCAACCCGCACTCGGAAAACACCAAGCGGGCCTACGAGCGCGCATGGATGGCCTGGGCGGCGTACTGCGAGCTCCACGGCGTGGCGCCGCTGCCCGTCCATCCGCGCTGGCTGATCGGCTACCTGGACGCGCAGGACGACAAGGCCCCGAACACCGTGCGGCTGCAGCTCGCGGCGATCGCCGCCATCGACCAAGGGGACGCCGCGGCCAAGAACGAGCGGCGGCTCGCCCTGCGCCGCCATCCCGTGGTCGCACGCTGGCTCAAAAGCTGGGCGCGTGATCACCCCGAAGCGCCGCGGCGCCGCGCGCGCGCCTTTCGCCCGTTCGAGCTCGGCCGCGTGCTCGAGCTCGCCGCCGAGCCGGGCTTCAACTGCTCGCGCGTCGCACACGCGGCGCGCTTTGCCCGGGATAAGGCCCTGATCTGCGTGGGGATCGCCTGCGCCATGCGCATCAGCGAGCTGTGCGAGCTCGAGCTGCACGAGCAGAAGATCGACGAGGAGACGCGCTCGCTCTGGGTGTTCGTGCGCAAGGCCAAGAACGATCAGCGCGGCCGCGGCCACGAGCGCGTCGCGTTCGCGCAAAAAAAGTGCTGCCCTGTCGAAGCGCTGAAGCAGTGGCTGCGCTTGCGGGGCTGCTCACCGGGCCCGGTGTTTTGCCCGATCGCACGCAACGGCGTGCTCCAGGTCGGCGCAGGCCTGAGCGAGCGTCAGGGGATGCGGATGGTGTCCGAGCGGCTGCGCGCCGCCGGCGTCGGCTTCGAAGATGCGAGCTCGCATTCGATGCGCGCCACCTTCGGCACGCTCGCGAAGGACTGGCCGCTCTCGGCCGTCATGGCGCACGGCGGGTGGTTATCGTCTCGGGCAGCACTGAAGTACCAGCGACAGGGGAAGCTGTTCGATGAGCGAGAAAACCCAACAAGCGGCCTTTTCGACGGATAGCCGCCTGCGTAGCCGCTGCGACCCGTTCGGCGGCGTGGAGTGCGCTGGCTGCGACGAGATGGCGCGGCCGGACGGGGGCGTGACCTATCACCTGCAGGCGCGCCGCGTGACCATGGTGTTCGAGCTGCCGAGCGGCTGGGCGGTGCAGGGCTGCGCCCTGTTGTGCCGCACCTGCGCGCGCCGCAACGGCGGCAGCTTCTAGAACTCGATCTCAACTTTCACGTCGGGCATCAGGCAGCAGCCCACAAGCGTTGCGGGCTCGCTGATGAAGGGAACCAGCATGAGCTCGCCGTCGGCGCGTCGCAGCAGCGCATGCGTGCGCCGCGGCTCGTGCAGCCGCTCGCGCGCCGCGGCGCACTCGCGCTCAAAGCGCCCGTCGTAATACCACCGCCGATCGGCCTTCAAAACGGGACCTCCTCCCCGTACGCGTCCGGAAACGCCTCTGCGATCGCATCGGCGAGGAGCTTCGTGTTGCGCGTGGGCTTGCGCAGCGCGCGCGCCAGCTGCTTCTCTTGGCGCTCGAGCACCTGCAGGTGTCGCACCGCGTCTGCTTCCTGGATCGCGTACACGTCGCCCGTGTGCTCGGCCGCCCACTCGAAAAAAGCCTCGGTCCGGGATCGGTGCTTGCTCGGCTTGATCTTGTGCTTCACCGTGCGCCACACCACGAGCAGCCCCGGATCGTCGATATTGGCCTCGACTTCGCTGTCGCTCTCCTGCACGCGTTCCCGGCCGCGGCCGGCGACGCTCGCCGTCTTGCGTGCTGGGCGCGCCCAGATCCGGTATCGGCGTTGCTCGCTGCGCTCGGCCTCGAGCTCGGCCAGGGCGCGCTCGACCTGCGCCAGCGTCTGCGCGTGCGCCTCGCCGCGGGCGGCGCTGCACACGTCGCGGGCTTTGCCGCGCGTGCGCGCGATCGACTGCTTGAGCCGCTCGCGAGCACGCTTTGCCCGGCGCGTGATCTCGGCGCGCGCCGCGCGGCAGTTCTGCGCGACCTGGCGCAGGCGCGCGCGGCGCTGCTGCTTGGCTTCGCGCAGCAACTGGCGCAGCTGACGCAGGCGCTCGAGCCCGCGCCGGCGCAGGTCGCGCTCGTTTTCTCGGACGGTCTGCGCGCGCTGCCGCCGGGCGAGGGCAGCGGCGCTCACGTGATCTGCGCGAAGCGAGTCACCACGATCGGGATGATCTCGTTGAAATCCTCGAGCGCGCCCGCTGCCGCGTCGTCGAACGTGCGCACTTCGATCGTGGTGCCGTTCAGCGCGCCGCCGCTCGAGCCTACCAGGTTCGCGCTGATCGTCTTCCACGAGCCGGTCAGACTTGCGACCACCGCGCAGTTGGGCGCCTCGAGCCCGGATACGTCATTCCAGGGCGGCAGCGGCTCGCTCAGGGTCACACGAAAGAGCCCCGGCGAGACGCGCAGCACGCTGGCAAAGCCGGTGCCCTTGGGCGAGAGCAGCGGCGGATCTGCGTTCGCGTAGGTGATGATGTTGCCGATGGCGTGGACCTTGTTGACGATCTCGAGTGACATGCGCGCGCCCCCTCAGCTTTCCCCCGTAGAGTCGACGACGGAAGCACGCGCGGTCAAGCACGCGGACCTTACTGCGTGGGCTTCGACGCCGGCGGCGCGTCGCCGGCGCCCTGTGCCGGAGCCGTCTCGTCCGGCGGGCGCTTCTCGCGCGCGGCCTGTCTGGCCTCGTCTGCTCGCTTTTGGTCTTGGTTGAACGGGATCTTTGCTTCCGGCATGGCGCTCCTTCCCTATCTCCCCTGGGGGCCTCGAACCCTGTACACTCAGGAACCGATGAGCGAAGGTCAAGCGCTAGCCGTTCCGTGGGTCAGCACGCCGGGATTTCTCGAGGACCGCGCCAAGCGCATCCACTCGGCGTTGCTCGGCCTGAACGATGTGATCACGAGGCTCGCGCGCGACCGGCGCCTAAGCACCGACAATACCCGCTACAAGGCCTTCAAGCGTCTGCTCGACGACTTCGGCGCCTGGTATGGCGGGACAAGCATGGGCACGTGGCTCTGGTCCGGGACAGACGCGACCCTCGAGACGTACGAGCGCGCGATCCAGGACTGGGAGCGCTGGATCCGTCAGACCTATCCGGACACCGCGCCGTCGCTGCCGGAGCCACCACCGGTGTTCGGACCCGGCGGCAAGCCGAAGGAGTCGGTACCCGTCTGGGTGTGGGGCGCTGCGGGCGCGCTGGTCGCGTTCGGTGTGGTGAAGTTCTTCAAAAGCTTGTAGGCTCGAGCCTTCCAGGGGGGCCTGCGGCATGTCGGCGAACGAGATCTCCGAGCGTCTGATCGCGGCTGCGTGGGTGCAGTGCGGCAGCTCGGGCGGCGAGGCGATCAACGCGCTCGACCCGAACCAGATCCGATTTCGCTCGCTCGTGGGCTTTCAGCAGCGGATCCTCACCACGATCGACGCGCTCGCGCTGCCCGTCTTGATCCTGCCCCTCGATCGCGTGTGCAACCGCAAAGAGTGCGCGGTGTATGCCTGCAGGCACGCGACGTGCGGTCCCGGCGGCACCTCGCGACTGCCCTACCCCTTCCTGACGGCGCCGGCGGCCGACGTCCCCAACGTCTTCGTGCACCCCTTCCTGCTCGCGTGGATGGGTGACAACCTCTCCGCCCCCACGTTTTTCCCGTTCGGGATCATCAACGGCGTGATCCCCACGAGTCCGCCCGTGGGCTCTGACCTCGATCTGTTCGACGCGCTCGCCGTGCTGCTGCCGGTGCCCGTCGACGCAGCCTCGAGCGGAGACTTTTCGGTGCTGGTGCTCAAGCATCCTCCGCTCGAGGGCACCACGACCGTGCTGCAGATCCTGCCGTACACGCCGCCCCCCTGAGCCATGGCAGCGAACGAGGTCAAAGAGCGGCTCGCGGCCGCGTGCTGGGTCCAGGCGGGAAGCTCGGGCGGCGAAGCCATCAACGCGATCGACGCCAACGAGATCCGCTACCGCTCGCTGGTCGGCTTCCGGCAGGAGATCATCACCACCACCGACATGAACGGTCTCCCGGTGCTGATCCTGCCGCTCGATCGCACGTTCAGCCGCAAAGAGTGCGCCGTGTTCGCCTGCAGGCACGCGACCTGCGGCCCCAACGCAGCCTCGAGGCTGCCCTACCCGTTCCTGACGGCCGCGCCGGCGAGCGTGCCGCAGGTGTTCGTGCAGCCGATCTTGCTCGAGTGGCTCGGCCCGGATCTCTCGGCGCCCACGTTCTTCCCGTTCGGGATCATCAACGGCGCGATCCCGACCAGCCCCCCGCTCGGGTCCAATTTGGACCTATTTGATGCGATTGCGGTGCTTTTGCCGCTCCCTGCACCGGACGCGGGCGCGAGCGGAGACTTTTCGGTGTTGGTGCTCAAGCATCCCCCGCTCGAGGGCACCGCTACCGAGCTCGAGCCGGAGCTGCCGGCCGACGTCGACGTGTTCGCCTTGCTGCGCGCGTGGTTCCGCGCGGACACCTTCACGACCGGCGGCGAGGGCGGCAACCTGACGGCGCTGGTGGGTCGCGTGGGCATCGAGGGCAACCTCGAGCCGGATTCGACGTCGTACAACGCGCCGGCGGCAGATCCGCTGCTCAACAACCAGCTGGCGATCGGACCCTCGAGCGCGATCCTCAACTCGACGATGCCGGCGAGCTTCTGGGACTTTCTCGCCTCGGGCACGTGGACGTTCTACGGGGTCGCATACCCGACCCTGCTCAACGATGCGCAGTTTCTGATGTGGACCGCGACGCCGGACATTCAGCTCCGGCTCGAGCCGAGCGACTCGGACGGCGAGCTGTCGATCATCATGAAAGCCGCCTGGGCTCAGAGCGCGATGGAGTACCCGGACTCCGACGCCAACGTTGGGCAGTGGACCAAGATCGTGGTCAACCAGGACGTGGCGAACGGCCTGCAGCTCACCAACACCGCCGCGGGTGTGAACGCGCCGGCACCCACCGGCATCCCGCCAGCGCCAGGCACGTTCGACGCCACCTTAGCGGTGAACGGTCGGCCCACCTTCGGCGGCGAGCTCGTGATCGCGGAGCTGCTTTACTGGGATTTCGCGCTCACGCCGGCCCAGCAAGCCGAGGTCGAGGCGTACCTGCTCACGCGCTACGGCACGCCCACGCCGCCACCGGATCCGATCCTCGCGCTCGAGCCGACGGCCTGGTTTCGTGCGGACACGTTCACGCAGTCAGCTGGGCAGTTCCAGGCACTCACGGGCCGCGTGGGCAGCGAGGGCAACCTCGTCGCGCAGGCGCTCACGTACGCGCTGCCAGCCGCGCAGGCCGCGGCCAACAACCAGCTCGGCCTCAGCTACGGCACGATCGCCAACAACAACATCGTGTCCAACATGCCGCCCGGCTTCTGGGACTTTGTCCAGACGGAAAACTCGTTCTTTGGCGCGGTGTTTCTCGTGCCGGGCGCCGGGATCCAGTGCCTATTCACGACGGCGGCCGACGACGTCCGTGTGGAGATCGATTCTGCTGGCGCCGAGCAAGCGCACATGACGTGGGGCGCCGCCGGCGTCGATGCAGGGCCCTTCGACTTCAGCTTTTTGCCCGCTCAGCTGGGCGTCAAGCAGTACTACATCTCGCGGCAGGACAGCGCCGAGCCACAGCCGATCACGATCGACCTCACGCCGGCCGATGGGCAGAACGGTGGCAGCTTCACCGCGCCCCCGCCTGCGTCGGTGGCAGCCACGTTGCAGCTCGGCGACACGACTGCCGGCGCACAGCTCGGAGAGCTCATTTTGCTTGATCTGATCTTCTTTGACCGCGCGCTCACCAACGGGGAGATCACGGTGTGGGATGCGTACGTTGTGGAACGATATGGAGCGTTTTGAATGGCTTTGCTCCCTCCCTATCGTTCTTTCGGCACGAACGGCGCGATCGCCAGCACGCCGGGCTGCGTGCTCGGCCTGATCACCGGCTGGAGCGCGAGCGCGTCTCAGCGCTGGCTGCAGCTGTTCGACGACGCGACGCCGGCGCCGGGCAGTGTGCCGCGCCAGAGCTTTCCTGTGCCTGCAGGCGCGTCGTTCAGCTTCGCCTCGAGCGAGCTCGCGCCGGCGTTCGGGGGCGCGTGCTTTTGGGCCGTGAGCGATACCGGGCCGACGTTCACGCAGTCCGCCGACAGCTTCTGGGTGTACGCCGAAGGGCAGTCATGACCGCGCAGGGCTTTCGTCCTGGGCTGTTCGTCGAGACGCCGCCGGCGGCGCCGCCGCCACCGCCGCCGGCCGTGAATGCTGTGACGTTCATCGTGCCGACGGGAAGCGTGCTACCGACGATCAACGATGCGCTCTACCCGAACCTGACGCGCGCCCGCATCGTCTCGCTGCTCGACGATGCGGACCTGATCAAGACGTCGACGCTGACCGTGGACAACATCACGGTGTGGGCCACGCTCTCGGGCACCGGCCGATGGGTGCGCCGCAACCAACCGTCCCTTGCGTGGCAGCTGCAAGCCGATTGGGGGATCAACCCGGCGACCGGCAACGATGAGAACGTGGGCACCGCAGCATCGCCGCTCGCGTCGCCGGAAGAGCTGCAGCGACGACTCACGCAGTGGGGCAGCGTACCTAACGGCACCGTGATCCAGGTGCTCTCCGATCTCAACATCGACCGGCCGCTGCGCCTGCAGCTCACGCTACCGCCACCGCCGAATGGTGCGTCGGCTACGCGGTTGTGCATCAAGGGCACGTCTACCGTGCTCGCATCGGGCACGCTGACCGGCTACACACCGCTGTCGCGCGCAGGGCTTGGCGCTCGCAACGCGATCACGAGTGCCGTCGACTTCACGTCGCACGTGAACCGCAAAATTCGGCTCACGTCAGGTCCGGGGGCTGGATACTACGCCTTCATCCAAGTCGGCGCGGCAGGCAGCGCGTCGATCACTCCCTGGGCGCAGGCGTTCACGAGCGACACGCTGCAACCACCCGGTGCTGCGGTGTTGCAGCCCGCGGGCATTGGCGCCGGCGACGCCTTCGAAATCGTGGAGCTCGCTTCGATCGGCGCTGCGCCACAGATCTCCCTGCGCGGCGGCGGCGGTGCGAACGGCACCAATAACCAGACGAGCGGCGTGCAGATCAAAGACGTGCGCGACGTGCAGGTGTTCGCCAGCGCGGCGGCGATCCCCACGGGCTACATCGAAGCGCAGAGCCCCGGAATCGGGATCTGGGAGCTCGGGTGCGACCTCGGCCACGTCTCGGTCAACGTCGGCTTGCAACGCGTGCAGGGATGCATCGTCGGCGGCGGCGTGATGATGGGCGTGAGCGTGGTAGGCAACTCCGCGCGGTTCACGGGCGGCGGCACGCGCGTCGACGGCAGCGCGGGCCTCGCGATCAGCGGCGGGGGCACCGTCGGCTTCGACGGTGACTTTGCATTCACGATCCCGCTCATCATCGGGGGCGGCTCGACGATCATGAGCTGCTTCCAGGCGGCTTGTCGGCTTGGCAACGTGGCGTTCTTCGTGACCGGCGACGCGCTGCAGATCAACGACAATGGCTTTGTCCAAGCCCGAAATGGCGAATACGGAGGGCACGCGGTCTACGGCACCGCCACGACCTACGGGATCCGCGCCAACAGCCACGCTGGCATGACTTACGTGTCCACGAAGCCGACGATCAACACGGGTCTGGGCGTGGGGCGAGAAACCATCATCGGCGGCGTCGATACGCTGTACGCTGCAGTACCGTCGGTGAACCCGCTCAATCTGGCGATGATCGTCGTCGCAGCCTGAAAGGATGCCCCCATGTACACCTGGAGCCAAGTGCCACGCGCTCAGACGACTGGCGCGGTCTACGAGATCGTCGACACGCTGGAGTACACCAGCCCGGTGCCGAGCGGGGGCACGCCGGAAGCAGCCGTCGCGGACTACAAGGCCTGGACTCAAGATCAGAGCACCACGCGCACCTGTACGCTCTGGCCGTGCACGGATGGCAGCATCACCGGCGCGCAAGTGCTGTTCGAGATGCCGTCGGGCCGCATCGTCGGGCCCGACGAAAACTAGCTGCGCGCGAATGCGTCGAGCTTCGCGGCCGCGGCGCGCAGGCCATCGGCGTAGTCTTCGTTCGGCTTCGGGTTCGCTTCCCAGGCAGCGGCCTCAACGCGCAGCTCCTGGGCGAGCAACATGATCCCCTGCGCGACGGGCGAGGCGTCGACGTCGGTGACGGTGGGCTTCTTGTAGGATCGGGCCATGGAGCCCGGAGCGTACCGCAGAGCGCGACGGACTGGCGATCGCCACGTCGTGTGTGCCACGCTGCCGGTCTGCACATGCCTCGATCGACCCCCACCCCTCTTGGCTCGCTTCGCCGGGGGGCGCACCACGGTGGCATCAACACGGCCCCGCGCGCGCACGTCGCGCGAGGGCGCGCCGAGCGCGGCGCGCGAGCTCGAGCGCAGGGGACCCCCCGAGCGCCGAGCGCAGGGTACGCAGCGCGAGCTGGCTGCTGGCTCGCGCGCGTCCGTCGTACGTAATTTTTCTCGAGCGGCGAAGCCGCTCTCCATCCCCCCCCATGGCGGCCGCCTGGGAGGGGGATGGGCACGAAATACTTCTGCACGAAACACGTGCCTCGAGTGATCCGTCGCCACGCCGGCAAGATCCGCTCTTGACTGATCACTCCAGTGCCCCCGGATCAGGCGTGCAACGCCCCCCAAACAGTGCGACGCCACACCGTCGCGATCTGCTGAACGGCTGTTGCGCGATCGGCCTCGAGGGACGGAGCCGCTCCTCGAGCGCGGCCCGTGTGTGTTCGCTCACCGCGGGATCGACCCTACGGAGGCGCCCTGGACGGGCTCCTGAGCGCCGCGAGAATTTGGGCGGCCTGGCCATCGTACTGCCCGGCTTGCGCGCCTCGTTCGGGCGCTGGCGCAGCCGCAGCGCGCAGTCTCGAGGGGGCCGTCTCCGCGCGCGCCGGGGAGGCGTCCTCGCGCCGGCGCCGGCGCAGGCGCCGGGTCACCTGTTCGGGCAGCTCCTGCAGGTACGAAAAGACCGCGTAGCCCCACTTTCGGCCGGCTTGACCCGATTTGGCCTGCTTCTTGGGCATTTGCCACACGTCCACAAAGCCGGCCGCGCGCGCGATGCGCAGCAGCTGATCCAGGTAGCGCACGCTGCAGCCGAGTCGGCCGGCCCAGCCGTGCTGACTGCCCGTGGGCACGTACACGCGTTTGCCTCGTTCCCGGCAAAAGCGGTGCTGTCGCCCGCGCCAGAGCGCACGGCCGCACGCGCGCCAGCCTTTGTTGTTCCAGGGAGAGAGCGCCCCCACCAGCTCGAGCATCATTGAGACAAAAAGCCGCTCCTGCGGCTCTCCGGGCTCGTAGATCGGCTCGGGTGCGAAGTTGATAGCTTGCAACGGGTTGACGGGGTGCTCATCGTGGCCAGCCACGTACAGCTGATCCGCATCTTCCACACGCACCGACCGGATTGCCCGCTGCCAGCGCGCGACGGAAGTACCCAGCCCCACCGATTCGCCCAGTTGGCGCAGGTCGGTGTCGGGGGCAAGCGCTCGAGTTGCGAGGGGAGCAAACTCGGTTCTTTGCGCTCGCTGTTCTGGCAGGTACTGTTTCGTTTGACCCCCTTCTGTCCCTCAGAAGAGTCACGACGCGCAGCAGGTTTGCAGACCGCTGCGCGTCACTTATTTCAGGTGGGCTGCGCCGATTCCTACACCGATACCGAGCGCCACGATGCCTACGACGGCAGCGATGCGTGCGGCGGTGCTCGAGCTGCTCGGCGCCGGCGGCGGTGGCTCTGCCGTCGCCGAACGCACCACGTAGCGCGCACGCGCGCCGCGGCTGCCCGCTTCCCCGTAGATCACGTTGTGTCGGTCGCTTTCGGCCGGCACCAGCACCGGCAGATCAGGACGATCGATGGACGTTGCCGCGAAGTGCAGCGCGCCCGGCGGAATGCTCACCGGCCCGCGCAGCGCCGTGTCCACGGCCACCACCGTGCGCGGACTGAACTGCGTGCGCGTGCTGTGCACGTCGCGTCGCGCGTTGGCCCGCAGCACGGCCTGGGCGCGCTGCGCTTCGGGCAGCTTTGCGAGCTGGCCGAGAAACAGCTTGCCGTCCGGATACCACGCGGGGTTGACCGGCTGCGCATACGCGCGCACGAGCTCCACGAGCTTGATGTATTTGCCCGGGGTCTCGTCCCACAGCCAAGCCCAACGATTCACGAGCGTCTGCGCCACCAGATCGCGCGGCTCGCCTTCCGCCTCGATGGCGCGCAGCAACCACAGCCGATCGGTGTCGTCCCAGGCGAGGGTTTTGCCCCGGGGCGTCACGATGCGGGTGGCTGGTGCGGGCGCGATCATGGCGGCGGTCAGCGGCGCGTGGTCGCGAGGTTTTCGCGGCGGATCAGCTCCATGTAGAGCGCGTCCGCCTCGTCGGCTGCCTCGGCCGGCTCGAGCCCGGACTTGGCATACGCCGCGGCAAAGGTGGTCCAGATCGACTTATCGACCTTCGCGCCCTCCCACAGCTCGATCAGCTGATCCTCGGCCGACCGGGCCTTGCCCGTGCGGCCCATGGTGCGCTGGACCTCGCGGCCCGCGTCGTCGCGTTGCACTCGCTGCTCTCGTGTTTCCATTGCCATTCGGCCTTCCCTTCTGCCGGCGGTGGTTGGCCGCAAGCGCGTGATCGTGGCTGTGTCCGGAGCGCGCGTGTCGAGGATGCTCATGCGCTGCGGCTGGTGCGTGCCGTTCGTGCCGGGCGCGTGCTCGGGAACGCGCTGGCGCGCCGCGTGGTCGAGCAGCGCCGAGCGCTTGCGCGCCTCGGCTTCGACACGCTCGCGCGCGGCGCGCTGCGCGAGCGCGCGGCCGAGCAGGCCTTTCGGCGGCTCGAGCTCGAGCTCGGGCGCGTCCTCGAGCTCGCCGAGCTC
>DATEDZ010000114.1:0-25186 GCA_035281385.1 Polyangiaceae bacterium
TCGTTCTTGGCAACACGCACGAAGAAACCGGTGAGCTTCTGAACCATGTTCGACTCCTTGAGGTCGGCGCGTTCTTGCGCCTTATGGTTCTTATTCCCGACGCTTCGGGAATATTGCCGGCACCAACTAGATCAAACCGGCGGCAGCAAGTTCCTTGCGGAGCTTCTCTTTGGTTAGGGCCAAGTCGGGCGTGATGCCAATCCATGCCAGTCCCGTCATGTCTGATGGCAGCTCGATCTGGTCGGCATGCTCAACCAGGACCGCCAGCTTGTGCCGACGCCCCAGCTTGCCCCAGAAGAAGCCCACCTCGAGAATGACATTCTGCCGCGCGCGCAACACCCGCTTCCCTGAGCTATCGGTCAGCTGGTCATCGGCACTCAGGATGAATACAGCGAACCCGCATTCGTCCGCCACATCTTCGAACTTTTCGGGCAACGTTCGACCGCCGTTCGGCTCATCCTGCATGATGCGCGTTTCGAGGCGCAGCTCTTTGCTCAAGAACAAGTCGATCTGATCGCGTATGGTGTGATTGTGACCGTGAACGATGAAGACCTTCTTGCCCACTGCAGCCTCGCTTTCCGTCCCAGAAATTTGGCGTCCGTCGTCAACCGGAAGCTCTCGCGCCATCAAAGCGGCACTCTCCGCAGTCCGGATACCATCGGCCGTCACGACAAAGCCGCGTCTCGCCATACGGCGAACCAGCCCACGGTCGTCGAGTCGTTCTAACGCCTGACGAGTCGCCTTGTTCGAGATCCCTAGCGCGCGGAACCTCCCGTGCCCAGGAGCCAACGCAACGTCCAGCCCTGGATTCTCATCGTAGAGCGCGCGAAAAACACCGAGGACGCGCCGCGCCACCTCATTGGGCTGCAGCCTAGATGAGCCCTGCTGCAAGACTTCCTCGCGCTGCTGCTCGCGCAACGCGACCAGATCGTCAACCGTCTTGACCGTGGCAAGCTGCTCAACGTCGGACGGCATTCGCCAATACCAGCGCTCTTCGTCCCTCGTTGAGCTGCCGTACGGTGCGAGCGATGAGATCGCCAACAGTTGCACTGTCCAGCGAAGACTATCTGCCGTGTCGTCAACGCCTGCGATGCCACCCGCGACAAGCTGCTGCCACGTGAAGCGTCCGACGTTGTCCTCGTCGCGAACCTTCTGGTTGATGAAGCGGAGTATCTCGCCGATGCTGGCACGCGCACGGTCTCGTTGATGCGACCGGAGCACTCCCTCGAGCGTCGGGCAACAGTAGTCGTTCGGATACTGACCCGAGCTGACTGCCAAACCCCTATGCGTGAGGGCATCGATGAGAGCTCTCTGATGTTCCAACGAACCGTCGAGCCGCTTTCGCACGTCGCGGCACAGCACCTCTGGGTTGTCGCTGCGCATGATGAGGTCGACCATGGCGTTCAGGGCAGTTTCTTCCTGCGGGGCCAGCGAATCCGACAGCTCGACCATGCGACACCAAGGTCACGCCCGCGGTGGCCCACCGTCAAGATTCTCTCGAGGTGTGACCCACCCCGGCGGGACGTTTCCTGTCAGCCCCTGGGGCGAATGGATGTCAGGCTAGCCGTGTGCCAGCAAAGCCACCCCGTTGCCCGGATTGCTCCTCCAATCGGACGCGGCCGATCGTGTACAGCGAGCCGTCGCAAGAACTGGCAGCACAGGCCAGCACCGGAGCACTCGTGCTCGGCGGATGCGTTGTCTCGGACGAAAGGCCCAGCTGGGACTGTACGGACTGCGGCAATCGATTCGGAAGCGCTGGCAAGCCGCGGGCACGCCCCAGCCCACGAACGCCGCAGGAGTGGGAGGGCCTCGTTGAAACCATGGTGCCTGCTCCGTGCCGCCGAGACGCCGCCGGCCACATCACTGAGGGCGACCCCGTCACCGTGATGGTGCGCGTGACGGACCAGCTCATTCACATCATGGCGCCTGAACTAACCTGGGAGCGAACCGATCTGCCAACAGTCAAGGCGACCCCATTCGCGACGCTGCCCTTGAGGTCGCCTGCGTCGCGTGTCGGCGAGCTCATCATCCTGGCCAGCAGCAAGCGCCTCTCCCGCTACCGGTGGTGCCCACGCTGCCGCACCACCCACGAACCCGAACGCATGCTCGAATCCGTCTGTCACGGTTGTGCCGAGAAGGTGCTGGGGGTCGTGTTCTGATCCTGGCGTGACGCTGAGCATCCGCGAGGCCGCGGCCGCGCCAAGTGCCCCTTGCGTGAACCCTGACGCGCGGTTGTGGTTCTCGAAGCTCGAACCGTGTTGATCGTCCGGCCCATGGACCTACGCGCTTTCATGAGGGAATCTTTTGTGGGGCAACGGGTTCCTTGCTCGATCGCGAATTCATGGATATTTGAGGCATAACGTGGTCAGGCTCGTCAAAGACGACACCAACTTCGGGGACAGGGCACCCGCTACCGAGGCGCTGATCGATATCCGCGTCGGCGGTGCCGTTGAGCAGCATGACCTCGAACAGCTGTCCGCCGAGCTCGCGACTGACTTCCCCGTCGAGCAGCCGCTGATTCAATGGGTGGGCAAGGTCGAGTTGAAGTCCGACACGCCCGTCCCGCAGCTCGAGCACCGTGGCGTGCGGGGCTTCCTCCGACGAGACAAGGACAATCGGGCGGTCGTACAAATCCGTCGCGACGGGTTCACCTTTAGCAAGCTGCAACCCTACACGAGCTGGGACGATGTCTGCGGCAGAGCGCGTGGGCTTTGGGGCCGCTACGTGGCAGTTACAAGGCCAACAGAGATCACACGGCTCGCTGTCCGGTACATCAATCACATTTCGCCACCAGACGGTTGGGGCGCCGCCCGTGATTGGCTTTCCATCCGGGCCGTTTCGCCGAAGATTCCCGGCGTTCCAGGTGAACCAACGGACTTCCATATCCGCATGCTTCAGCGCCACCCAAGCGCGCCGCACATCGCCACCATCACCGTCGCCACGGTAGCAACCCCAGACGGGCAGCGTGCCTTGCTGTTCGACATCGACGTGGCCCATGAAGCCACCTTGCTCATTGATGATGAGAGCGCTTGGTCCATCTTGTCGGAACTTCGCGACTACAAGAACGACATCTTCTTCGGGACCATCACGGAGAAAACCCGGGAGCTCCTTCTCAATGTGGATCACAGCTGAACCACCCGATCTGAGCGTGTACCAGCTCGACAACATCGCCGAGATTCGCTCGTGGCTGAAAGCCGATGCGCAAGCGGAGGACGCGGCATCGCGCTGCCTTCAGATCCTGCCGCCAACGAAATGGTTACGAGATCTGTGGACGGCAACACAACGGTCGCCGGTCGAGCGCCAATGGGCGTCGTTGCCTGATGACATTGTCGATGCTTGGAGCCGGGGGGAGGACCTCGCGCCAGGGGACGTGGCCTTCCTGGTGCAAGTCGCCGGCGGCGAGAACCTTCCGCCCGCCGCTGCAGCCACACGGACGCTCGGCCTCCTGATTGACGCGCAGCCAGGTCTCGAAGGGGAGCTCATCGCTGTCCTCGAGCGGGGCCTCAAGCATACCAACCCGGCGATTCGCGCTGCTTCGGCCGAAGCGATCTGGATCGCCAATGCAAAGGCAAGTGCCCCGGTCATTCGAGACGCGGCCGCCAAGGAACGTGATGAGCGCGTGAAGGACTACTTGCTTCACGCCGCGCAGCTCCTCTCCAAGGGTTGAGAGTGCAACAAGGGGAGGCCAGATTCTGCCGCGTTCTCAATCCTTCGGACCCATGGACGTCCGAGGGATCGGAAGACGAGCGCGCAGCCAACTTCAGCGATGGCACCAGGACGTCGATCGCCGATGAGGGCGTGTGTCTGGCGCTGACCGTTGTGGCTTGCTTCTACGGTTGCCGAAAAGGTCTGGAACCTGCCAACGCTTCGTACATGACCTTCAAGCGGCGCGAGATAGACGAGAATGGCGGTGCACTCGAAAAGAGCGATGCCATCCCTCCGTGGCCGCCCGAGTACAACGAGGCCCACCACGAGATTACCCGGGGCGAAGAACCCGTCGCGCGTCACATGGCCAAGGCATTCGCCTCGGATCGGGCGCGCATGACGAGTGTCACCCGCCAGGACCTGTTCGCGGAGATCTGCCGACTCTTCGAGCGACCAGACGCCCATCGGAAGCTGACCGACGCCACGGGTTGGCGGCTTCGCCGCCTCTTCAAAGACGAACGTCAATTCTGGGAAGAGTTGGCCCAGCGGTTTCCCGCGCTTCGCAAGGACCCAACTATCGAGAAAGAGCTGCGCAAAGAGGCCAGCCAGCGCTAGCGCCGCGAACGCTGAGGGCGCGGCGAGCGGCTAGTTGCGTCCAAGGTGATCGGCCGCAGACGTCAGCCACTTCTGACGCTTACGACGGGGGCCAAAATGTCGCGAACGACAAGGGCTTGCAAGCATGTCGTCGTGTGATACATATTGACGGTCCGTTTAATTTTTGACCGCCAGCACGTACCATGGCCTACCCGCCCACAAAGACCTCGAAACTGCTGAAAGTCGCAGAACAACGGCCGATTCGCGCCCGTGATCTCGACGAGCTCGGCATCCCCCGTACCTACCTTCGGCGGCTGAGCGACCGGGGACTGCTCGAGCAGGTCGATCGCGGCCTATACCGCCTCGCCGACTCCCCTGCCACCGAGCACCACTCCGTCGCTCAGGTAGCTGCCCGCGTCCCCAGCGCGACCGTGTGCCTGCTCACCGCGCTGCAACTCCACGAGCTCACAACGGAGGCGCCGCACGCAGTCTGGATCATGATCGATCGCAAGGCGCGGCCACCCGCGCTCACGTACCCGAAGGTCGAGGTCGTGCGAGCCAGCGGCAACGCGCGCAGTCACGGTGTCGAACAGCGACACGTGGAGGGTGTGAAGGTCAAGATCACCACGCCCGCCAAGACGGTGGCTGACTGCTTCCGATATAGGCGGCATGTCGGCCTCGAGGTAGCGCTGGCAGCACTACGCGACTACCTCCGAAAACATCGCGGCGGCATGGATGCGCTCGTGGCCGCAGCGAAGGCCGATCGCGTGTACCCGCTCATGAAGCCCTACATCGAGGCGCTGGCATGACTAAACAGCGCAAGGACATGGGCGCGTCCGTGCGCGCGCGCCTGCTGCAGCTGGCGAAGCAGCGTGGCGATGACTTCCAGCTACTGCTGACCCGCTACGCGAACGAACGCCTGCTCTATCGGCTCTCGAAGTCCCAGCACGGCAACGCTTTCCTTCTCAAGGGCGCGGCGCTCTTCACCCTTTGGACCGGACACGCCCACCGCGCCACTCGGGACATGGACCTACTTGGGTTCGGCGAGCCGAGCATCCAGCGCCTACGAGACGTCTTCGACGAGGTGATCGCGCTCGAGCTCGACGACGACGGCGTGGTCTTCGACAGCACCACGCTCAAGGTCGAGCCCATCCGCGAAGACCAGCTGTATGGCGACATCCGCATCGTGCTGGTCGCTCGCATCACGAATGCTCAGGTGCGTCTCCAGGTCGACGTCGGCTTCGGCGACGCCGTCACGCCTGAAGCGCAGCTCGTCGAGTTTCCGCCACTGCTCGACCTTCCGGCGCCCCAACTGCGCGCGTACCCAAAGGAAACCGTCGTCGCTGAGAAGCTCGACGCCATCGTACAGCTCGGGCTCGCCAACACGCGCATGAAGGACTTCTACGATCTCGTCGCGCTTTCGAACCTGTTCGACTTCGAAGGGCAGCTCCTCGTCGCCGCGATCTCGGCGACGTTCACGCGCAGGGGCACCCCACTCCCGACCGAACCTCCAGCGGCCTTCACACCGGAATTCACGGGCGACGCAACGAAGAACGTCCAGTGGACCGCGTTCGTCAAGAAGGCCGGCGTTGTCGGGGCGGCCGATCTGAAGAGCACGATTGAGCTGGTAGAGCTCTTCGTTCAGCGACCGCTTCATGCTGCCGCCGAGAAGCAGCCCTTTGCCGGACGTTGGTCACCTCCCGGCCCGTGGACGTAGCTATTCGAAGCTGGTCCAGAGGACGTCCTGCGAGACTGTGCCGGCAAAGGCCTTCGTTCGCTCCTTCACGGCATCGAGCGCTCGCTGAATCTGCTCGCGAGACACGCGCAGGTCGACCTTGGCTTCGGCTAGAGGAGCCGTGCCAACCGGCACTGTCATCGTCCACAGGAAAGTTTCGCCAGGTTGTACCGTCGGAGTCCGTGAGTCAGACATCTGCTTCTCGATCTAGCGCACCCATCATAGGCCAGCCACCAGCACCCCGTTTCGTCGACTGAGCTGCAAGCACCTCTGAAGAAGAAGCGGCGCTCTTACGATTGGCGCGGCTGTGCTACACTGGTATGCGCGCGTTGGGGCCAGGCTTTGGACAGATCCTCCGAGGCAACCTGAATCGCGCGCTGAATGACCTCGTCAAGAAAGAGCTCGCGGCGGCGGAGCCCGAGCGCAAGCTATTCTGCCGAGCTTGTGACCTTGCTGGCCGAGCTCGAACAGAACGCCGCTGCCGAGATCTCGATAGGGAACGAAACCGAGCGCATCGTTGTACGCCTTCAGCTCGACGTGCTGGTCGCCCTCGACGTTCTCGACGCGTCTCTCGACGAGCTGACTTTCTGGGCTTTTCGCGCCTTAACCGACGCACGGCGAGTGGAAGCCATTCCCGCCAGCGTCTTACAGCGGGCTACGTATACGGAATGGAACAGGTTTTCGCCTACGCACAGTGAACCAATTTTTGACGCTCGCGCCGCTCTCTTCGTGCCGTGATGACGCTGCCCCGCGGCAGCGTGCAGATCCACACGACTAGGTATTTTGTGAACGGCTTGCGTGCCGTCAGCGGCCACTGAGCTCTTGGTGGCGGGGTTACAGGACTTGCCGTTGCATGCTGCTGCTTCCTGTTCGACGGTGCATTGAACGCACGTCCCGCTATCGCAGACGCCTTTGCCCTCGATGTGCGCGCAGTCATCGTTGATCTCACACTCGACGCACGCTTCGCCGTCGCACTTGGCGGCTGCGGGACTCGTGCAGTGTTCGGAGCCCAGGCACTCGACGCACTCCCTCGCCGTCGTGTCGCACTTCTTCGCCGAGACCGTGCAGTCGGCCTCCTCGAGGCATTCGACGCAAGTATCGTCCGATTCATCGCAAACGGGCGTAGGGGCTTCGCAGGAGCCATTGCAGGGCAAGGTCGTCGTCGTGCCACCTCCACCGCCCTCGCCAGATCCACCGCTCGCGGCGCCCGCTCCGCCCTCGGCGCTACTGCCACCGGCCGATCCGCCGTTCTTGCCGCCACCGCTCGTGCCGGCGGTTCCGCCGTGGTCGGGCGCGCCGGCTTCACCGCCGCTGCCGCTCGAGGAGCTGCCGCCGGGCGGCATGTAGGGGGCGCAGTCGTCGCGGTCCTCGCAGTCTGAGGAGCAGCTGACGAGCGATGGGCCGACGAAGGCGATGCAGCCGCCGGCCAGATGAAGCGGTGCGGCTCAGCATCGCCGCGTGCGCCGCTGCGGGCGTCAAGCTCGATGTCGACCTCCGTCTGGTCGCGCTCTGCTCTCGGTACAGCTCCGGGGGAAGGTCACCCGACTACGACGTCGCCGACGCGTTCGTCGCCCTTTGTACGGCGATCCTCCATGCCGAGGGAGCCTGTCGCGCTGCGCTTGTCAGCGACCCGGCATGGCAAGAGCAACTCCTGAAGGAGTGGGAGGGCGCGATCTGGGTCCCGAGCATCGCCCCCGAGTAAGCGAGGCTAGGCGGATCAGCTGCTCGGGGTCGCCGCGACAAAGGCCGGGCGTCCAGCACCGAGGTGCACAAAACTAAAGTTTGGCTTTAGTTTTGTGCACGGCTGGTCGTGCGCGCTCGCCGCTACGCCGAACGCCCGAGTTCGGTCCCCACCTTCAGGTGATCCAGGTAGGCGCGGTAAGAGAACGAACGATCGCGCTTCTTGCCCGTCGACTCCACGAGCACGCCCGCGGCGGCGAGTAGCTCGATCGCTTTGCTCGCGGTGGGCTTCGTGGTCTCGAGCAGCTTCGTCGCGGAGGCCACGGTCACGATCGGGTGGCGCGGCAGGAGCTCGAAGAGGCGCACCGCGCCGATCGACGTCTTCTCGCTCGCCAGCATGCGCGCCCGATCCTCGGCGACGAGCGCGAACAGCTCGCGCGCGGAGGCAACCGCCTGGTCGGCGATCGTGGCGACGCCATCGAGGAAGAAGTCGAGCCAGCCCTCCCAGTCGCCGTCGATGCGTACGGCGGTGAGCCGGCGGTAGTAGTCGTCGCGGTGCCGCTTGAAGAAGAGGCTCAGGTATAGGAGCGGCTTCGTCAGCAGCTTCCAATGACCGAGCAGTAGCGTTACGAGCAGGCGGCCGATGCGGCCGTTGCCGTCGAGGTACGGGTGGATGGTCTCGAACTGGACGTGTAAGAGGCCCGCGCGCACGAGCGGAGGTAGCGTGTCGCTTTCGTGAAGGTACTTCTCGAAGGCGCTTAGCACCTCGCCGAGCATGTGCGGCGGCGGTGGGACGTACATCGCGTTCCCCGGGCGGCTACCGCCGATCCAGTTCTGGCTCCGCCGCACCTCACCCGGTTGCTTCTCCGCACCGCGTACGCCGCGCATCAGACGCCGGTGCGTCTCGTTCAAGAGGCGCATCGAGAGCGGGAGCCCGCGTGGCTCGCCAAGCTGCTCTCGCGCGTATGTGAGCGCGTCGAGGTAGTTGCAGATCTCTTCGACATCGGCGGTCGGAGATGCGGCGGTTTCCGTCTTGTCGGTCGCATCCTCCTGCGCCTCGAAGGTGAGGAGGTCCACGAGCGTGGCCTGGGTACCCTCTATCTGGGAGGAGAGGACGGCCTCCTTCCTGACAAAGGCGTAGATGAACCAGTCGACCGAAGGCACCATCTCGCCGGCGAGCTCGAGTCGGATGAGCCCCTGCTCGGCCGCCCGCAGCCTGGTGGAGAGCGCCGAGGTGATCGCTAGCGCGGGCCTCGCCGGCGGCAGCGGCAACGGGATGAAAGCCGCGACCTCCTCACCACCAACGGTGGTCCGCTCGTAGCGTCCGGTAGTTCGTTTCGGCATTTTCCTAGGTGCGCCTGCTTGGCAAGCTCGCTTGACCAGTCGATGACGCTAGGAAGCGTTCCTTGCCCATCCCGACCGACTAGGAAAGAATCCTTGCCTAGTGAGGTGGCCTAGTCAAGAACTCTTGCCTAGTACGAGGCGTTAATCAGGGTGATGACCCGAGCCAGAACGGCCCCGATTCAGAGCGGCGGATCGGTTTCCAGCCCCTGAAAAGGCAGCGCTAGCTCGTGCCACAAAGGGCGCATGTCAATGCCGGCGAGCTGCGGATTGCTCTTCAACAAACGCTCTTGCTCCCTGAGCCAGCTGACCGCATCGGGACAGCCCTTCGCGCTGCGCGCGAGCTGGCGCAAGGTCTTCCCCTTGAACTGCGCGACGGGCTCGTCGAGCGTCGAGCGGATCTTCGCAAGCACCACCTTGTGGAACTCGGCGGCAAGCTCCGGCGGAAGCTCGAGCGGCTCGGGCTTGGAGCCCGACCTCAGGGCTTTCGGGTTTCGCGTGCTCACCGCCTGCTCGATGTCCTCATGTACTTCCAGGCTGCGCTCGATGGCACTACCGAGCAGTTCTTCAAGCCGCTGCTGAACCGCTCGCACACTCATCCGCAATGAGCTGGCGCTGACAGCATCGGTGCTGGTGTTAGACAGCCGAGAGCTATGGAAGGTGGAGGCGCTACCCGAAGAAGTCCTTGGTCTTCACAAGTGGCCGTGTAGGGTGAGGTTAGGGTTTACACTCGAGCCAGAGGCAGAGGCATCCGGATGGTACTTCGTGTTCTCGAATGGCTCCTCCGAGCGCTACGAGGCAGGCACAATGGACCAGCTGGAGATGCCCCGGCTGGTGGCGGCGATGCTCTCAAAGAAGACGCCCTAGCTTCCGACGACGGGCTCCCTTTCACCTGCCTACGCGGGCTCCGCAAACAGGATTGGGTCACCCCCGAAGGCATCGTGGCGTCACCTGCCTTCGTACCCGACAAGAAAAAGACAGGGGAAGCAGCGCGCGCCGACGGGGGAAAGGAAGTGTCCGTCAACTGGGAGGACAACGACCAAGTACTGCCACTGACCTTCAAGGGCCACGGCCAACACGGAGCCGCCCGGCTGAACCGGCGAGCGGTTGGTGCCGTCAATCAGAAGGCACCTCCTCCAGTCGCCATCCTCTGCGAGCGTCGTCTCGCCGACGATCAACCGGACAACCCTCACCACCGCAACCTTGTGTTCCGCGACGGGCTTTCCCCGCCTCTAGAGAAAGGAAGTCACACCGTGACAACGTCGACATCCTGAGAGTGGGCTGCCAGGGCTTCGAGATCTTCGGGGTCTGTCGTGATGACGGTCCCGCCGGGTTCAGCCGACGCGACCACGAGTGCATCGACGGCCGACCCGCGTCGGGCAAGCCTGCGTAGGAGCGCAGCGCGACGGGCGAGTGTCTCAGGGATGGTTGGAACGATGTCGCAGGTCTTTAAGAACTTGTTCTCAACGGCGTCACGACCGGCGTGACCTTGGAGGCACTCGACGAGGACGACAGAAGGGACACGCGGTGGCCACAACCCTGCTTCGCGGAGGGCCACAACCAGGGCCAGAGTCTGCTTGGAACGCTCGGCGAGGCGAGTGACGCCACCAGAATCGAGGACTAACACCGCGTTAACCGGTCTTGCGGGGCCGACGTTGGACAATACGCCGTGCAATGGCGGATGCACGAGCTCGCTGTCGCGCCGACGGTTCACCGATCTCCGCGGTCAAGTCGACGACGTAACGGTCTGCTTCGCGTAGGAGCTCGCGCCTCCGGACCTCCGCCCGTACGGCATCCTGCAACAATTCAGAGGCGGGAAGACGGCTCTTCTTGACCAGTCTATAGAGGTCATCCGGCAAGTAGACCTGCATACGAGGCATGCGCCTAAGTATACACCCCAGCGCGCCCGCCGCAAAGCGCCAAGCCGCGATACGTCTCGCAAAGAGCTTCGCCCGCCCAACGTAGCGCGCTTCAGCTGCGCTGACCACGCTGAAGTCTCGGCGTGCAGTTCGGCCGTCCAGGGGGGAGCACGTGCTCGAAGCGCGAGCGCCCAACTACGAGCCCAGCATTCTTGCCGCACAAAGCCTGACGAGCAAGTCATGGGGCTCGAGCACGAGCGCGCGGGTAGAGTTTTTTGTTTAGGGCAGGAATCGAAGCCCGAACCGACTATCCTCTACCGTCTTCCGTCGTCGCGGCCGCTGCGGTCACGCCTTCACCGATCGCACAGATGGCCTGCTCGGGGTCTGGCTCAACGGAGCGCTCGCGGAACAGCACGGCCTGCGCCACGGCCGTGTCGTTCCAGTAGTGGTATGGCGCGAGATGCACGTCTCCGTGCTCGTCCTTGACCAGGAACAGCGTCGTCGTTCGGCGCGCCGACGGCGACACCCCGTCTTGATCGGGAGAGGCCACGACGACCTGAAGCTGAAGCTCGGTGGCGAAGCGCAGCAGCTGGTCGCGCCGCCCGGCATCTATGCCATAGAACGCCTCGTCGAAGAGCAGCGGCCGGACGCGCGCGCCCGCGTTGTCGAACATCAGCTTGGCGAGCGCTAGCACCAAGAGGTAGTTCGGCACGCCCTGCTCGCCCCCCGAGCCGAGCGCCCGAAGCTCACGGGTGAGCTCGGTATCGCCCTGACCGCTGCTGCGCATCGAGAGCCGGTATTCGAACCAACGCCAGTAGTCGAGCAGCTCGGGGACCTCGGCGTCGCGGTCGAGACGGCGCATCTCCTCGAGGCGCGCGTCGATGAACTCGCGAAACCGGCCCCGGCTCGACTGGTCGAGCAGGCTCAGCTTGCGCACCAGACCGACGAGCTCGGCCGTGTCGGAACGGGGCGCCACCTTGAACTGATAACGCGTCGTGCCGAAGCGCAAACCATCCAGCAGCCCGTTCATCTCGCGCACGGTCTTGTGTAGTCGCTCGACCTGCTCTTGCAGCTCGCGCGCTAGATCTCCCATCACCAGCTTGTCCATCAGCTCGCGCGTTCGTTCGTTCACCACCTCGCGCTGTTCGGCGATCCGCTTGTCGAGATCGGCGACGACGCTCGAAAGCGGTTCACCGCGGCGATCTTCTACGCGCAGCTCCTCGCTCGACCACGCGAAGCCGAAGCGGCCTGCCCATTCGAGGCTCGACGTTCCGCGTGAGCCGTCGCCCGCGATCTCGCGACACGCAGCCGCTTCCTGGCGCTCTGCCTCACCGGTCGCGGCGTCGATCGTCTCCACGCTGCGAAACGTGGAGCGCTCGATCGCCGATGAGGTCGTCCTTTGCTCAGGGGGCAAGCAAACTGGGCGGTGGTGGCAGTCCTCGCGGGGCTCGCGCGCTTCGCCATACCGGTACGCCATTCGGGCGATCTCGATCGATCCGGTGTACTGATCTTACGCAGCTTGATGAAGCGCTCCGGGGCGCACGTCGAGCCGCTGTTGATGGACGCAAAGACCCACGCGCGCTTTGTGAGCGTCGGCCTGCCGCTCACTGCCGACGAGCGCCGGCGGCTCGAGCGCACATTCGCCGAAGACGCTCGCGATGCGCCTTGCCACGATCTGCTGCACGCCGTGCTGGCCTCGGGCCTCTGGGTCGAACAGGAGCAATTCGCCGAGCAGCTGCTCGAGGCGGGGCTCTCATAGGCTTCGTCGAAACGGCATCGCCGTCGTCATTGGGGGGGGTGCGGTGCTATGCCAGGTCGGCTACACAGAGCGGAGGAGAAGCCGATGGCTGAACGGATCCGAGTCGTGCCTACGCGTTTCGGCACCAGCGACTGGCGAGCCGAGTTCATAGACAACGGTAAATACATCTGCGACATCAGGTTCGACATCAGCTCCATGCTCAACGGTTCGCGGTACTACGTCCTTCAGGACGGCGTCGTCGCGAAAGAGGGCTCCTTCAACTTCGGTGTTTGGGACTACGATGCAGTGCGTGACGTGCTCGCTCAGATTGTGAGGAGAATGTACGCAGGTGCGAGCGTCGAGGTTGAAATGCCCCGTCCTCGTGGACGGGCGGCGGGAGGCTGATCGACCCAGGAACTGGACGGCTAAGCAGCTTCAGAACGGAGCACGAAAGGCCTGTGGCGGACCCCCAAACACGGGGTCGAGCACAGAGCCACGCCCCTGGTCCTGCCCTGGCGTGCAGGCGCGAGACGTCACGACTTCAGCGCCTTCTCGGTGAGTTCCAGTGTTACGTGAGCGACGCGACTGGGCTGGAGAAGCTCGACCGCGTGCAACGAGTGCTGGCCGAATTGGAGTCCCAGCCTTCGCTCAACTTCGTGCGCTGATTGCGACCAAGGCGAGCAAGATGTGGCAATTGGTGGCAGCGGTCGCAGGCGAAAGGCCGCCGGTTGCCAGCACCGATAGGCCTTGCCCCTGTGGCAGTAGTCTTCCCTTCGCCAAGTGTCACGGCGTCGTCTGACAAGCGCAAGGCGCGCTGCCCCTCACCGCACCAACCATCTTAGATGGAGCCCGCCGACTGCCAAAATGTCCACAGCGCCCCGAGGGTCGCCCGCCTGGTGGGGCTGGTGGGGCTGCTGCTGGGCTGTGGCGCGACCGAGAAGTCACCCCCCGCTCCACAAGAGGTGCCGCCGCCGCCCACGAGCCCCGACCGCTATTGGCTCAACACCGTCGGTTGGGGTCAGGCCCAAAACGAGCGCCTCTGTGCCCGTGGCTATGGGGACTTCGTAGCGCGCCAACTCTGTGATCCGGCCGTTGCCAAGCCTCGGAGCCTGGAGGAGCTGTATGACGTTCTGCAGCTACCCCGGGAGCCACCCTTCGGCACGCTAGCGCTCGGGGCCAGCTCGTCGGGCCTTTCGTTTCGCACGGTCTCGACCCTCGTTCCGCGTTTGTTTCGCATGACGTTCGTCGAGGGTCTGCCCGACCCAGCGCATTTCTTGGTGACCGCCTTCGCGCGCGGCGAGCAGCAGGTCGAGCTGCTCGCGTACGATGCCGCTCAAAACCGCATAGCGCTCTATTTGCTCGCATTCGAGCAAGCGTGCAACGCCGAGCGCTGCACGCCCGACGATCTGCTGACCGAGCGCGTGGAGCGCGATTGGCTCGGTTTCACCTTGTACGAGGCAGATGACTTGAAGGATACGCCACTCGACTGCCTGTCGTGCCACGCGCCCGAAGGGCCTACTGGTTCGCGCACCATGCTTATGCGCGATATGCCATCGCCGTGGTTTCATTGGTTCACCGAAGAGCGAGCCTACTGTGGCGACGACGTCCCGCCGCTTCACCAACTTCCCGATCTCCACGACGGCTTCGAACGCGCTCACGCCGGCGAGCTGCGCTACGGCGCCCTCGACCATCCCGCCTTGCGCTTTTCGAGCGGCCATCATTTGCAGGCGGCCGTGACCCTCTTTCCCGACTACTCGACTGGCGCGCGGCTGGGCAGCTCTGAACCCTTCATCATGCCCTCGTACAATGTCGTCGATGAATGGACCTGCCAGGGCTCAACCGCGGCCTGGCAGCAGTATCGCAGCGCGGTGCTGCTCGCTCGGGGTTTTCCGATCCCCGAGTACCATCTCGATCGCCTGGATCCGGTGCTCGGTGCCGCGGCGACTCAGGGTTTCTCGGCGTGGCTTCAAACGCGCTCTGCAGACGATCCCTTCGACGTCGCAGCCGGCCTGATCCCCGAAGACATTCAACGCGCTGTTGGCGCCCGACCTGACGCCGACATGACCGCCGAGGCCATGCTCAAGATGATGTGCTCGCGCTGCCACGACCAGCACGTCCCCGAAGGCTCGGGCCGCAGCCTGTTTCGCTTCGACGCCATCACCAGCGAATCCGCCAAACGTGCCATGGCGCGCCTGCAGCTGCCCGCCGACTCACCCGAAATCATGCCCCCGCGCCGCTCCGGCTCGCTCAGCCCTACCGACATCGCGCTGCTGACTCAGCACCTGGCCCTCATCGCCGGCCCTAAGCAACCTTAGGGATAGATTCCGCGGCTACGAAGAGCAGCGACTCCGGACATGCGGTAATTCCCCGCGCTCAACCATGGCGTAGACGGTCGCCGCGCACGGGGGCTTCATCCTGGCCAGTGCTGAAAGTTCGAGCGGAAGCGTTGATCAAGCGCTACCGCATGATCCGCACCAGAGGGCGAGCGGCAACCGAATCTCTCGGGCGTGCGGCGAAAGGTCGCTCAGCGCTACTCACCCTCAGTCAGATCCAGGCCGCCGTAGACATCTCGCAGTCGAATCGTACCGCTCAAGGCCCCGACTTCGATCAAGGCGTCCTCCTTCAGGTGCGCGGTCACCAGCCACTGACCCGAGTCGAGGCGGCGGTGGTGGTCGATGCGCTGCTCACTGTGCGAGACGACCATGTACTCGCGCAGCGACTCGATCGCCTGATAGTGCAAGAATTTCTTGCCGCGATCGTAGTCTTCGGTAGAGTCGCTCGTGACTTCCACGAGGACAACCGGGTTGAGCAAGCTCGGCGGCTTGTCATTCTTGTAGCGCCGTTCACCGCAGGCTACGCTCACGCCTGGATAGGCGTACAGGCCAGTGGCGGGCACGTGGACACGCTGGTCGCTGCTCAGGACGACACAGTCTCTGCCGCCGCAGAGCGCAAGCAGCGCCGCGCTGAGCCGCACGCAGAGCGCGTTGTGAACCGGCGTGGCCCCAGCCATAGCCGTGACGACGCCGCCAGCGAGCTCATGCTTGTGATCGCCCGCGGCCTCGAGCGCTAGGTACTCGGCCTCCGTGAAGCCAATCGGACGCGCAGCGGTCATGGCTCCCGCATTATGAGGCTCCGTCGCAGGGAGCGCCAGACCCTGGGCGACGCACGCTCGGGCGTCAAACGAGCGATGTGCGCAGCAGGGACAACTCGAGCGCCGGCGCTGCTTCTCGAGTAGCGTTGCATTTGGCGGGCGGCGCCCCGTTCCGCTAGGCTCCGCCCCGCCAATGCTGGACAGGATAAAGGCTGGTTGGATGCGCGAGGTGCTGATGGGTGAGAGGGCGCTGGTTGCGGCCACGCTGCTGGTACTGAGCGTGCTGCACTTCGCGCACTCCAGACACCTGCTCCCGCCCACCATGCGCGAGCTGTCGCTCGACGAAGCGTCGACCTATCATATCGCGACGCATCCGCTAGGGGAGCTCGTGCGTTTGGCGGTCGAGTCTCATTCGCAACCCCCGCTCTACTACCTGATACTGCATTTCATCCTGCCGCTGGGCGACTCGGAGCTGGTGCTCCGGGGCGTGAATTGGCTGTTCGTGCTGGCCCTGGTTTGGGTGGTCGTCCTGGGCATGCGCGAGTTGAGCCTGCTCGCGCGGGGAATGTTCGGTCTCATCCTGGTGACGTCGCACTATGCCTACAGACTGATGATTGTCCGTCCCTACGCGCTCTGCATCCTCACCAGTTTCCTGGCCTCGCTGCTGCTGCTCCGCGCGCTCGAAGCCCCGCAGCGCAAGCGCCTGCTCGTCGGCTACGGGATCGCGCTGGCCGCGGCGCTTGGCTCGGCGGCGTTCAACGCCTGGCTACTCGTGGCGCATGGGCTCGTGCTGGCGGCGGCTTTCCTCGGTCTTGCCCGGCGTGAAGGTGCGCGGGCGGCGCTACGACGCCTGGGCTGGCTGTTCGGAGTATTGGGGTTGGTCGGGGCCGCCTACTTTCCGTACGTGCTGCACGTGCGTGAGCATGCGGCATCGCGCGGCAGCCCCTCGCTGCTGAGCAGTCTGGCGGCGATCTGGAGCCCACACCGCTACGCGTGGTTCGTACGCAGTATGGCCGGTGATGGCTGGGCGGCGTACCTGCTGCTGGTCCCCATCGCGCTCGGGGCCTGGCGTTTTCGCGGCACGGCAGCTTTGCTGTGGCTAGCCGTCGGGCTGGGCCAGCCACTATTCACCGTCATGTTCATGGCGGGACGTGGCTCGGCGCAGCCGCGGTATGTGTCGCCAGCATTCCCGGTTTTGGTTCTACTGGTCGTCGCCGGTATCGAACAGGTCGTGCTCTGGCTGCTTCGCAGTCTGCGCTGGCAACAGCGGCTCGCGTTCGTCCCGATGGGTTTCGCCTGCATCGCAGCGGCGCTGCACACGAAGGAGCTCATGGCACGCGGTGGGCCTGATCCACGCGACGTGAATTGGCAACGGCTGAGTCAGGAGCTTAGCCGCGTAAAAGGACAGAAGGTGGTGTTCTTTCGCGTGGGCATCAACGCCCAAATGCCGGCGTACTATTCGCGACACGACCAGAGCGTAGAGTACGTCCTGCCATCCCCCCTGGGCGACAATCGAGCCAATAAGTCAATAGCTAGTCGCGCGCTGATCGGGCGCGGCATTCGCGAGCACCCCCGCGCGCGTTGCTTCGTGTACGTCAAGGACGCGCGTCGAGGAAAACGAGGCAAGGACCTGTACGACAAAGTCTTCACTCGAAAGATGGCCGAGCTCGGGTACGTCGCATCATTCACCGTGAAGAGCGGGAAGGTTCGGAACAAGTCCCACGACAGCTACTCTGCCCATGGCTTCTGCCGGCACTGAAGCGCGCGCGTCTCTCGGCGTCCATTTCATCTGGGCTAAGCTACCTGCATGTTTCACACGATCCTGATCGAGAAAGAGGGCACGGGGCAGCGCGTCAGCGCCACATCGCTCGACGAGTCGTGCCTACCGGAGGGCGAGGTGACCGTGCAGGTCAGCGGTTTGCGTTGTACGGCGCATTACCGTACACTGTTCAAATCCTCGGAGACTGTCATGGCGCGACGGAACGCTGCAGAGCCTCGTACCCACCGCCTCGAAGCGCGCATTGCGCCCAAGGCGCTCGACCTCATCAAGCGCGCTGCCGAGGCCAGGGGAAGCAGCCTGAGTGACTTCGTCGTCGCCGCTGCACGCGAGGCAGCTGCCCGCGAACTTGAAGAGCAGAACATCATTCGGTTGTCGGCTCAGGAACAACGTCAATTCGTCGCCCTGCTGCTCGAACCGCCCAAGCCGAACAAAGCACTAAAGCGCGCCGCCGCCGCCCACACTAAGCTCATCAAGCGCTAACGTGTCAGCGCCGTTTGCGAGCGAGCTCCTGGGTTCGCAACACAAGCGGGAAGCGTTTGCGTGCGGCGTCGAACCGCTCGACCGATATTTTCGAGAGCAAGTTGGCCAAGATGTTCGTCGACGAGCCACGGCTTGCTACGTGGCTCGCGAGATCGCCACCGCTACAATCGCCGGCTACTACACTCTGGCCGCTGGTTCGGTCTTGCTGACGCGCATGCCGCAGGCGCTCTCAAAGAAGCTACCCCGCTATCCCGACGTTCCCGTCGCGCGGTTGGGACGACTCGCTGTCAGTCAGACGTTTCAAGGCCGAAAACTCGGCGCAGCCTTGCTGTGGGACGCGATCGAGCGCGCGGCGCGATCGGAAGTTGTCGTCTACGGAGTGGTCGTGGATGCGAAGGATGATGAGGCCGTCGCGTTCTACGAGCACCACGGTTTCACCATGCTGAGCGCTGAAGCACGTCAGCTCATTCTTCCGCTCGCGAGTTTGCGCAAAGAGATAACGACCTAGCTGGGGCAGGGGCCCCAGCCCGACAAGGCATGTAGGTCTTGGAAGAAAAGATCACGATCGGCGAGAGTAGGAGCCACCCACGAGAACAAACCGGCGAGGCCGGCGCGCGTTGCGGTCTAGCCTGCGATAGTCGCGAGACCCGGCAGAAAACCTGCTCGAACTCGACAGCTCAGCAAAACTTGACTCATCTGTCACGGAAGACGGTTCTCAAGGACCCTAGTTGGTGCGCTGGCGCAGGGCGCGCTGCACGATACCTTCGGCGCGCTGCAGGTCGCTGCGGCGAAAGGCGTGGCCGGGGCGCGACAGCTCGAGCATCGCCGTGAGCTCATTGCCGACGAACATCGGAATCATGGCCACGGCACCGGAGCCGCCCTTGCTGCTGGCGAAGCGCATGGCCAGCGCATCCTCGGTGGGACCGTAGGGCGGACCGAACACGGGCTTGCCCTGGCGCGCGGACCTCAAAATCAAATCACTCTCCGGCAGCGGATAACCCAGCCGCTCGGTCGACATCGGGCCCAGCACCGCGCGCGTGACCAGCGAGCGCCCGTAGCGACCGCGGTAGTGGAACATGGCGCTTTCGGCACCCGTCGTGACCAGCGAGAGCCAGGTCACGGTATGGGCAAGCTCCATCTCGTCGCGGATGCGTTCGACCGGTCGCCTCCATTCGGCGAGCTGGTCGGGGGTCGGTGCCGCGGCATTGACCTTGCTGGTCAAGGCCGAGATTTCGCGCACCGCGTTCAGCTTGCGCCAGTCGCCGTGCCACGTCCGAACGTGGCAGTATTCGGGCACGCGGCCCGCTTCGACTCCGCGCATCAATAAGCCGGTCACGACCGGACCGACCGTGAGATCGCCGTTGGTGACGTACCAAAGCGGCGGGGGCTCGAGCCTGAAAACACTCTTGGGGATGGTTTGGAGCTGCATGTCTGGCCTACGCGAATTGTCCCGTGCAAAGCCCCGACTGGGCCAACAAACAGGTGTTACGAACAGGCGTCAGCCGGGCGGCGCGTGCCTCATGATGCGTCACATTGCGCTGGAGAGAGAACGCAGGTGCACCTTACAGCGCGCTTGATACTAGCTAATATTGGCTAATAATCGGCGCGCGAGGGCTGAAAACCTGGGGTCATTGGAGCTCGATGCTCGCACCCCAAGCCCGATTGTGCAGCACCGGGCCCTCCTCGAACCGACACGAATCATGGGGTTGCACGGAACGTATTACCTAATATTTAGCTAATACGCGTGTTCGGTGCTCGGGTGGCTACTGGGGCGGCGGCACGATGTGACGAATCCTGAGGCGCGGGCCGCCCCCACCAGGAAGGTGGCTAGAACGCCGAGCGGCCAAGCCGAGCGGCCGTTCTAGATCACCCCGCGAGCGGTGCGCCGGTCAGCGGACGGCGGCGCGGGCCGCGCGGGCGCCGGGCGAGTTGATGCGCCGCACCTGGCGGCGTGTCAGCTCGGAGGCGGCCTTGATGTGGCCGGAGCTCTTGCGAGTCGACTTGCGCGACGGTTTACCGTTGGCCGAGCTTTCGAGAACCGGGCCGCCACGTGGGCGTTTGGCGAAGTTGTGCGGCAGCGTCCCAACGCCGTCGAGCAAGGTGGTGTCGATGCTGTCGTCCCGACTCGGCTTCTTCGGCTTTTTCGGACGTGGAGGACGGCTCGCCCGGAGCAACTCGGCCATGTACGCTTCTGCCTTCGTCGCCATACAATCCCTGTGCCTTTCCGAGGGCGCTAAGCGCCCCGTGAAACGTGACTCAAGATCGATGCTGCAAGCGCCTCCCCACGCTGAGCATACACGGCTTCAGCGCGCGGTGAACCGAGATCATTCCGCGCGGCCGGGAGGTTGCCGTTAGGTTTCGCCGCGCATGGTCACGACGCGCACCTTGAAGCCACCGTCCTCGCCGCGCAGCAAGGTGTAGGAGGAGGACTCTTCCCCGACTTCTTTCTCGTTTTGGTCCAAATAGGGCCAGCGTACGGTGACGATCACCAGGTTCTCCGAGAGCCAGTCCAAGTCCAGGATCTCGGCGCGCGTGTCCATGATGCCCCGCTGGTTGTACATATCCTTCGCGCCTGCAAAAAACTCCTCCACTTCGGCCTCGGACTGGACCACACGGGCCTCGTTCTGACCGATGACGAAGGCCGGAACGCCCCACAAGCTGGCTACGGTCTTCGCGTCGCCGCTGGTCATGGCTGTCGCAAAACGGTCGAGGTAGTCCTGAACGGCGGCGCGGTCGGCGGGGCCAAAACTGCGCTTCGCGACGCGGTGTTTGCCACTCCCCGAGGAGCGCTTAGTGGAGTGACTTCGTGATGATTGTGATGGCATCGCTGCCTCCTCTCGAAAAAAACTACGATGTGACCAGAGTGCAGTCCGCGTGCCACCAGACCCTTCTCCAAGAACAATGATCGCGGCGCGTCAGCCCGTCGGACGAGAACCGCTTCTTGACATCTTTGTCACGCACACTTCGCCGCAGTCCCTGGTAGAATCGTCTCGAAGAGGGAATCAAAGCTGCGGCCATTGGGTTCTCTGCACACCCCGCCCCAAGGAGATCTCGATGGCCAAGGCCAAGGCTCGCACGGCCATGCGCATGACCGCGCTGTCGCTGGTTTTGACAGCCGGCACGGCAGACGCCAAGTCGCTCCGCGAGCTACCCACGGAGGTGCTGTGCGAGCTGATCGACGAGACCCAAAGAACCGAGCCGGGACACCCGCACAAGGCGCGCGTGCTCAGCTTGCTGCTCGACGACGAACGGGAAGCGGTGCGGGCTCAGGTGGCGCAGGCCATGGGTAGCTTGTGGCCCCAGCCGGTGGGGGATGCCGCGGGTGAGCTGCGTCGACTTTCGCGTGACGAGTCCGACAGCGTTCGCGTGTCGGCCGCGGTGGGCTTGGCACGCGCCATCGAGCGCGCCACGGCTCCGGAACGCATCGATTTAGTATGCACCTGGGCCCTTTCGGAGGACCCCGACGAGCGTCTGGCCCTGGCGCGCGCCTTGACCTGGTCGACGCCGGTTTTCGTCGCAGATTTGGTGCTGGAGCAACTGGCTCAGGACCCCACGCCCGTCGTGCGCGCCGCCGCATTGGCCGCAGTCGCAAAGCACTTTCACGAGAACTCGGCGACCTATGCTCGCATCGTCAGGCAATGCACGAGTGATCCGGACCGCAACGTGCAGAAGCTGGCGCGCGCGCTGATCAAGCGCGCACGCGGCTGAGCTACATCAGCGCGACTTGGTGGCAGCGGACGGTCGCTCGTCCAACGCGTTCAAACGGCGCGGTGGAAGCGCATGCGGGGAGGCCGGGCCGCCGCCGAGTCGCGCTCAGAACTTCATGCTGGGCGGCGCCAGATCGTACGACTCCTGGTAGTCGGCCATGGCGGCTTTGACGACATCGAGCGCGTGCTCGCGGTCGTAGATGCCGGAGACGGCGATCTGGTTTTCGGTGCCGGGCATCAGCTTGTAGGTCGAGAAGTAGTGCACCAGGCGGTCGACGATGGCCTTCGGTACCGACCGGATATCCTGGGTCTCGTCGTAATAAGGATCGTTGTGCAGCACGGCCACGATCTTGTCGTCGACCTCCCCGCGATCCAGCATGCGGATGCCCCCCACGACGCGCGCTTCCAGTAGAATCTCGGAGCGGGTGATGGGGCGTTCACTGATCACGCAGATGTCGAGCGGATCGCCATCCGCGCGATCGCTGCCGCTCTCCGACAAGGCCGCAACGTGAAGCGCGCAGTAGGTGCGTGGGATGAAGCCGTAGAGCGTCGGCGGCTGAGCGGAGCCGCGCTGCGGCCGATCGACCCTCAGGTAGCCGGTCGCCTTGTCGATCTCGTACTTCATGGTGTCGAAGGGCGTGATCTCGATGTAGGCGTTGACGACCTGCGGAGCCTCGACGCCGGCGTCGAGGCCGTGCCAGGGGTGAGGCCTGAAGCGATAAAAAGGAGGCGGGGGCACCGTCATGGGAGGGCGCAGCGTAGCCACAATTTCCGGCCGCGGAAGGCTCCTCCAAAAAAAGTTGGGAAGTCCGTCGATCCGGCCTTCAGCCGTTCGATTAAAAGGGAAGAGCGACCCCCGACAGCGCTCACTGGAGGAATAGAGTCATGCAATACATCCTGCTGATCTACGAGAACGAGGCCGTGCAGAAGGCGCGCAGCGAAGAAGAAAGCAAAAGGATCTTCGGCGAGTACATGGCATTCACGGGGGCCATCAAACAGAGCGGCCATATGCGGGCCGGCGAGCCGCTTCAACCGACCAGTACCGCCACCACGGTACGGGTCAAGAGCGGTAAGACGGTGCGCACCGATGGACCTTTCGCGGAAACGCGCGAGCAGCTGGGCGGCTTCTACATCATCGAAGCCAAGGATCTCGACGAGGCGGTCAGCATCGCGGCCCGCCTGCCGAGCGCCAAGACCGGCAGCGTCGAGGTGCGGCCGATCATGAGCATGCAGATGTGAGTGAATTCGAGCGCCTGTATCGCAGCGAATCAGCCGCCATCACGGCGCGGCTGATTCGCGTGCTGGGTGGGGACTTCGCGCTCGCCGAAGAGGTCGTGCACGAGGCGTTCACGGCCGCGCTCGAGCAGTGGCCGGCGCAGGGCACGCCCGCGCACCCGCGCGCCTGGCTGATCCAAACGGCGCAGCACAAGGCTTTCGACCGCCTGCGCCGTGCCCGGCGCTTCGAAAGCCCACTGGGTGACGCTGAGCTTTCCGCTTTCGAAAACGATGCCACTCACGCGGCGTCCTCGTTCAGCGACCAAGACGACTACCTGCGGCTGATTTTCACCTGCTGCCACCCTGCGCTGGCGCTCGAAGCGCAGGTCGCGCTCACGCTGCGCACGCTGTGCGGCCTGACCACCGACGAAATCGCGCGAGCCTTCCTGGTCGAGCCGATCACGATGGCGCAGCGACTGGTGCGTGCGAAGAACAAGATCAAGGTCGCCAAGATCCCCTACGTCGTGCCCGAGCGCTCCGAGCTCGACGAACGGCTCGAGGCCGTGCTGACGGTCGTCTATTTGGTGTTCAGTGAAGGCTACGCTGCCACGTCTGGGGACAGCTGGCTGCGCCGCGATCTGTGCAGCGAGGCGATTCGGCTCGGGCGGCTGCTCGAGCGGCTGCTGCCGGAGCGTGGCGAACCGATCGCGCTCACGGCTTTGATGCTGCTGCACGACGCTCGGCGGGACACGCGCGTCGACGAGCGCGGGGATGTGGTGTTGCTCGAGGATCAGGATCGCTCGCGCTGGGACCGCCTGCAGATTGCGGAGGGCTGCGAGCGCGTCGAACGCGCGTTGCGCCTGGCCGGGCCGACGCAGTACGGGCTACAGGCGGCCATTGCGGCGCTGCACGCCCTGGCAAAGACCGCGGCCGCCACCGATTGGCCCCAAATCGTGCTCCTCTACCGCGAGCTTTTGCGCGTGTTACCCACGCCGGTCGTCGCCCTAAATCACGCCGCGGCGGTAGCGATGGCGGATGGCCCTATAGCCGGCTTGGCCCTGCTCGCCCCACTCGAAGCGCTCGAAGAACTGCGCGATTACCAGCCCTTCTTCGCGACCCGCGCCGAGCTACAGCGCCGCCTGGGCCGTCACGCTCAAGCACTGCCCGACTACCAGCGCGCTCTGGAGCTGGCCAAGACCGAGCCCGAAAGGCGCTTCATCTCCCGCCGTATCGCCGAGCTCCAAAGCCAGCACCTGCAACCTGGTCGCCAGTGATCTCCTGGGCGAGCACGCCGTCAAGCCGCTCGAGCGTGAGCGGGTCAAACTGTGGCTGGCCAAGGTCTACGCGGGGCTCGATACCCTCGGCGACGCGGTGTGACGTCGCGCATCAGGGATCCCACGGCAGGCCTACGCGCAAGCCGCCGCGCAAGAAGTGGGTGGGCGCGCGCCCCCCACCTTCGAAGTAGTACTCGTAGGCGAGCGCCAGGCCAGCCCAGGGCAGCACGTTGCGGCGCCGCAGCGCCGTGATCCCGAAGGCGCCACCGATGCGCCCACCGAAGCTCACCTGCGTATTGTCCGCCTGAAACACCGCGACCGGAGCCAGCTCCAAATCATAGTGCCAGGTGAGCTGCCGAGTCCTAAACAGCAGCGGCACCGCCGGAAAGTAGTTGATCACGAACTGCGAGGCGTTGCTGCCCGGCCGCAGCATCGCGCCGCCGCCGAACTCCGGACCCACGAGGAGGCTGTGCCGACCATCGAAGCCGTAGCCGAACAGCAGCCGGCCCACGCCGCCGCCGCCGAAGGTCCAGTGCGACAGCGTGCGCCGAAGCTGCACGTTACCGCCCGATTCGATGCTGAGGGTGATGCGTCGGCGATCCGACTGCAGACCCGCGAAGCCGACTTGCGGCTTCGTCCAAAACGGACACTCGGGCGCGCGCTTCAGCGCGTGGCGCAGCACCAGCAGCCGGCGCTGGATCGTGAGCGCCTCTTCGACGCGGGGCGACAGCTCGCCATCGCGCTCGAAAAGCGCCTTGGCGTCACCAAGCTCGGCGTGACGTTTTTTTAGTCCGCCGAGCGCCCAGGCCCTTGCTTCGGGGGTGGCGCGGCAGACCGAGCCCAGCACGTGCGACTCGATCGCGCGCAGCGCCTCTTGATCCGAGAACCACTCCTCCGCCTCCTGGGCGGCCACGACGCGCGCCACGTCGTCGAGCAAACCGCGTGCACCCTCCACGTCCTGAGCGCGAGCCGTGAGCGGCGCGAGCCACAGAGCCAGGCCGGCAAGGGCCGCGCGAAGCCAAGACATCTCCGCTTGTCTTGGGGGGG
>DATEDZ010000115.1:0-80117 GCA_035281385.1 Polyangiaceae bacterium
CCACGCAAGACTCGCTTCCGGCTGGTGGTCAGCCTTTGCCGCACGGGCTAGGTCGCCCGCTCGGGTCCCTTCTGAGGTTTCCGCTTTCGTCTACATCGCTTCCTCCTCGTCCAAGCTTTGCCTGGCGCACTGGATGACCTATCCGCTCACCTGCGCCCGTGTTGGCAGTGGTCCACATCATTGCGGCTGGTGACGACTACGGACACGTCCTCGCGTGTCACGTCTCCCGCTTGGTTGGTAGCCTCGTAGGTTAGGGTGTAGGTGCGACCACGACGCCGCGAGCGGTTCGTGGCGCGGAGGAACAGGTCACGATCATCAGTGTCGAGAGCTGCCCCCACGATGTCCGTCGCGGGCACACAGCCGTCATCGCAAGAGACAGCCTTCAGTACGACCTTCGCGCTCGGGTCCGCCTTGTCCACAGCAACCTGAACGCGCACCCTCTTGAGGCGGCCGTCGGGCGACAGCTTAGCCGGAACCGCCCGCAATCCGAGCTTCAGGGGCGTGCCGCCAACGACGAGCGACCCGTCGTTCAAAGTGAAGTCGAACGTCGGCCCGCTAGTGTCGGTGGTTCCCGAAGTCGACCAATCGTGCATCGTAGGACTGCGTTCGTCCTTGGTGTAGTCGGCCGTCGCGATCATCAGCGAGAACGGGTCGCCCGATTCCCCCATGATGCGCACCGAGTGGCGACCATTCGAAGGCTGATAAATGAGGACGAGCCCCGCGTCGCCCATCTGCAGGTGCGTGGAGCCAGGAATTTCGCTCACGGTGGTGCCCGTAGCCGTAAGACCGCTTTGGCGCCCAGCAGGATCGGTGACGAGGACGTCAAGGGGCGGCTCCGCAATCAACGCCCAACGACTCTGCGCATACACGATGTTGGCGGCGATCTCGCGCTCGACGATGTCTTCCACTGCATCGACGGTGACGGAGAGCGCCGCGTCCGGGGCGATGCCGGGGATACTCGCTAGGTCCACCCAGAAGGTACGCGGAGCGAGGGTCGCGGGGATGCCGAGAACGTTGAGCCTGAATCCTGGCGTCGACCATTTGACGAGACGTGGCGTCCCGGCCGCGTCGTTGAGGAGACAATCGTTGTTGACGCCTTGTAAACCGAACTGGCAGCGCTGCGGAGTCGGAGCATTCGAGTAAAAATCGAGGTCGACGTCCGGCGCTACCGTGCCAATCGGAACCGGCGCGGGAAGGGGTCCCGGCAACGGCCAAGGTGCGCTCGGCCCAAGGAACATGGTACGCGTACTAGCGCGCGACTCCAGATGACACGAGATGTCCGGGTTGGGCATCGTAAGGTCCCGCGTCGTGAACACGGGAAAGACGTCTTCGAGCCCGATGCGGTAGGGCTTTTGCGAACCGATGGCGCCGTCGAAGGCCGAATGGAGGGAGACAGGCACCTGCAGGCCGGCGGCACAGCCGTCGCGGCCCCAAATTTCCGCCTCGTACAACCATCCGTGAATGTTGTTCGTGCCCTGGATGTTGCGGCCCGAGTTGTCGAACGCGTAGCGGAACTTGCTGCCGCTGACGGGCGTGAACGTGTAGATGTCGGAGGTCGAATAGCCAGAGTCCGAACCCGCCTCCTCCATCGTGCCATACGTACGCTGCACGTTGGACATCGGGAGCCATTGCGTATCGTCGAAATACTCCAGGACTCCGGTTTCCGGCGTATGTTCGACGCCGTGCCACCACAGGGTAGCCGCTTGGAGCTCAAGCTTGCGACCGAAGCTCACGACCAACTTGCGAGGTCCCGCCGCCTCAATCCACGGGGCGCCACCGGATGCGTCGTAGTGCCCCCCGTAAACGCATGGCCGTGACACCACGAGTCATACGCGTGCAGTCCATCGAGTAGGTCGCAGGTGTTGGTGCACCCCCAAGTCCGATCCGTTTCAGAGGTGTTGGGGTAGCCACTGCACGAGGGGTTGTACGCGATGTTCCTCAAACCCGGGGGCGGATATGCAGGCGCTCCGCTCGCGCTCGACCCTGGTGCCAGCAGCTCGCTGACTTCTCCGACGTGTTCGTCGGACAGAGACTCCGCTGGTTGCGAGCAGCCTGGAAGGAGGAGACCGGGCGCGGCGAGTTGCAGAAGAAAGGTTGGGAAGTCGGGAAACAGCAAGCACCCGCGGAGGGTGCCTCGACGCTTTCGAGTGTTCTTATGGAAAATTGAGATGGACATTGGAAACACCAATCCTTTCAGCGCACGGGACACCGGCGCCACGCGGACAGAGGCACTCCGACAACAGGTCGAGTATCGCTGCACTAGTGCCTCGACTACGCGAGTCGCGGCTTCTCATGGTCCTCAACCCCATGAGGGCGGAGGACGGGGAGCGTTACGTACTGCAAGAAGTACGAGGCCTCGGGTAGCGCGATTCGTTACGTGACCTGGATGAAACGTACGAGATAGACTTTGTCGGGGAGAGGTTGCCGGGCGGGTGCGCCCGCGCGCCGGAGCCGAGTGTCTTCCGCGCGCGAAGAAATCTGCGGTGGTGGTTGAGGCCCCAATGCGTTGTGCGAGCATGGCCGAATTCCTAGCTACGGCTGGCGCTCGCGATGGTGCCTAGGGCCGAGCGGCGGCGAGGGCGAGCCAGGCGCTGCGCGGACTGGCGGGGTCGCCGAGTCGGCAGCCGCAGCCGTCGAAGCGGCGAGGCGCGCGGGGACTGGTCAGCTGATCGGCGCCGCTTTCGTTCGCGTCACCATTGCCAGGTTCGCCGGCCGGGGGCTCCACGACGGGCTTGCGTCCGCCCGTCGACGGCGAGCCGCCGGTTGGCGGTGAGCCGCCGATACTCGGGTCACGCGACATCGCTCCCCCTTCGTGACCCGTGCCCGCTTCGCTGGGGTCGCCCGGTGGATCCTCGGGAGTCTCACCCGGAGCCCCGCCGGCACCTGGGTCACCAGGCTCCGTCTCCGTCTCCTCAACGAGCGCGACCAGCGCTGGCAGCGGAGCACTGACGCACGCGATGCCCTTCGCGGTGTCTGCTTCGGACGGGGCCGCCACCCGCCACGTGCCGGTGTCGTCGGCTACGGCGAGCGACACCGGTCGAGTCTGACCTTCGGGGACGATGAAGCAGACTTCCGACGCTTCTTCTTCGTACGCCGCCGTCGTCGAAACGCGCGCCATCTGAAGAGCCACGAACCCTTTGGGAAGCGTGGGAGCGTCGGCCGGATTCGTCACGTAGTTGATCTCGCTGGCCGTGAGCACGTTCCCGTAGACGCGCGGGTAGGTCGGCGGCAGCCAGCCCTGAGCGGTGCCGACCGGTGCAACGAAGGGCGGCAGGTTGCCGCGCGCATGGCGCAGGCGCGAGAGCGTCAGGTCGGGCGGCAGCATTAGGGAAGCGCCGTCTTCCTGAAAACGCGCGACGTGCTGCGTCATTGCGTCGGTCAGCTGGTCACTCCACGCGCTCGTCAACGTGGCGAGGCCCTCACTCGGGCTGCCTGGGCCGGCAAAGCCGCGGTAGTGCGCCGCCAGCCAGGCGCGCTCCGGCTTGAGCGCGCCGGGGGCCTCCATCGCCGCGACGATGCCGTCCGCGGTACGGCCGGTGAGCGTGAGGATCTCGCTGAGCGCAGTGTGCAGACCCTGGCATTCGTCGGCCAGGTTCGCGAGCGCGGAGCCGTTGAGAGCCTCGTTGGCCAGCGCGTCGAGCCAGAGCACGCGTAAGCGCAGTAGCTCTGCCGTTACGGCAGTCTCCAGAGTGTCGAGGTTGGTGGTTTCAGGCGAGCTCTCAACCTCGCCTCGACCGATCGCGGCCAAGATGCCCGACCACGCCTGTTGAATCACCGCCGACGAAGCCGCACCGGTGTTGTCCATCTCGGGTCCCACCACCCGCTCGCGCGTCATGAGCACGTCGCCCGACTTGACCCTGAGCTCCACGATCGGCAGTCCCCGATGCTGCCAGCGGCAGCACTGGGTGATGTAGTTGATGTTGCAGGTCGCCACACAGGGCCAGCCTCGGTCGACGTAGCCATCATGCTTGGCGCAAACCTGTAGCGACCCGACCTCGAGCCGATCGGCGTTCGACACGGCGGGCGGCACGATGCTCGTGACCTGGTCCGCCGGCAGCTGCCAGCTGCCTCCGCCGCCGTCGCAGTTGGTTACCGTCACGCCTTCGACGCCGACAGGTGGCTGCGTCGCGGGGCCGAACAGGTCGAGCGCGCCGGTTTGTGGCAGGAGCTGTGCGTGGAGCCGAGTCTGCGCTTCGCGGCTGGCCTTGGTCAGCTCATCGAGCCGCAACCCGAGATACGTGGCGAGCAGCACCAGTGGCGAGCCCGAAGCGCCGTCGCCCAGCACCATGCGCTGCATCGGACCTCGGATGTTGGTCTCTCCTTCGTTGATCAGGTCGTCGAGAGCCTTCGACACGCCAGCGGCTTCGAGCTCGGCTTGGTCGCCGCGCGCGATGAGCTCCAGCACTAGCTCCGCGCTGGCGTTCCAGTAGGTCGGGTTCGGCAGCTTGGCGCCCAGCTTCACGCCGAACTCGCGGTCCAGCACTTGCGCCAGTAACTCCATGTTGTGGTAGGCGTCGCGTGAACCGAGGGTGGCTGCCAGCTGGGACAGGGGTGGAGTGGCTCCGGCGTTGGTCGCTAGCGCGTCGCGGCTGAAATCGAGCGCCACCAGCAGCGCGTAGCGCAATCCGTCACGCAAGGACTCGGTCGTGAGATCGGGCTGGGCGAGCAACTCGGAAACCTTCGACTCCCACTCGCGCTCGAAGCTGGCGTCGAGCGCCATGAACAGGCTGCGGAAGCGGGCGTTGAGCTCGGTGCGTAGCGTCTGCAGGTCGCGAGCTATCCCTTGATCGAAATCGTGGTTCAGCGCGAGGGCGAGCTGGATATCGACGAAACCCCGTTCGACAGTCTCCATCACCTTCTCAATCTGCGCGCTGAGCAGGTGAAACCTCTCCCACTCCTCTTGCCGTAGGAGTTGGATCTCCTGGGTCAAGCGGCCAATCTGCTGCGCCAGGATGGACTCGGGCGATGGCCTGCGACTGCCGAAGAGTTGCGTGACGCTGAGCACGGCGGTGGCGAACGTGGCGATGCCAGCGGTCGTGAAGAGCCCCGCGGCCAGGCCGGTCGCTGCCTGGCTTCGTGCCAGCAGGTCCATGCCTTGCAGCACCAAGCTGGTGGTGTTGCCAATGGCGCCGAGTCCAGCAGCCAGGTCCGAGTCAGGCGCCACCTGCGCTGCAAGCCGTGCGAGCGCATTGGTCGACGCCTGAAACGCCACCAAGTGCTCGTAGAAGTTGGAGCTCCGTGTCTGGGCCTCCTCGAACAGGATCGGTGTTTCCTCCAGCACCATGCCCGCGGCGGCGGTCAGCTCGTCGACGGTCGCTGCATCACCTCGTGCGAGCACTGCTTCGACTGCGGGCGGTAGCGTGACCGAGTCGCGCGCCAGGTATTGAGGTAGCGTGTCGCCGACACGCGCGCCTAGGCGCTCCTCTTGGCCAGGCGTTCCCAATCGCTGTTGGCTGCGAGCTCGAACAGCAGCGGGGTGACAGGCTGACCCGTGTCAGCGTCTTCGGTCGTCTGAGCTTGGATCAGGCTGCTGGCGGGTTCGGCACTGGGCGGCCCGCACGCCACGACGCCGCCTAGCGCGGCGACGATCAGCCAAAGATGGGCGATTCGAGGGGTTCGGTCGAATGAACGCATGTTGCTCCTCCTGCTGGCACCCTCTACGGGCCTGGGGCGCGCCGGTTGTTACGGAGCAATCGAAAAAAGTGGGTCGCTCAGCCGGTGCGTCGGAAGCGCTCGTTGCAGAGCATACAGAGCGCTTCGAACGGCGTTGCGCGCGGCACCCAGGCCTTGATGCCGCACGCACAGGCCCACTGAACCCGCTTGGCCTTGGGCTGGGTGGCTTCGGTCACGGTGCCGGCCGAGTGGATGACGAATGAGCAGTCACCGAACGAGAGACCCTGGGCGGCCGCCCAGCGATGGAAGGTTGAGCCCGGCACGACGCCCATCTCGTGCCCGTGCTTGGTGCAGGGGATGCCGAGCTGCTCGGCCAGACCACGAAACGCCGCGGAGTGGTAGCCGCGCCCCAGCTTGGGCGGAGCGCCGGCCGCTGCCTCGCAAACGTGTAGGAGTTCGTGGAGCAGCACGGCGGCGGTCTGGGCGTCGGAGCGCATCAGCATGGCACGCGGATTGAGCCCGACTTCCCCACGCAGACTCTGCTCATTGCGGCCGGGCTTGAAATGCCCGAGCACGTTACGCCGTAGCCTCGAGAAGGTCAGCAGCACCGGTGGATGCTCGATGGCGCCCCCGCCCGGCCACGTCGGCGGGATCAGCTCGGTGCGCAAGCTTTTGATCCAGCCGTGCATGACGCGAGCCGCTCTTGCCAGGTCGAAACGCTTTCGCTGCCCGACGATTGCCCAGTCATCGAGGCGCTGCTGATGATCGGTGATGGCGACTACCAGCGCGGCATCGGAGTTGGGGTGCACACCCGCTGAGCCCGGATCACCTCCGGGGGCGGCAGTGGTGGTGTCGGTCTGCGGCTGCAGCAGGTTTGACGTTTGGTTCATGGCTCCTGAAGGAGCAAAGGCGCCGCGTGGTGCAAAAGTTACTTCCAACGTCGAAAAATCGCCCTGCACCCGCTCTGCGTAACGGCCGCCGACCCTGCGCCCTTCGCTGAGTGAGACCTGGCCGCGCCGCAGCGCGCCGGCTCACACCCCCCATGCTGTGGCTCGACGAATCAGGCATCCCGTACGGCAGTCCCGCGCTCGTGTACCGCACCAAGGAAGAGTACGGCTGCCTCTCGAACATGGCCGCCGGGTTCGAGCTGGTCGTGGGCAGCTTTCGGGTCGCAAGCTCCGAGGCGCTCTACCAGGCGCTCCGCTATCCTGACCAGCCCGATTGGCAGCGTGAGATCTTGGCGGCGCCCACGCCAAGGCGCGCCAAGATGGCGGCCAAGAAAGCCGGGAGACGTTTCCACAGTCGTCCCGACTGGAATGAGCTCCAAGTCCCGGTCATGCGCTGGGTGCTGGCGCTCAAGCTGCGGCAGCATCCGCTAGCTCTGGGCACGCTCATGAGCACCGGCGCGCGGCCCATCGTGGAGCGCTCTCGGCGCGACGACTTCTGGGGTGCGGTGCTCGACGGGCCCGAGGTGCTGCGCAGCACCAATCAGCTCGGGCGCCAGCTGATGACGCTGCGTGACGGAGTGGCGCTGGGCTACAGCTTGCTCGAGCTCGCCGCGCTACCCGCGCCCGGCAGCATGCGCCTTTGCGATCACCTCCTATCGACGGTGAGCTCGTGGGCCTGAGCTGGATCGTCTACGACCGATTTTTCACTCACGGCGGGACGAAGCTCATCGCCAAGTCGCCTGAGGCGCGGCTCGCGCTCGAAGCACGCCTGGCTGATTGGCTCGAGCTGCCCGCGTCGTGTCGCAAACAGGTGTGGGGCTCGGTTTCTGCACCAGGCAGGTTCGCCGAAGTGGTGCGGCTGAGCTCCGGGCTCGACCACCGCTTCGCGGGAGCTGCGCAGGCGCTTGGCTTTGACTGCGTCGGAATCAAGATCTTCCGCGCGCCGGGCAAGACTAGTGGCGAAGCAGTTTGGTTTCATCAGGAGTGCTGGCCGAACCTTCACCAACCTGGAGCGGCGGTGCAGCGGTCGCTCGGCGCGGAGCTCTACGACGGTCGCGCTCATGCCGCGCTCGAATGGGTCGACGGTGAGGTGCTGGAGGACTTGTTTCGCAGCAGAACCTGGAGCCTCGCGTTCGCTCACGAGCTCGTGAGGCAACTGTTCGGCGACATCATCGTGCCGCTGTGGAGTCTGGGCCTGGTGTTCTGGGACGTGCGCTCGGCTAATTTCGTCTGGCAGCCGGCCGCGCGTCGCCTGGTGCTGATCGATACCGATTCATTGGCCGCCCCGGCTCTGATTCGTGAGAATTTCGCCGAGCAACGGGCGCGGCACGAAAAGTGGCGGCCAGTGGCGCTGCGGCGGCTTCGTCGCCTGATCCTCGTCGTGCTGTTGGGCGCAACAGCACGGCGCGAACGTCGAGCCCTCCGGCAAAAGATCGACGAGGCCTGGCACGCTGGGCTTCGACCGGCGCTGGCGCGACCGCTGCTGGCGACTTGGCAGCTCGATGCGCGCGACGCGCTCGAGCGCTTCTTACGCAGGATCGGATAACTCGCACGCGTCCTCACGCTGGGGGCTCGCCCGCAGCCACCCTTCAGCTCCCGTCCGTTCGAATCCAGGTCTCGCTCTCGAGCGCTATCACACGAACATACTCAAGCATTTCGGTTCGCGCGGGCGACAGGTGACGCTCGGCGAGCACGTCGTCGAGCGCGCGGCGCGCTTCGAGCTCGTCCGTGGCCTGGTCACGACTACCCCCGCTTGGGACGACAATCGTGTCGACTTCGGGCGCGTCCGGGTCCTCAATGAAACCGAACACCTTGTCGTACACACCCTCGACGTTGCGAACGGTGTAGCCGCGGTCGGCACTGACGATACCGCCAATCACGAGCACGCGCAGATCCGGCTTGCGGCCAGTCAGGAGATTGCTGAAGGCGAGAAACGCAGCGGCAGATGCGGAGCGGCCGTCAAGCGTCGTGATCTTGCGCCGCTTGGTCGTGACCTGCCAGAAAGCGTCCCACATCGCAGAACCGCTTCGTCGTGCGACTCTCTCGGCCGCAGCGAGGGCGTGGGTGGCCGAATCCCTGAATGGCGCGTTCACGAACGTTAGGCCCTCGTCGGCGGGGTGTTGGTACGCGGTGCCCGTCGCTTCCGCGTCGCAGATGAGCGTGACCGAGAGAGTCGCTGCAAATCCGGGGCCGTCATTCGGAAGGAGTGCGATGGGCATCGTCGCGCGCCGCGTGCGCCCCGGCGGTTCGGTGCGAGCGTCGAGCAATAGCTGCGCGAGCAGACGCTGAGCCCGCGCGACCTGGGGCGGGCATGACGTCCGAGGCGGTCCGAGCGCCCATCCCGCTCGCGAATCCCGCAAAGCAGCCTGCAAGCTCTGAGGATCGACACCCCCCGCCACGGCGCGCTGTGCGGTCTCTGCTGCCCACAGGAGCTCTTCGGCTCGCCGGGAAGCGGCCGACGTTTCCGCGTCCCACGCCTCACTGGGAAGACTCGCGCGCGCTCGCTGCCAGTCCTCGAAGCCCTCCCTCATCGCCTGCGCCACGCGCTCGAACAGGCCGCCCGCAATACGCTCGCAATACGCTTCCTTGAGCGTCTCCGACGGACCGGGGACGAGGAACTTCAGCAGCGACACGTCAATGACCTGGACCCGCTGGCTTGATGCGTACTTCCGGGTCGCGGGAAATGGTCGCTCTGCCGTAGACACGGTCGCCTGCCCGTAGGCCGAGGGTCACGAGCACCGTCTCGTGGCTCGTCGCAATCAGAAAGCGCCGACCCTCGTCGCGAAGGTCGCTGGACGAGAACTCGACGTACAGACGCCCGTCCAGACTGTCCCGTAGGGTCCAGCTCACGGCGCCGTCGGCGGTCCGCCCGTCGACGATGCTCCGTGCTGCGACGGCGAGTGGCTCGGACTGCGACCGAATCCACGCGCGCAGGGGCTCCAGGCTCAGATCCAGGAGCGTTGCCTTCGGCCACGGCAGGCGCGCCTCGATGCTGCGAAAACGACTCTGCCCTTCTGGGCTCTCCCAGGTTTGCCTGTCCGCACAGATGCCGGCAACCTTGGCCGCGCAGTCGGCGCAATGCTCGACGTGACCCCGTACGTCCGCGAACGACTCCGAATCGGTCGCAACGTAGCCTAGAGCGAATGCCAGCAGCTCGTCCTCCGAGGGGCATGGCTCGAAGACCTCGGGGTCCTCGTTTTGGGCCAGACGGCGCTCGAGCGACGAGGTGTGGAGTGGCTCGGCGCCGAAGGGCGTCTCGTCCGCGCCGTGCTTCGTGTCGTGATTCGAGGTCATGCTGACTCCTTGACTAGCTCTGCGTTTGTCCGAGCAAGCTTCTTCATGGCTTGGCAAAGGCGCTGCTTCAGTCGGTTGTCCGTGTTTTCGAGGAGAAGGACCCGACGCATGATCCGACGGGAGCGCCCTTTCTCCTTCACCTCGACCAACTCTTCGGGGTTCAGCCCCTGCAGGTCAAGCAGGCGATGCGCCACGGCCTGTGCCGCCAGCTCCGCCTCCTCCTCCAGTTGCGCCGTGAGCGGTAGCGGAAGCGGCTCGACTCGCTGGAGATCGAGCAGGAGCACGCGGCGCGAAAGCTCTCGGGGCGGGAGCTCGAGCAGCTCCTTGCCGAGCAGGGTCAGCATCTCGAGCGCGGTCAACCCCGGACGGCGGCAGGCTCGGTCGAAACAGCGCGCCAGGAGCTTGCCGGAGCTCGACTCGACCTCTCCGAGCGCTCGCGAGCCGTCCTCGACCACGAGCAGCACGAACAGGAGCGTCTCCCATTCTTCCGGCAGGAAGATGCCGTGCTCGCGGGCGGTGTCGTCGAGCGTGCGCGCGAGGTCTTCGAACGCTCCGAGCGCACCCGCGAGCCGAGAGCGCAGATCCGTATCCAAGCGCGGGCAAAGTCGCTCGATTAGGCCCGCCGCGTGGCGAACCGCATCCCCGGTCGCGGGCTTCAGCGGGACAATCACCCCGCGCTCACCCGTCGTACCACTGATGCGGAGCGCGCCACCTTGGTTCGCCTCGCGCAACAGAAGAGCGCGACGCCAGAGGTGACGGCGTTGCGAGCGACACTCGTTCGAGAAGCAGCGTAACAAGAAAGGGACGAAGTGCCCATCGGCAGGGGTCCATTTGCCAACGATGTGGCGGAACTTGACGGCCATGAACTCGTGCAGCGTGTCTTCCATGAGCTCGGCCGCACGCGGGAGCGCGCGGAACCAGTACCCGGCGATGGACATGAGCTCCGGGTAGAGCTTGCGGTAAACGGCGTCCTGTAGTCGCGCAACGGCGATCTCGATCTGGTCGAGCGAGCCAAGCACCGCCGCGTCGGCGAGCAAGTCGAGGTCGACGCTGGGCGCCCGACCCATCACGCTCGTCTGGATTGCCACGCTCGGCAGTTGGTTCTGAACCACGGCTCACCTCCGAATTTCGGTACGCCAACTCTCAGGGCGCGGGCCTCTCGAGCCGTTACGCGGCCGCGTCCCTTTTCTCATTTCTCGTGTTGTTGGAATGTTGCGCGGCGAATCCTGCTGCGAAATTCCAGATGATAGGGTGAGTCGCGCCGGGAGGCACCTTCGAGCTCATGGATCACGACCCCCGGCCTGCCAGTGCCCCAGAGCTCGTCGCGCTGGCGGGCGTCCGATCGCGGCTCGCGCAGGAGCTCGGAGCCTACCTCGAGCGGCTGAGGGCGGCCACGGCGTCTCGCGCCCGCCACCTGCCTGAGGATGTGTGGCGGCACCGCGGCGACGGTCTCGGGGGTCTCACCCAAACGCTGCGCGTGGTCGAGCGCCGCTCCGGCGCACATGGCTACCGTCGGCGCGCCGTCGTGAACCGCGAGCAGGAGCCCGAAACGCTGGATTGGGACGCGGCCGCGCGCTCGCGCTTTCCGCGCGTCATCCTGATCGGCGATTCTGGCTTCGGGAAAACGTGGCACCTCCGCACCGAGGCCCACCACGCGGCGACGGAGGCTCTAGCCGGGCTTGCCGTCGGCAAAGGCGCGGAGGAGCTTGAGCTGCCGTTCCTCGTCCGACTCGACGCGCTTGAGCGCCGGCTGGGCGAAGGCGGCCTCGGCCGTGACACTCGCTTCGTCGAAGCGCTCCTGGAAGTGGCTGAGGGGCTCCGCGGCGCGCGGGCCCCCGGGCCGCTACGACGAACCCTCGTCGAGGCGTTGTCGGACGGCGCCCGCTGTCGCGCGGTCGTGTTGTTCGACGGCTGGGACGGAACGGCCGCACGTCACGACCCGCGTTTCAAGGATGAGCTCCGGGGTTTCGTCGAATCCCTCTCGCCCAGGTCGCGCGTGGTGTTGGCCTCACGCAGCATCGGCTACGACCGGGGTCCGGGATTCTCTCTCGGCGGCGAGGCGGACGCCGGGCGTCCCGGCGTCCCTTTCAGCGAGCTCGACCTGGTTCCCCTGGATGCGGAAAGGATCGAACGCTTCGCGGCGGCTTGGTTCGGCAGCCGCGACGAGGCGCTGCCTTTCCTGATCGAAATCGGAGTCCGCGACGCGCAGCGCCAACTCGTCAAGAACCCGCGCGGCGATCTCTATGACCTCGCTCGCATCCCACTCCTGCTCACGCTGCTCGCCCGGCTCGCTCAAGAATCGGGAGAGCTCCCGCATCGACGCAGCACGGTGTACTACCGCTGGCTTCAGAAGTATTTCGGCGAATGGGTCACGGATCGCCCGCGACGAATTCCGGAGGCTGCGATTCCCGCGATGCTCACGCTGGTCGGCCAGGCGAGCGTAGACCTGCTAAGGCGCGATGACGCGAGCAAGCCTCCCGGCGCGTTCGAGCGAGAGGACCTGCGGGCGGCGCTCGAGCTTCATCTTCCGGAACCGAGCTCGAAGAGCGAGCTTTCGGGCGTGCGCGCGAGCACGGTGGTTGACATCCTCGCCGCCGATGGGTTGCTCGTCGCCGACACCCCGGACGAATCCGACGTCCGCTTCCTTCATTTGAGCATCCAGGAATACCTGGCCGCCAGCAGTCTTGCTGGCCCTCGCCTGACGACCGACGTCGAGGGAGCGGTCAAGGCGGCGAGCGAGGGCTTGTTCGTCCGGTCTGGACGCGACGTCGAGAGCGAGCTGGCTTGCAGCCCGACGGGTGACAACGTTCTCCGGTTTCTATCGGGCGTGCACGTCGACCTCGGGGGGGAGGGGACCGGCGGGACCCGACGCCTCGGCGCCTACGTCGAAGTGCTGCTCGAACGAGCGCGCGAGCACGAGCGGCAAGGGCGCATTTACGGCCTCGCCGCACGCGCCTCGTGCGACTGGCCCCAAGAGGCCCGCTCGACGGGGTCCTCGCTGTTCGAGCGCGTTCGGAAGGAGCTGCTGCATGCCTTTGACGCCAGAGGCGCGTCGTGGCCCCTGGCCGATCGACTGTTCGCACTCGAGGCGCTCGACTCCATCGGGGATCCTCGGCTCGACGAAGATGATCTCTGGGTCGAGATCCGCGGCGGCAAGGTGAGCCTCGGTGACCCGAAGCATTTCAAGGCGGCTCCCCCGCACACCGCGAAAGTCAAGCCTTTCTGCATCTCCTTTCGGCCCATCGTCGTCGCGGATTTCGAGCCGTTCGTGGAGAAAGGCTACGCTGTCGAACGATACTGGACCTGCGGTCGCACCGAGTACGACGGTAGCGCTCCTTACGACTGGGACACACAGCTTCGCGGCCCCCACAACGCTCCCGTTACGGGCGTGAGTTGGTACGCCGCCAACGCGTACTGTGCCTGGGTAAGCGAGCGCTGGGGGTACGAGGTGACGCTCCCGACCGAAACCCAATGGGAGTGTGTCGCGCGTGGCAAGGACGGGCGCTCGTATCCATGGGGCAACGAGCCACCCGAGTTCGGCGACCGCGCCAGAGCAAACCACGACTTCGAGGGCTCACCGGGCCGACCAACGTCCATCGGCGCCTTTCCGCTCGGGACGTCTCGTGCTTGGAGTAGGCCGATCGTCGACCTCGGTGGCAACGTTTGGGAGTGGTGCCGGGATCTTTGGCGCGGTCGTGACGACGACTCTTGGGGCCAAAAGCCGCGGGAGGCCCCGGAGAACCACCGTCACCGGCGAGTGATCCGCGGTGGGTCCTGGTACTACGACGATACCTTCGTGCACGCGTCCAGCCGCTATTGGAACGAGCCCGGCAACCGGCTGCGCTCCGTCGGCTTTCGCGTGGTCCACCCAGGCGCCTCGATCAGAAGGTCCAGCGGGCGCCGAACGTGGGGGCGATGAGGACGAGCGTGGTGCCGAGCGCGTCCTCTTTCGGCAAGCTGAACGTTTCGCTGCGGGTTGGCGTGCCCTGAACGACCGCAGCAGGGAAGACTCCCGTCCTTCGTTGCGCAGTCGCGCGAAACTGATTGTCGTTCGTACGTGGCGTCTTCTCGAGCAGCCCCAGCAGCAGCAGAACGCCAAAGTCGATGGTGAGCTTGCGCCCGAGACTGTAGCCGATGCGCGCCTCCGGCCCCGAGAGGCCCATCCAGACGTCTTGCGACGCCTCGGCCACGGAAAGGTTCGGGAACGTCGCCGAGCCGACCCGCTGAGAATGTTGCGCGTCCTCGTAGTACGCCGACGTGTAGGTCCCTCTCGTGCTCGTGGTCACGCGACCGCGCGCGACCCCCGTCCAAAGACGCAAGACGACGGGGGTACGACGCAGGAACCGATAGCTAGCCGAAGCCGCCAAGAACGGCATGGCGAGGGTCGTCCGATCTTCCATCGCATTGCTGAAGAGCGGGCGCCATCGCGACGTTGGCTCGGTAGTCGCGATGGCGTTGCGCCAAGTGGTCGCCACCATCGTGACGTAGCCAGCGCCGAGCTCGACGCCTAGCCCTTGGACGAGCTGAAGCCCCACGCGGGCGCCACCCATGAACCCACGCGGGCGCTCGCGATCCCGGCAACCTTCGAGCTCGCGCCCATTCGGTGCCACCACGGTGGCGCTGCACGCGAGCTCCGCACCACCGCCGAACGAGCGTGCAAACCCGAAGCCGAGGAACGGTTCGGCGTAGAGCTGCCGAGTGCGCTCGAGGGGAATGCGAAGCGTCAGACTCCCGCCCTTCGCCAGGTTGATCTCGCGGCGATCAGGCGTGTAGTCCGGCGCACTCACGACGACTCGGTGACGTCCGCTCCGCAGGGCACCCTGCCAGACGCCAGTACCCACCTCGGTTCCGTCGACGAGCACGCGCGCGCTCAGCGGCGTGGCTTCGATGCGCACGACCGCGTCGAGCGTGGTGGCGCGGAGCACGAGTGTGGTCGTCTCGCCGACGCGAATGTCAGCCGTTGCGGGGGCGCTGCCGACCCGATCCTTGCCCGTGAGCATCACCTTGTGTTTTCCAGGCGGCAGCATGCCGGTGAAAGGCGTCAGTCCAACCTTGGCGTCGTCGACCAAGACATCCAAAACACGACCGGTCTCCTCCTGCACGCGAAGGGTACCGGCACGGACCACCGCCTTGAGAGTCACATTGACGGGCCTCACCTCCTTGCCAACGAGCGTCAACGCCTCTTCGAACGGATGGAAGCCTTCCTTCCAGACTCGGAGCATGTGGTTGCCCGCTCGCACAAGCAATCGCCGGGTGAGCGGAACCGTGCCGCGCTGCAACCCATCGACCACCACGGTCGCCCCAGGCACACCGCGAACGTCGATCTCCGCAAGGAACGTCCAGAGCTGGGTCTGCGCTTCATTCGCTGCCTTCCGCTCGGGGGGGTCCAGCGAGTTTGCGAAGCGCTCGCTCAGGGCTTCGCCATAGAGCTCGTAGGCCTCGACATCTCGCCCTAGCGCACGGAGGCAGGCCGCACTGTTCGCCGTCGCCGTGCCGGTCGGGTAGAGGGCGCGCGATGCATCGAATTCGGCGCGAGCGTTCTCCCAGTCGCGCTTGTCCGTGAGCTTCAACCCCTTGTCGTATCGCTTCTTGGCGGCTCGCTTCTTGGCGGCGTCCGACAGAGAGCTTTCGGCACCTTTTCCGGCGTCGGTCCCGCCGGGCACCCGCGACTGCGCGATCGATGGTCGAGAGGCAAACAGAAGGGCGATGGTTGCCAAGGTCCCAGCGACGGCGCACCACTTCGTCATTCGAACGCCTTAGGGTTGTCGTGGATGCCAGGCGCCCGCGGCTGCGGGGCGCTGGCCGCGGGCTGCTTCCATGCTGCGCGAGGTGGCTCAAGCCCCGTCTCCGTCGTCGTCACGGTCAGCGACTGGCTCTTCGCGCCACGGCGCAGCACCACGTCATGCCTGCTGCCCGGCGGACCCGCGATTTCCACGGCACCGCTCGAGACCGTCTTCGGCTCGCCGTCCACCGTCACGTCGACCCCGGACGGGACCGCAAGGCGAAACAAGAGGACTGCGGGCGGCAGGGGCGGGGCCTGGCTGACCATCGGCGTTGGGGCGCTCGGCGGAGGTGGCGGGGGCGGCTCCCGCGAGGGATCCCGGAAGTCAGGAACATGGGTAGCGACATGGGCTCCGCTGTCGCCGACGAGGCCGAGCGCCAGGGCCACGAGCCCAACCCGTGAGACGGTGCCTGTTCGAGCCCGCGGCCGCGAGTAGTCCCGCGGCTCGAGCATCCTGCGATCGATCTTGGCTTCCTTGGGTCGATCTTGGCGGCGCTTCGCCGTCACCTCCTCCAGCGCTCCGATCTCGACATCGGAGCTTCGGAGAAAAGCAGCGAGGCTTGCCGCCATGGCGCTCGCATTAGGGAACCTGAGCGAAAGATCGTGCGACATCGCCCGGTGCGTGATCAGCGCGAGCTCCGTCGGAACCCAGCGTGCCCGCTCGTGCAGCCGCGGGAGAGGATCTCGTAAGACACGGGTGATGAGCAGCTGAGACGGAGTGCCCTCGAACGGCGTCCCTCCGGAAAGCATCCTGAACAGCACGACCCCGAGCGACCACACATCCATCCGCGGATCCGCATCCTTGGGAGTCGCCTGCTCAGGGGACATGTACCCGGGAGTACCAATCAGATTCTCTGTACGTGTGATTTCATGGGGGCCGGCGTAATGGTTTTCAATTCTCACTTTCGCAATGCCGAAGTCGAGGATCTTGACCACCCGACGCGAGCGACCGTTCTCCCCGTCTTCTTCATGAAGGTAGAGATTGGCTGGCTTGATGTCCCGATGGACCACGCCACCGGCGTGCGCTGCTGCAAGCCCCTTGGCGACCTGGAGGGCAATTCTCGCAGCGGCTTGGGGCTCCAGGCGCTTTTTTCCGTTCAGGAAGGTGTGCAGGTCCTGCCCCTGAAGGAGCTCCATCACGAGGTAGCGGCGACCGGAGGGCTCGGTGCCACTAGCCAGCACCTTCACGACGTGGGGGCTCTTGATCGCCGCGGCTGCCTCGGCCTCCTGGACGAAGCGGCGCGCCAGGTCCTCGGCCTTGCGCCCGGCCGCGTCACCCGAAAGGAACTTGATCGCACGGCGAACCGAACCCCCGATGTCCTCGCACTCGTGGACCTCACCCATGCCCCCCGACGCGATGCGGCGGATGAGCCGATACCTTCCATCCACCACGTCGGCTTCTGGCGTCGCGCTCGAGGTCATCAAGAACCGGGGGATACCCAGCCCGCACTTTACCAGCCCGACCACCTTTCCGAACAGGGTGGATCGCGCACTTTTCCCGTCGATTCGGCCCCGGTGTCTGGGCGTCGGCAGTAGAATGGATCCGTGGCGAGCAGCCATCGTCCGAGCTGGGTTGAGTGGGCCCTCTGCGCACTGTTTCTTGCGTGCGAGTCGCCGTCTCACAACAACTCTGTCGCTTCGGCGCCGAGCGGAGGCAGCGCGGACAGCGGCGGCGCTATCACGAGCGGCGACGGAGGCGAAGCGGGCGACGACCATGGCAAGGGCGGCTCAACGAGCTCTGCAGGGGCAAGCGGATCAGCTAGCGGCGGCACCGGTACGGGTGGAACCCAATGCGGCAATGGATCGGTCGAGCGCGACGAGGAGTGCGACGACGGCGACCTCGACGACACGGATGCTTGCCTCTCCACGTGTGTGATGGCGGTCTGCGGTGACGTCAAGGTGCAGGACGGCGTCGAGGAGTGCGACGACGGCAACGACAGCAACAAGGACTCCTGTCTGACGACATGCAAGAAGGCGACGTGCGGGGACGGAATGGTCCAAGCTGGGACCGAGGAGTGCGACGACGGCAACCAGGACGACGACGACGCCTGCCTCTCGTCGTGCAAGAACGCGATGTGCGGGGACGGCGTGGTGCGGAAGGACGTGGAAGCCTGCGACGACGGCAACAGCCGAAATGGCGACGATTGTAGCTCCCGCTGCAGCCGTCCGGGCTGCGGGGACGGAATCGTCCAGGCGGGCGATGATTGCGACGACGGCAACGAAATCGACGAGGACGATTGCCTCTCGACCTGCAAGGTCGCTCACTGCGGCGACGGTGCCGTCCACCAAGGGAAAGAGGAATGCGACGACGGGAACGAGTCCGATTGGGACGCCTGCCTTTCGACCTGCACCCCTGCGCGTTGTGGAGACGGCGTGGTCCAAGAGGACGTCGAGGAGTGTGACGACGAGAACGCGGTCGATACCGATGACTGCCTCACCACCTGCAAGGCGGCCCGCTGCGGCGACGGGTTGGTCGAAGAGGGCGTAGAGACGTGCGAGGACGAGAACGCCGTCAATTCGGACGACTGCCCTTCGACCTGCATTGACGCATATTGCGGCGACGGCTTCGTGCTGGTCGGGGTGGAGGAGTGCGACGACGGCAATCAAGACACCGATGACGATTGCCAGCCGACGTGCGTGCACGCTCGTTGCGGCGACGGCCAAGTCTGGCGAGACGTCGAATCCTGCGACGACGGCAATGAAACTGACACCGACGGCTGCCGCAACGCCTGCTCCCTAGCGGGCTGCGGGGACGGCGTCATTCGAGCGGGGCTCGAGCAGTGCGATGACGGGAACGACATCGCTACCGACGCCTGCACCAATGCTTGTAAGAAAGCGTTTTGCGGAGACGGTATCCTGCAAGAGGGCGTGGAGGAGTGCGATGATGGCAATCAGACCAACAGCGACGACTGCCCCAGTCACTGCCGGCCAGCACGTTGCGGCGACGGGTACTTTCACGACGGCGTCGAGGAGTGCGACGACGGGAACCCGAGCAACGGCGACGCCTGCCTGGCGACATGCGTCGCCGCACGCTGTGGTGACGGCTTCCGGGAGGACGGCGTGGAGACCTGCGATGACGGCAATCAGGTCGAAGACGACGCTTGTCTGAACACGTGCATCTCGGCGGCCTGCGGTGACGGTATCCTCCAGCCGGGCGTGGAGGAATGCGACGACGCCAACGACATCGACACCGATGCCTGCCTGAACACCTGCTTCACCGCGCGTTGCGGGGATGGCGTCACGGGTCCGGGGGAAGGCTGCGACGACGCCAACGACGTCGACACGGACTACTGCACCAACGCCTGCGCCCCGGAACGCTGCGGCGACGGTATCGTCGGTCCAAGCGAAGCCTGCGACGACTCCAACGCTATCGACGACGATGCGTGCACCAACGCATGCAAGGTAGCCAAATGCGGGGATGGCGTGCTGCGAGTTGGGGTCGAGGCATGCGACGACGGGAACTCAGACGAGACCGACGAATGCCTCAACGACTGCAAAAAGCCTCTTTGCCGTCCGGAAGACGTCGTGGACGACAACAATCCGTGCACGAACGATGTTTGCGATCCGCGACGCGGCAGCTACCAACCGTTGCCGGGCGAATCCTGCGACGACGGGGACCTGTGCAACGGCAGAGCGACTTGCGATGCAACAGGCAAGTGCAGCCCCGGAGTGCCGCCAGTAACCGACGATGGCAAGGCGTGCACGAGCGACGCCTGCGACCCTGCCACGGGCACAGTGTCTCACGATCAGGTCCCTGACGGCGCCTCGTGTGACCGCAACCCATGCGATGGCCTTTCGTATTGCAGCGACGGTAGCTGCCTAGAGAACGCCCTCCCCGCGCCGATCGACGACGGTAACGGCTGCACGATTGACTCGTGCGACCCCATCAACGGGATCGACCACGTCCCGGACCAGCGCTTGGGCACCTATTGCGGCGGCTATGAGTATGCGTGTGGTTCCACGTGCACGTGCGCGTGGTTCTGCTGCCGAGAGACGATCTGGTGCTGGCACTCCAGCTATTGGAACTGCGTCAACGGGTCAATGACGTGCTATTGAGCCGTCGACTGCGTTTCCTCGCCAGCAGGCCCGCCGCTGCCGTCAACGCCAGCCACAGTTCGAGGGTCGGCGTGCCCCGAGCGCCAACCCTGCATCCGCACCCTCCGTGCGGCGACGACGCCCCGGTACCCGCCACACAACTCGAGGCGACGGTGTCGCACACGAATCCGACTGCGCAATCGTCGCTTGCCGCGCAAGCGTGACCGCACTGCCCCTCAGCGCACCGGTACGGAGCGCAGTCCTTGTCCAGGTGTCCCTGCGCGGTAAGCGCGTGCTCGCCGTCGTCACTGCATCGTCCTGGCGCTTGCACACAGCGCCCCTCTTCGCATGCAAAGCCGTCCGCACAGTCGCCGCTCAATGAGCAGCCCGTCAGGCATCCTTCGATCGTGCAGCGGAGCCCGTCGCAGCTTTCGGTTTCGGGGGGTGCGCAGGCTCCGGCGCCATCACATTCTGGAGCCCGCACATAGGTCCCTTCAGCCGCATTGCAGCTGGGAGATCCGGGACAAACGGGACGGCCCCCGTGAGGAGGCCCCAACACGTCCGAGCAGCGACCCCGCATGCCTGGAAGATCGCAGGCCGCGCATTGCCCCTTGCAGTCAGAGTCGCAGCAAACTCCATCGACGCATTGCCCGGAGATGCACTCGGTGCTTCGACTGCAAACCTTGCCGTCCTGCTGTCGTGATTCGCAGAGCTTCGCCTCCGAACAATACGCGCCGTTCGAACAATCCTGTTCCGAGAGGCACCGCGTTCCGCATCCACTCGCAGTGCAGTGGTATCCTTGGCAATCCAGCGCGCTCGGCACCCCGCAGCTCCCCGAGATACACAGAGGTGCTGGGACGAAGTCGCCAGCGGCGTTGCAATGCCCGCTCCCCTCGCATGCCGGGCGGCTCCCGTGGGGGGCCCCGTCGACGGCCGTGCACGAACCGGGGGCGTTCGGATTGTCGCAAGCCTTGCACTGCGAATCGCAGATGCTTTCGCAACAGAGGCCGTCGACGCAATGGCCCGACGCACATTCTTCGCTCTGCCCACAATGCGCGGCGGTTGGTCTCCTTTCCGCGCACTGCCCCTCGTCATCACAGTACGCGTCGGCTTCGCAATCAGCGTCGTCCGTACAACCCGCGGGGCATTGCGAGTGCACACCGTCGCACACGAGCCCAAGAGCGCAGCGGGGTAAACCGGCGCTGCCTTGAGGCAGCAGCTTGCACGTCCCCGAAGAGCAGGTATCGCACCCCCCGGGACACGCGGTATTGCAGCAACGTCCGTCAACACAATGCCCGTCGCGATCATTGGGCGAGTTGCCCCCGAGGCAGACACGGCAACCCGCCGTACGGCAATCCTGGCCTGCCCGGTCATCGCACTCGTCACCGCGTGACCGACGCAGGGCGCAGCGCTCGCTCTGCCCGTCGCAGTAGTGGCTCTCCGCACAGTCCGCGTCGGTAACGCAACGCTCCGAACAACCGAGCCCCACCCCGTTGCAGACGAAGCCCTCGGCACAGCTGGCTGCGGCTGTTCCCTGGCGTACCGGCTCACAGCTACCGTTCTCGCTCGACCCGCGAGCCTCCGAACAAGCAGCACAGCTATCCGAGCAGTCGGAGGAGCAGCACACCCCATCGGCGCAGGTGAGCCCACTCTCGCAAACCCGACACCCTGGCTCCTGGCACTCTGTACCGTCGCCCGACCCATCACACGGGGCACCTCTGCCGACTCGAGGCTTGCACTCCCCGTTCGCGGCACAATAGCGGTCGCTTTCACACTGAGCGTCCTTGGTGCAAGGCGCGCAGACGACACTGCCGCCGGCGCAGACGAACGGATCGCACGGCGGACGGCCGATCGATCCCTCTTTCGCGCCGCTGCAAATGCCCGTCACGAAGGCACCCAGCTCGCGTCGGCACGTAGCGCAGGGATTCGTGCAATCGCTGGCGCAGCAGACGCCATCGACGCAGTGACCGCTGGCACAGTCGGCGGCCGACTGACACGTGCCACCGACCCCGACCAGGACGCCGATGAACCCGTTGTGCGCGATCACCACGGTCTGGCTCTGCGCGGCCATCGATGTAACCGGTCCCCCATCGACGCGTTGCAGGTTCCAAGTGGAGTTGGAGAGCGTATGCAAGAAGACCCGACTATCCGATGCGACCAGAGCAGCCACGTCCGATACCGCCGTAGACACACCGAATCCCGTCTCGTCGGGTGGCGGGTCCAGTCGCTGGCTCAGGACCCACTGATCGTTGGTACGCGAGAAGAGGAATGCGGCACCAGCGTGGGAGGGCAGGCTTGCCCCGATCAGCGCCCAATCGTTGCTCACCGCAACGGAAGCGCCAAAACCGTCCATCGCTGGGATGGCACCCAATGGCGGCTGTCGTACCCACACGCCATCGTCAACGAAGAGCGGCCAGACGCGACCACGACCAGAATCGTTGAAAGGTTCGCCAATGAGGGCGCGGGTGTCGCTCATTGCGAGGCGGCGGCCGCGGTAGGAGCCCATGGTGCCCGGCGCGTAGTCGTAAGAGTTCCAAGCGCCATTCGTGTGAAGCTGTAGTGTCGACACCGGCCACGAGCCCACGACGGCGGCATCGTTGCCGATCGCCACCTGTTCCCCGAGGTGGTCCCACGAACAGGGGACGTACTCGTTGTAGATGTTGGGGCACTGAGGCTCTGCAGCCAGCTGTGGCGGGCTTCCTCGAAGGTCGAAGAAGTAGCTGCGCCCGCGCATCGAGGTCGCCGTCGACTGAGCACTCGGCGCGCCGACGAGCAGCGTGTCCCGGGATAGAGCCACCGAGTAGCCAAACTCGTCCCACAAGGCCGCCCCGCTCAGATCTGCAACGCACGACCAGGACGAGCCCGATCGCTCGAAAAGGTACACCTTACCGCCCAAGCCAGCTCCAGGCGCCCCCACGGCAAGCCGATCCCCGTGCAAAGCGACCGAGTATCCGAACCCGCCCTCCAGACCGTCGGGCGACGTCAGCCACTGCTGATCGACGAACACGAGCGACTCATGCGCCGTGTTGGTTTGCGAGTGGGCTTCTTTGATCCAGCCGAGGTTCGCGCAGGTTACCGCCGCCAGCATCGCAGCGACTCGACGGCCGCGACGAATGGCCGCGACGAAGCTAGCGAGAAGCGTCAGCGCCAGCCACCCGTTCGCCCCTGAACGACCGGCTGGTACCCGGCATCCGCAGCCTGCCGCTTTTGCGGGGTAACCTTCCAGCGGGACGCAAGAGCCAGCCTCCGTGTCGCAGACCTTGCCCCCGGCGCAGTCGTTGCTGGACGTGCAAGCGTTGAGACAAGCGCCGTTCCTACAGGTAAAGGGCGCACACACCTCGAGCAACTCGCCATCGGGCCCCTCCGCGCGAGCGCCATCCGCGCTGCACTTCGAGTTCCTCGGTTGGCAGGTTCTATCCAGGCAAAGGAACTCTGCCGTGCACTCCGCATCCCCGAAGCAGCTCGCGAAGCAGCCTTCGTTCGAGCACCCGAATCCTCCACAAGGTGTTGGCTCTGGCCTCGCACAACCGCCATGCCCGTCGCACCTAGGAGCCGCCGTAAACACGCCCGCGACTTGGTCGCAAGCGGGGGCGCCCTGACACGCAGGGCGCGGCTCGCGGGGAGGCCCAAGAGTATTTTCGCAGCGCCCCCGTTGCCCCGGCAGATCGCAGGCGCTGCACTGCCCCGCACACGCGGACTCACAACAAACGCCGTCGGTACAATACTCGGAGTCGCACTCTCGGTTACGGCTGCACGCAGCGCCCTGTGCCTTGCGTGGAGAGCAGATCCCTTCCGCGCTGCACTGTGCATTCAGCGTGCAGTCGTCGTCAGACGCGCACTCTGTCTGGCACCCATTCGACGTGCAGCGGGAGCGGCCGCAAGGCACGGGCTCTTGGGGGGAACAAGAGCCGGCACGGCATTCAGGAGCATCAACGAACGCTCCGTCCCCGTCGCAACGGGCCTGCCCCTGGCAGCTTGGGCGCTCGCCGCGGGGTGATCCGTCCACTGCCCGGCACTTGCCGGAGGATTTCGGCTCGCTGCACGCCTCGCACTGCCCGTCGCATGCCCCGTCGCAACACACGCCATCCGCGCAAAACCCAGACTCGCACTCCGCTGGCGAGCCGCAGGTTGCCGCAAGCGGTCGCTTGCTCGCGCATTGGGCGTCGGTTCCACAGTAGGCATCGTCGGTACAATCTCGATCGTCCCGGCAAGCGAGGGGGCAAGGCCCGGCTTGCCCGTCGCAGGTTGCCTTCCTCGCGCAAGTCGGTGATCCCGAATGACCCTGGGGCAGAAGCCCGCAGGTACCATCCGCGCTCGCGCCGAGCGCTCGAGAGCACACGTTGCAGCCGCCCACGCACGGCGCATCGCAGCAGACCCCGTCGACGCAGAACCCGCCGCCATCACCCGCGCAGATGCGACAGCCGGCGACCATACAATTAATCCCGGCAAGATCATTGCAAGGGGAGCCTATCTCCTTCCGCGGCTGGCAGGAGGCGGTCGGGGCGTAGCAGTAGTGGTTGGTCGAGCAGTCGGAGTCACTCGTACAGCTCGCAGGGCAGTTCAACGCGACGCCATTGCAGGCGTAGCCATTCGCGCAGGAGCCACTTCCCTCACGCGCCGCCTCGCACTCGCCGTCATCGGCCGCACCTAGCGTGCGCGAGCAGACGTCGCACTCTTGGTCGCAAGCCGAGATGCAGCACACCCCATCTGCACAGGTGAGCCCCTCTCCACAGATGCGGCACCCGGAATCGAGGCATTCGAGCTGGGTCGCCACCTCCTCGCAGGCGCCGCCCTTGGCCAGACGTGCTCTGCAGGCGCCTCCTTCTGCACAGTAGTCCTCGGGCGGGCAGTCTTCATCGCCCGCACACTGCGAGCATTCCGCTTGCTTGCCGGTGCACGCCAGGGCGCCGCAGGGCGGGCTACCTCGGCTGCCCGCGGGTAGTACCGTGCAGGTACCGGAGCGCGAGGCGCCCGCAGCCTCACTGCACGCGTCACAGGGGCCCGCGCAGGCGGCATCACAGCAAGCACCCTCGACACAAAAGTGCGTCGCGCAGTCGTCATCGGCCACACAGGGGTGACCGACGAGCAGGGAGACGACGACTTCACCGTCCGGAAGCTCCTCGGGTTGCCCAATCAGCGCGTCGCGGTTGCCCAGAGCGAGGGGCAGCTCCCGTGCCCCAACCTGGTACCCGCCGCCCGCGTCGACGGTTTGCGACCAGACCCAGAAGAGGCCTGAGCGCGCGAACACCTGTGCCAGCGCATGTGGGCTCTTGGCCGCACCCACGAGCAACACGTCACCCTTCAGGGCGAGGGATCCGCCGAATCTACCGAGATCGGGCGAACCCAGGAGGTCCCCAAGCTCCCTCCAATGAGAGGGGAAGTTTGGCGGAGGTCGAACTCGATCGTAAACGGTGACGGAGCCAACCTCGGCGCCCAAATAGTTCGTCCCCGTCGCTCCGACCAGCGCGCTGTCGCCGTCGAGCGCAACAGAAGTGCCGAAGCCGTGCGAGGTAGGTGGGCCATTGTTGTGGGTAAGTAGTCCGCCGGAGGTCCACGACGAGTTGACTCGTTCGAATGCGTAGGCGGTGCCGGGATCGATGCAGGGCTCACCGACGATCGCTCGATTCTGGGAAAGCGCCACCGACGACCCGAAGCAGCCATTGGCTCCTCCTGCGCTCAGCTGCTCGGTGTCGCTCCAGACCGAATTCGACCGCTCGAAAACATGCGCGGAGCCTCGGCTCCCTTCGAGCGGCGCGCCAATCAGCGCCACACCGCCCTCGAGGGCTACCGCCGCGCCGAAGCTTCCACCCGCCACACCGCTCGGCGACAGCAACCGTTGCTGAACAGCCCACTGCCCGTTGGTCCGCATGAAAACATGCGCGGACCCCTGAGCTGCGCCGTCGATCGTGTCGTTCGGCGAGCCGACAAGCAGCGTATCGCCGTCGATCGCGAGCGATGTCCCGAAGCCCTGGCTACTTGGATCCGAGGGCACGAGTTGCTGTTCCTCGACCCAGCCACTCCCTTGCCTCACGAACACGACAGCGACCTCACCGTCGGCGGCACCGACGACCGCGGTGTCTCCACTGATTGCAACCGAGCTTCCGAAGCCGGCTACCTGGGCGCCCACGGGCGGCGTCAGGCGCTGCCCATCGATGAAGTGGGGCGTCGAAAGCGCCGCACGTTCTGCGCGTAGCGTCGACGGTCCGTCACCGCTATCTCCAAATGGTGAACCCGGGGCACACGCTGACGCCGCAACCCCGACCAGTAGCGCCGATAGGGATCGCGTGGAGATCATCACGTAACTGAATGTCGCATGAGCGCGTCGCCGAGAATCATTCGACAGCAGTGGATGCTCGGAAGCAAGCACTGGCCATCCAGCTCGGCGGGGGCTCTCCGGCGCGCTCGAATCCGAGCGCTTTGCAACCGAGGCGTCGCTTGGGCTTACCTCCGCTTGCCGCAGGAAGATTGAGCTGCCGCGGTGACAACCGCCTTCCTTTCGAGGCGGCTGAGGAGCTTGGCGTGGAGAAAGTGCTCCGCCGCATCGGCGACGCACTCGACGTAGGCACCGTGGTTCCGCCAAGTCCGGCGGCTCCCTCGGGGACCGGAGCAGGGGCAGAGTTCGGCGATGCTGCAGCCTCGGCTCGCCCCACAGCTGCCGCGGCTCACGACCGAGCCGGCCGGCGTGCGGGGACACGAGTCCTCGGCGTCGGGCACACCGTCACCGTCGCCGTCCGGCTTGCTCGGAGCGTCGCAGGCGTCGCCGAGGCCGTCGCCATCGGTATCGCCTTGGCTGGGGTTCGGTGCATTTGGGCAGTTGTCGTCTGCGTCGGCAACGCCGTCGCCGTCCGCGTCGATCGCGATCGTACGGAATGACGACTCCGTCGTCGCCGCGACGTTGCCCGAGGCGTCGCGCGACGAAACGACGAAGTAGTACGTGACACCCGGAATGAGACCGTTGAGGAGCACGACGTGATCGGTCACGAGCGCCGGGCTGCCCGAGAGCCCGTCTGGCGCCCCAGAGACCCTGCCGAAGGCCAGCTCAGTCGTCGCGAGCTCGTCGGTGGTGAAGGTCACGGACGCACTCGTCCCCGTGACGTTCTGGACCAGCACGCTGGAGATGGTCGGCGGCTGGACATCCGCCGCAGCCAGCGTGCGGGCAGCGACCGGCCCCCCGAGAGTGGGCCCGTTGCCCGCGAGATCGGTCGACGACACGATGATGTCATAGAGCGTGTCCGGAGTCAGACCCGCGAGCACCATCGAGTGGCTCGTGACGAGCGAGTCGTCGCTGACAACGTGAAAGACGACACCGTCATTGTACGAGACGCCGCTCGTTGACGCTTCGTTCGTGGTCCACACCACGGTGAGCGACGTGTCGGTTGCGTTCACGACGTCGGGGCCGGTAATCATGGCGGGAGCCTGCGTGTCCGGCACGGCCGCTGTCGTGAAGGACTGCACAGCGCTCGGGGTCGGACCGTTGCCGTCGGGATCCGTCGACTCGACGACGAAGTAGTACGCGGTGCTTGGCGTCAGGCCAGTGAGCGCCAGCGAATGGTCTGGCGTGAAATCCCCAGGCAAGGACGCCGTACTGCCGAGCGCGCTACTCGTCCCGTAGCGTACGACCGTGGTTGCTGGCTCGTCGGTCGTCCAAGCAATCACGGCATCGGTCTGCCCGAGCCCGGTGACGCTGGGGCCGGCCGTGATGACCGGAGCCGTGATGTCGCCCGGCGGATCTTGCGTCCGGAAGGTGAGTAGCCCTGAGGCAACGGGGCCGTTGCCCGCACCATCCTTCGAGCTCACCCGGTATGAGTAGATCGACGACGGTAGCAGAGTCACGAGCGTGACCTCGTGACGAGTGACCAGGCGCGCGTCAGTGATCGTGTCGGTGAGGCCACCGAGCCCAAACTCCGTGAAGGAGTCCGCCGGCTCGTTCGTGTCCCAGCTGATAGAGACGGACGTGTCGCTCAGGTGGACCACGACTGGCCCCGAGGTGACGACCGGGGGCGAGAGATCAGGATGCTGCAGTACGAGGAGCTGTGTGAAGTCCCCGCGAACCGGGACGGAAGACAGCACCGTGATCGAGAAACCGCTGCCGGTGGGCGGCGTGATCGTCATCGTGCTGTTGCCGGTGAAGGCCAACAGCTGGTAGTTCCCCGCGGCGTCCGAGGTGGTTACCTCACTCGAGGTCCAGTAGTTCCCCTCCGGATTGGGGGTGTAAGAGTTGCTGGCTTGCACCCGCACGCCGGGCACCGGCGCTCCGTTGGAGTCAGTCACCGTCCCCTGCACCTTCGCAACCGGAAGGTCGAAGTCGAGGACCGTGCTACCGCTGACCGTCTTGGTGCCGCTGTAGTAGTTGAAGTTGCGCGGGGCACCCGACAGAGCGGACCCATGGAGACGGATCACGTAGCTCCCGGCGCCGATGCTCACCGAGTACGCACCACCGGCCCCGGTGCTCGTCTGCGCCACTGCGATGAACGAGCTGGCATCGAGCACCTGCACGGCGACTCCTTCAACGCCAACCCCGCCGTACCCGCGCACCACGCCGGTGAGGCTCCCACCAGCCGCAATGAGCACGATGTCGTGCCGCGCGTCCGCGCCAGCGAGCACGACGTCTTGCTCGACGTGGACCCCGAAGCCGCTCCCCGACGGGGGCGTCACCGTGATGTCGAACGTACCGTCGGCGAGCGCCAGCGCGTAGCTGCCTGCAGAGTCTGTGACGGCGGAAGCCACCACCGCGGTCGTTCCGTTCTCCACCGCCTCCACGACCACACCACCGAGACCGGCCCCCCCACCGAACACGGTGCCGGAGAGCGACCGCGGCACACCGGTAAGCGCGTGCTGCTCGACGCCGAGCTCCACCCCGGGCGGAGCGCCGCTTGGGCCACAGCCCACCAAACCAAGCAGCAGGAGGACCAGCCAGAGCAGCGCTGAAAGCGAACCCGCGGACAGGAGGCTAGACGGGCGGGCGACGCTGGGGATCGAAAGCTGGCGCGGACAAGTGGGGATCGGGGACATGGCAACCTCCCTGGGCTCAAACCTCCCCATCCGTTACCTCGCGTCGCTCCAGCGCCCTTGCACGAAACTGCGGTCAACGTGGCGTGCCGGACTCGACCATGCGCATTGCCCGTAACCGCGTGATTTCACTACGCCGATAGCAGCTATGTCCCACCGTGCCCGACCGGTCGTCCCCACCCAACCCGCTCGGCTGCACAGCACCCGCCACGTCCGGCGTGTCGATGCCCCCACCGCTCCGGCCGGTGAGGCCCTTGCCGATCCCACGCGGACCCCGGAAGCGTTCCTCCGCCTATTCGCTTCCCCCGTCCTCTGCGTGCCCGCCGGGCAGATGATGCCGCTCTGGCTCGCCCTCGTCGAAGCGATGGACCCGGCGAAGGGGCTGCGCGGCCTCGTTGTCGCCAGCGAGGACGTCGGCGCGTACGAGGCCGCCGGCGTCACGCTCGCGAACCGGTACTACGGCGACGGGCAGCCGGCTCTGTTCCTGTGCGCGAGCGCGAGTCCGGCCTTGAAGGTCTTGCCGGCACTGTGGGCCGCGCAGTGGCGCAATCCCTTCGTCCTGGTCACCGGTGAGTGCGCGAGCACGGCGGGGCCCGGGACCGTGCAGGACTCACGCGGCGTCTACGGGCCGTCGCTGGTCGAGCTGACGGCGCCGCTCACGCAGGCCACGACCGGCGAGTCAGGCTCCCTCCATCTCACGGATCCCGACAGCGCTTGGCAGGCGCTGAAGAGCGCGCCCGGGCTCGTCATCGAACGCAGGAAAGCCGTGCACCTCAACCTTCCGGTTGACGTCCAAGCAGCCCTCTTTGGAGCAAGAAAATGAAGCCCATCGACATCGACGAGCTCGCCTCCCGCATGCTGGGTCCGGTCCCCGGGCGTGACCCCAGCGAACGTCACGTCATCCTCTTCTTCTTCGGCAATGCCGGACCGCACGGGCACCGTCCCGACCTCCAGCGAGTCACAGAACGGGTCATCGAGCTGGTGAGCGGCTTCTTTGCCCGCACCCCGAACACTCCGAATTTCGCGCGACACGGCTGCCCGGGTGACCTCGGCTCCGGCCTGTTTGCGGGAACCTCCGACATGGATGAAGTGATGAAGCGGGTCACGCTGGTGGTCGCCGTGGAGAACTTGCTCTCGGGCTTCGCGACGCGCGACGGAACAGCGCTCGAAGGCAAGCAGGTGATTCACATCGGAGAAACCACAGCGGTGCTCCCGTCCGACGCGCCGGGCGACCGGGTGGATGGCGACGCGCTCCTGATCATGACCGAGCTGGAGCACGCACTCGGGCGCCAGCTGGCCCAATCCGGCGCCAGCCTCCCGGCCTTCCGTTCGCACCCGCGCTCCGTGCTCCATGTCTTGAACGAGGAGCTCCCGGCGCGCGTTATGCTCTTCGTCGATATCAGTGCGGCGGGGATGGCATACGCCGGGCAGGTGATCCGGCTCGGCACGAACCAGTACTACGAGCTCGACGTCGAGCAGAACGGCTGCATGGGGCAGGCGTTCGGTGAGTCGATCGGTGCTCGCTATCGTGCCCCGCGGGACGTCGGCGTCGCGTGCCTGATCGGAGATGGGACCTTTTGCATGGTCCCGAGCGGCACCCTGCACCGCCTGTCGATCTCAGGCCTGGGCGGGGGCTTTGCTCTCACGATTCTCGAAAACGGAGGATTCGACTTCGTGCGGCAGGGGGTCGAAAACGGCGGTATCGCCGTAGATGGGCTCGAGCGACCGAGTGACGTGAAGGCGCTCCAGGAAGCCAAACGTCACGTCGAAGCGAGGACACTCGGTGTCTACGATCAAAGCAACAAGCCGGATTTCGTGGCTGCCGGCGCCCTCTGGCGCTGCGACGCCCACTACTGCTCGACCCTTGCCGTCTACCGGCGCCGCCTGAAGGAGGCATTTGCCGGCACTCGGCCCGTGATTCTGGAGGTTCCCATCGATACGGCCTACCGCGCGCCTATCGGCGACCGGTCCGCAAGCATCGCACGACTGTTCGGTAACACCGGGAGCAACGATGCGCGGCCACAGCGCTCGCATCCGTGACGCATCCCCGCCCTCACACGACGCCAAGCGGCCGCCGCGGGACGAAGCTCGGCGACAGGCCGTACACCTTCTTGAACATTCGGGAGAAGTGAGGGAGCCCATAGTAGCCGAGCTCGCGTGCGAGATGGCTTGCGGACTCACCGGCGACGAGTCGATCGCGCGCCTCGGCGAGGCGCAGCAGGCTGCAGAACGCGAGCGGCGGCACCGCAAAGCACTCCGTGAAAAGGTGCCCGAGATGGAAGCTGCTGAGGCCTGTGAGCTCCTCGAGATCCTTCAGCGTGATGCCTTCGGCGTACCTCTCGCCCAGGAAGGTGCGCATGGCGCGCGCGGCGCCGTTGGGGATCGGATCGTTGCGAATACAGCGGGTCTCCATGCAGCTTTGCAGCACCTTAACGATGAGGTCGTGACCGATGCCTTCGAGGTCGACGGCGGGGGCCCCGAGCAGGGCCCCCTGGTGGAGCTTTCGAACGAGGTCAGTCAGCGGTTGGTTGTCATCGAACTGGGTACGCTGGAAGCTCAAGTGACCGCGCAGGTCGAGCTCGTCGGCCATGCTCGCGAGGAGGTTATTGTCGAAGCGGAGCAGTACGAAGCTCGCTGGCTTGGTGACTTTCCGCGTCCTGTGCGACTCACCGCATTGAAGGGCCATCAACGACCCGCTGCGTGCAATCTCGAATCGCCGCCGGTGTACCCAGTGGGCTCCCATCCCCTGGTTCTCGGCGCACTCCGGCACGTAGCAAAGCGCGGGCACGGAATGAAAGGCCTCCCACAGCCGATCGGATCCAGTGACCGTCGTCATTTCGATTCCGCGCGCCGGGTAGTCGACGCGCAGGCGCTCACGCCGACGGCCGGTAGAGATCCAGGGACTCGACCTGCTCAAAGAGCTCGTCATTCGAACGACCCTCTCCCACCATGGTACGCGGATTGGTCAGCGTCACAAGCGCCCCGCCCCGACGACGGATTCGATCGGTCCTTGGCTCTCCCGAGTTGACAGCAAGATTGTGATACCCCGGGGACGCTCTGTCGTGTTGGGCCTCAGAAAAGGACCGCCGTGAGCAGCAGACCGAGGACCGGCCCCTGGGCCACAAAGATGGCGGCCAGCACCCAAAAGGAGGGCCAACGGTCCGAAGGCCAGGCGGGCCACAGGCGCCATTGGCGGTAAAGCCGCCAGGACCAGAACAGCGTGAGCAGCCAGCCGAGCGAAGCGGCAGCGTCCCCCGGGCGTACGCCGTTCGCATGGAGCGCGAGCATGACTCCGAGGGAGGTCGGCAGCGTGACCGAGGTGAATGCCATGTTGTGAGCCACCCCGTGGGCAATCGGCGAGCCGACATAGATGCTCCGTTTCAGACCGAGCCCTCGATCGGAGCCCAGGTAGAGCGTCAAGGGCGGCTGCAGCAGATGCGACCAGCCGATAGCAGCAATGACGTCGTGGAGCGTCATGGTGAGCCTAGTCACCACGGGCGCGGCACCGCCCCCCGGTTACGGGAGCCTTGGTTCGGTCGGGCTTTAGGCTGTCCGACGGGGTCTCGACTCCAGCCGCCTAGGCCGCTGTTGGCTCGAACGCACAGCCTGTGTGGTCGACACCTCTAAAGCTCGGGTCCTGGCCCCGCGGGGCCGCCGAAAACCCGTCGATCAGGCCGGCACGAGGTTTGCGACCAGGTGGGGGGCGTAGAGCGTCCTCAGCCCAAGCGCCTCAAAACCTTGTTCAGATGACTTCTCTCGAGCCCCGACAGGCGAGCTGCCTCCGACTGGTTGCCCCCGGTGTGCGCCAGCAAGAGCTCCAGGTAGACGCGCTGAAAGCGTTCGAGCAACTGCTCCTTGAGCTCGGCGGAGGGTTTGTTGAGGTCGATGCTCTCACGCAGGGTGGCGTCGAGCCCCACGTCCGCCACCTTGACGGCAGGCGAGAGGGAACCGAGCGCCAGGTAGGCGCGCACCGCGTTCTTCAGCTCACGCACGTTGCTCAGCGGCTTCACCAAGGCGCCTTCCGGCGCCAAAGCCGCCGATAAGTCCTGGTTACGTCAACTCGGCTCTCCTCAAGTACTTCCCAGCAAAGGCCGCCTGCCGTCACTATCCGTGACCCTCGACCTTTGCGGCTGCCGTTTGCGTCGGTAGGGCGGGGCGAACATCTCGGAAGCTCGCCGTCAGACTCCCCACCATCGACTCATCGCCCTCAACGTAAAGTGCAGTGCTGTCGTGCAGGCCGAAAGCGAGATCGGCTTCAGGTAGCGCTGCATCTAGGTTGTAGAACCACTCGTCCACGCCCGCAGAGAGTTCGTCGAGCTCCTGAAATGTTAGGGAGAGGGTGTCGAGGGTCGCAAGCTTCTGAGCCAGTCCATTTACTCGAAGACCGTAACCGTCGGCTCTGGAAATCACGCAGGCTCTCGCTCGTAGCGTCGCCAGCTCGCCTACCGTGCGAACCAGCTTTTGCAGCGGGAAGCGCTGCGGCGTGCTGTCTTGGTCGAAAATCCAAGCGCGTAGGCGTTTGGTCATAGTGGTTTCGGGTCCCCCCTTCGGTAGCCGCCTTGGGGGGCTAGGGCCGTGTTGTTTGGGATCAGTTCATGCTGATGTGGGTTCGGATGAGCATCTGGATGGCCGTGATCGGTGAAGTCGACGTCGCGCCTCGGCTGGAGCTTACCATTTGATCCGACGTCCCATTCGCGAGCCTGAGGCTCGGAGCCAAACTTGGCTCGTGAACGGCCAAGCTGGGTATGCGGGACGTCAACGTCGGGGACCGGCACTCCATGCTTGTCGACAGGCAGCTCTCGGCTAGGGGTATACGCCCCGGGTCGCCCGCCGGCGCAATTGTGGACCCAGATCCCCGCGTTGCCGACGAAGTAGGTGTGGAAGTCCGAAACCTCCAGGTTGTAGGTGGTGCCGGTCGCACCACGACTCTGCTCGGCACTGAGCGCAAAGCCCAATCCGCGAGCGTCCGTGACGAGTAGTCCTGGCTCGAGCTGGTCGGCGCGCGTCCAGCCGCGCGATTCGACCCAGAACGGATGCCAGGGCGTGGCTAGGATCGCTAGTGCGCCACTCGTGTCAGTGAGCGCGATCAGCGGATCGTTGGGAGTCACTACAATCGCTGTGATTGGCCTGTAGGCAGTCTCGCCAGTGGCCACATCGCGCGAGAGCACGAGGTCACCTGGTCGCAAGAGTTCGATCGCAACCAATCCTGACGCCGTGACAACGGGTGTGCCGGCTGCGAAGCAGTTGCACGGGTCGCCGCCCGAGAGTTTGCGCGCCCCACTCGTAAAGAATCTCGCACCGGCAGTGGCGATCGCGACGGTCGCAACCGTTGCTTGCGCAGACCGGAAGGCTTCGCGCCCGGAGGTCTCGTAGTCACCGTTCTCCCAGGCCTCGTAGGCGCGATACCCGGCCTTCATGGCACTGAGCGCCGGATTGACGGTATTGATGGCCGCCAGCACGCCATACAAACCGCCTCCGTCTTCGCGGTAGGCATCCGCCATCCCTTGGCCGACCTCAATCAACGCCTGAGTGGCCCTTGCGCCTATGTAGGCAGGCCCCAAAGCCAGCATGCCCATGCCCTCGCGCATGCTGGCATTCGCTGCGAAGGTTACCTGGTCTTTGATCTCAGCCCCCACTCCGCTCATGAACCCGCCGAGCTTGGTCCATGTGCTCTCGCCCTGCGCGGCGTGGCCATCGGGATCGACCGCACCGATCGGATTGCCGTTGGCGTAGGCGTAGGCGTGGAGACCTTGCGGAGCGCTTGCCTCGAAGCCTTTCGCAACTGCCGGGTCGGGCGACAGGAAGATCCCGAATGCGGGATCATATTGACGCGCGCCCATCATCAGCAGCTGAGCCGACGAGCGTTCCTTGCCCGCGAACGTGTACGGCTCGCGAAAATCCTGCGACTGCAGGCGCGGCGCGCCGTAGGGGTAAGAATCCGAGAACTGCTCGCGCTCGCCGGCGCGGTTGGTGGAGACGCGCGTGGAGCCGAGGTGATCGGCGTGCAGGTAGCGGACGCTCTCGTCGGCCGCCTCTTGAGCGGCGAGCAGACGCGTGGCGCTCGCCATCAACATTTCGACGACGAGCTCGGGGTCACGCGACGCCTCTGTCTCGAACACGTCGGCCTGCGTCGCAGCCACGATCCAGGCGTCGGCGGCCGTGATGCGTCGATCGGGCTCGGGCGTGAACGTTTTGCCCTCGGCGTCACCGGGCGCCAGATCCGGCAGCGTCGGCGGTGGCGGCTGGTCGCGCAGCTCCATGCGCGCCACGCGCGTGCCACCCAGCCGAACATAGAGCTGAGCGAGACCGTCTCGCAGCTCGTAGCCCGGCGCGACGTACACGGTAGTATGCGGCCCGTCCTTTGCCACGACGGGCTCGATGCCTGCGCCGTACTCGTAGTGCACTGCGGCAGCCGTCGCCGACTCGATGCTGAGCAGGCGCCCCATGAAGTCCCAGCTGAGCTTCGATGAGCCCTTGCTGGTAGCGTAGCCCGCGGCGTCGTACTTCAGCTCGACGTCGCCAACACTCTTCGGTCGGTGCTGGCGAGCGGCGTAGACGAATTTGCCGGCGTGCTCGGGACTGGTGCGCCCGATCGACGAGACCTTCTCGAGTAGGCTTCCGGCGTCGTCGTAGCGGTAATCGGTCGACTCGACTGCTCCCGAAGGCGACTCGAGATCGGCGTGGCGCAAGCGATAGAGCGCGTCGTAGCGATATTGTGCGCGTGGGAGCGCGCCCGGCACCCCGGATTCGTCGTTGATGCTCGTGATGTTGCCGACACGGTCGCGGACGTAGCGATAGGCCTGCAGGCTGCGACCGTCGGGTGCCGTTGTGCCCAGGCTCTTCAGGCGCGCCAGCGCGTCGTAGCCGTACTCGGTGACCACGCCGTTGTCGAACTCGAGTAGGCGCGTCCCGCCGCGCGGCTCGTACTCGACACGTTTGAGGATGCCGGGGATGGCGACAACGTTCGATGCGCCGTCGAGCACCTGCTCGACGGCTTGGCCGCCCGGGTAGCCGTTGCGCACCACGCGATCGACGTTGTCGAAGCCGGTGGTGAACTCGAAGACGGCGTCGCCCACCGTCTTGGCCGTGTAGATTTGGCGACCACGCACGTCGTAGCCGTAGCGTTCGCCGCCCCTGCCCCGAGCGCTGCGCGAGTCCGGATAGCTGACTTCGACCAGCTGCCCTTCGAGATCGTCGCAGTAGCTCCCTTCACAACCTGCGATCGCGTCGTAGCGATACTCGATCCGCGTCGCGTCTTCGGACGCAGGGTCCCACACCGCGATCAGGCGATTGGCGCTGTCGTACGCTTTCTGCACCGAGCGCCCGGCGGCATCAGTACGCAGCGTCTCATTTCCAACCGCGTCGTACTCGAAGCGCAGTTGACCGAAGTCTTCATCTTCGATCGACAGCACGCGCCCGAGCAGGTCGTACGACTGCGTGCGCCGCGCGCCCTGCGCGTCAACGTAGGCCCCGATCCTGCCGAGTTCGTCGTACTCGAAGCGCGTCAGCTTGGGCTCGCCGGGCGCGAGTTGCTGCTCGATGCCGACCACGCGCCCCAAGCCGTCCGAGTAGGTGGTCGTGGGCGTGCCGGTGTGCGCCCCGTCTTGCGTGGCGTCTTCCTCGTCGTAAGCGCGCGTGAGCAATGGCTCGTACACCACCTCCGCGACCGAAGCCTCGCCGTCGCGTTCGTCCGCGTCGGGGCTCGAGGTGCTGAGTAGCCGCCCTGCCCCGTCGTAACGATGGCTCAGCGCGCCGACGTGGGTCGGAGCGCGCAGCGCGCAGGCGTCACCGCGAGCTTCGTGGCTCTGATAGTTCCGCTGCTCCTTGCCGAGCGCGTCGTAAATGGAGAAGCCGGAGACGCGGAAGCGATCCCCGTCGACGCGCAGTCGCTCCTGATATTTTCGCCCCAAGCCGTCGAAGCACTGCACCTCTTCTAAATCAGTGTCGCCTCCGGCAACGCTGCGCGAACGGCGGATGATGCGGCTAACCGGCGCCGCGAGCTCGTACTCGAAGGTGTCGGTGGGCGCCGCCGTCAAATCGCCGGGCCTGAGGATCACCGTGAGACGCCCGAAAGCATCGTATTCGTAGTGGGTCAGCTTGTCGGGGCTCGCGTCGCCCTCAGTCCAAGGCGAAGCGGACACCACCGTGTCCAGCAAGGGGTCGTAGGTGACGGACAGCGTGAGCTCATACGGCTCGCCGTCACGCTCGAGCTCGACGGACTCCGAGAGCAGTCGCAGCGAGGTCTCGTCGTAGGCGAAGCGTCGTCCGTGTCCGAGCGCGTCGAGCGTTTCGACCACCACACCGTGCTGATCGCGTCGCACGCGGTTGACCTGAACGAAGTCGTCGTCGCCCGGCCCAAGGCGCTGCTCCATGCGCGTGAGTAGCCCATCAGTGGCTCGACCGGACTCGAGCCCGACGAACGGCTCGCCGTCGTAGAAATAGCGCTCTTCTACAAAGGTTTTGTACTTGGGGCTCGTGTACGTCCGCTGCGAAACAGGCGTGCGCAGCAGCCACTGTCCGGCGTTCGAGCTGGGGTGCGCGAAGCGCGTCTCGGTAAACGATTCGTCGCCAAGACACTGCGCTCCGCACGCGCCGAACGCCACATCGGCGCAGCTGCCGCAACCCTGGCCGCCGATCGCTGTGACGCCCAGCTGGCTTTGCAACGTGACGTTGCCCAAGTCGTCGTAGTCGCTCTGCTCGACCGTCGTTACCCAGCGAGCGCTCCCGAGGCCCTCCTTCACGGTCGTGGTCGTGGCGACCTGGCACAAGAAGCGGATCGGCAAACCACTCGAGCTCTGGCCCTGGTAGACCGCGCAATCCTCGTACGACATCTCCTTCGACGAGAGCGGGCGCCCCGCGCTGAAGCTCGCTTCGGACAGCAGCAGGCCGGCGCGGTAGCGATCCTGGTCGCCCACGTCGAACACGTCCTCGACGACGTGCGTCTCCGAGCCCTCGTCGCCGGGTGTGGTCAGACGTACCCGCGCGAAGCCGCGGAACTGATGCTCGTCGCCGTCGTAGTAGCCGTCCGAGTAGCTCAGCTCCTGCGTCTGCGTAACCCCGTTGAGCTCGTCGCGCGTCTCGATGCGATCGACGGTCAGCATGGGGTGCGGTAGCAGGTGCCGCCACGCGCCGGCGCCTCCGTCGCGCGCCATGTGCTGCGCGCTCGTGCCGTAGGTGACTGTGATCTTCTTGCCGATACCGTTGTCGACGGTCTCGAGCAGGTTCGGCCGCTTCGGAAACAGCTCCAGGAAACTGACTTGCCCGCTCGAGTCCGACCAAACGACGTCGGTCGAGCCGTTGCCGTTCATGTCGACCAGACGCACGGAGATGTCGGGATCCGTGATCGGGAAGTCGAGCGCCGCGCTGCTCACGATCGGCGGCAGCGCCTCGAAGCCGCGCCCGCCGCGATTGAGCGCGACCTGCACGGTGTCGCCCTCCACCAGCACCACGTCGGACAAGCCGTCACCGTCGATGTCGCTCAACTTGCCGGACGTGCCCCAGCTCTCCGGGATGCCCGGCAGCTCGCGCCATTCGCTCCAATGGCCCCAACCGAAGCTCATCCGGAACGACACCGAACCGGCGCGCAATAGCGCGGCGTCGAGCAGGCCGTCACCGTTCAGATCGGTCAGCTGCAAGCCGTCCGTCGTGAAGCTGGCTCCGATCAGCGTGTCGCCCACGAGCTCGCTGAACGTGCCGTCGCCCGCGTTCAGGTAGTAGTAGGTGGAGCTCGCGTCCGCGTGCACCACGTCGATGCGCTTGTCGCCGTCGATGTCGAGGAAGCGCAGATTCGCGTCCTGTGCCATGTCGGGCAAAAAGCGGTCGCTGCGCTGCTCGATTTCCCAATCGCCAGCGCCGCGGTTCCAAAGCACGCGCAGGTTCTCGAGATCAGCGAGGTCGCTGTAGCCGTTGCCGTCGAGGTCGACGAGTTGCACACGCGCGGAGCCGAGCGTGGCCGAAGTCGCGGCCGATTCGATGGGCTCTTCGAAGAACCGGCGGCCGGCGCCATCGACGCCTGCCTGGTGGATACGATGCCGCGCGCCGCTCGTGTCGAGCACGTCGGGCAGCGAGTCGCCGTTGAAGTCGAGCAGATCCGCAGTCCCGGTCTTGAGATCGACGCCGAGCGGATTGTCGATGCGCGTCACCACCGGCTTGGCGCACATGCCGGTGCCGCTGCACGCGGCCGCCGCTTCGAGATTGCTCGTGTACCCGAAGCCGAACGTTACTGGGAAGGGCCCCGCGTCACCGACTCCGTACTGACTGACGCGCGCCAGGCGCGAGACACCGCTCGAAACACCACCGCCGAGTTCGTCCTCGTAGGTGAGCGAGTAGCGACGCAGCTGCTCTCCGGCGACGGTGACCTTGAGGCCGCGCAGGCGCTTGTCGCACGCCACCTCGAAGCCGGGCTTCCCGTCCGAGGTCGGATCGGGCCTGGTGTCGTAGTTGAGCGCGGCGTGGTAGCGCGCCACGGCGCCAACAAAGACCCAGCTAGCCCCGGTCAGGTAGGCGCAAGAGCCTTCCCGCTCGTAGTCGTAGACGAGCCGGTGGCCCTGGCTGTCGCGAACCTCTTTGAGGTACCAACGAAACGTCCCGAGATCTCCCGAGAGCCGCGCTTCCGGCACCATATCGCCGGAGGGCTCCGCGCCGTAGTAACCCACTCGCCCGTCCGGAAATTCGGCCTGCCAGAAGCCGTCGGCACCATCCGACTCGAGCCACGTGTAGCGGACGAAGCCTCCCTCCTGGCGAGAGCGATAGACCAGCTCCGCCGCTCCCTCGTTCGATGTCCGCACGAGCTCGCCGGCGTCGCCGATGACGAACGTATCGCGTTTGGTGTAGCGCGGCAGTCCGCGCGAGGTCATGCGCTGAATGGACTGCACCGGTAGGGTCCAGCCCAGGCCCAGCTCCGCGCCCTGAGCACCGCTGCTGTACCGAAGGTCGAGCTGCGGAGTCAGGCCAGCGTAGCCTGGCGGCACGGCAATCTTCACCGTGTAGCTCATCAAGCCCATGCTCAGGTTGGGCTCGACGTTCTCACCGATGCCACCGAGCGAGCCGGGCCCCTTGGGGAGACTGAGCCGCGACGGAGAGAGCCCGGACTTGTCGTCAGCCAGCACCGCGCGCGACGTGGAAAAGATCACGAGCGCGAGTAGCAGCGCAAAACAGCTCGACCAAGCTCTCATTGCAGGCTCACCGGTTCGCTCGGCAGCTTCCGACCGACGCGATCGTAGCAAGTTTGAGTCAGCAGCTTAGGCCTTGGACCCTCGATTTGGCGAGCGACTGCGCGGAGCGGAGCGTCGGCTCGAGCCGCGAAGGACATCGCCCAGCGACCATTGCGCTGGGCGATGCGCCCGACGACCGACTCGTCGAAGTGGACGTCGAGCTGGCTCCCGGATTCGAACAACACGTCGCAGGCACGCACGCGCTCGTCGTTAACCTCGAGCCCCAACTTCGGCTTCTCTTTGTTGCTGCTGCAGCCAGAGACGAAACCGAAGCTGAAGCACAGGTAAAGGTAAACCAGAGAGCGCATGCTGCCCTGCTACCTTGGGTCGCAGTCTCGGCGCTGGCGAATAACGAGCTCGCAGTTCGCACCTTCGAGGCCGTTGTTGTGATGGCGCACCGTCACACGGCAGCTGGAGCCGCCTTCTTCAGCGACGATGTCGCAGGAGCCTCCGCCGCTGTACTTGTTGATGATGGCGGAGTCGAAGACGTAACCAGGTGAGCAGGCGTCTCCGTAGGTGATGGTCGAGTCGATCCAGCAGCAGGAAAACTTGATCGGGTGCGTGCTGTGGTTGCTGACCACGCCGTAGTCCGAAGGCGTCGCGATGCTGCAGGTGCCGTTACAGTTGTTGAGCGTACCGCCGCAATAACCGCAGGATTGCCCCCACCAGTCAGGTGCGCTTTTGGAGCAGGCACCGCTGCACTGATAGGTGCCGACACCGCACTCGCCGCACGCCTGCCCGTAGTTGCCGGGCGTGCCCACGCTGCAGTTGCCGTCGCATTGTACTGTGCCTCCGCACGAGCCGCAGGCCTGCCCGTAGTTGCCAGGCGTGCCGACGCTGCACTGGCCGTTGCACTGCACGGCGCCGCCGCAAGATCCACAACCCGCGCCGACGTTGGGCGGATCGCTCACGCTGCACGCGCCGTTACACTGCACCTTACCGCCACATTGCCCGCAAGATTGGCCTACGTTCGGGCTACCGCTCACCTTCGTCCCCTCACCGAACGGGCCGACAACGCAGTGGTCGCAGCCGCTCAGCGAGGTGAACTCCGGAAGTTCCGCGCACTCGTTGCGGCAGCCGCGCACATAGTTACCCGGCTCCGTGAGGCTCACGTAGCCTGATGATTGTGCGGCGTTCTCGAACCCGACTGCCGCCCACAGTACCGAGCCCTCGGCAGGTAAGGCCGGCGGCGTAGAGCAGGTCACGGTCGGAAACGCCGAGTTCGGGCCGTCTCCCGGCGCCTCGCCTAGCGCACTGCCCAGCTTGCAGTCGTTGGCGTACCAGGGGACCGCATAGCTCGTCCCGTTGGTGCCGAGCCGGCGCAAGTTCGCGTTCTTGACGAACACCATCTCCGGAGCGAGCTCGTCGTCGAGCACCTGCTCGCCGTACTTCTCCTCGGTCGTGACTTGCACACACTTGAACTGGCTGTGATGGTTCATGCCGTCCCAGCCCGCGTTGCCGAACTCGGCGAAGTCTCCGCCCGTCGTATTGGGCGAGAGCAGGCTGACGCCGTCGAAGGTCGACGACCATTTGAACTGCGCGTCCCCGTGGCGCACGCAGCTCTTCACGTCGTTCTCGACACCGGCGACGGCGGCCGCCGGATACACTAGCGGTACGCCCTGCGTATCGACGCCCGTACGCGAACGTTCGACAACGCGATAGAGCGCGGGCTCGCTATCCACGGCCGGCTCGTACCAGGCGTTGTGTAACTCTGCGAAATACGCAAGCCTCGTGTACCTAGCGTAATACTGGGCCAGCGCCTTCGACGGGCGGCTCGCGCCGAGCGCGATCGGGCTGCCGGACCACTCGCTGACGTCGGACACGCCGTTGTCGTTCAGATCCTCGACCGAACAGTACTTGGTAAACGAGTTGAGCGCCCGCGCGTCCAGCGCGCCGCCGCCGTACTCGGGCAACGAAGTGGACGTGGCGCCATCGTTGCGAGCACTCTCGTACAGCGGTAGCCCCTCGGCAAATTCGGCCGAGAAATCCTCGCCGACGAAGGTCTGGAACCCCTCGTTCTGCAGTAGGACCTTGCCGATCCGGCGCAAGTTGCAGCGCGAGTTGTCGCGGATAACCGAATTGTCGGACTCGATGGAAGTCTGAGCGCTGTCGCTCACCCAACCATCGCCGTCGGCGTCGCACGCCACCGCCGCCCCACCCTGCGCACCGAGATAAAAGCCGGGCTCCGTCTCGCACACGCAGGTGGCGTCGTCCGTGCTGTGGAGCGCCAGCACCGCGCCCGTCTCCCCCTCGGAGTCACACTTCGGCGAGAAGCCGTCGTTGCAAGCGCGGCACTCTTCCGACGTCGGATCCCAGCCTTCGCCGGAAGCGCACTGACCACCGGAACCGCCCTTGCAGCGCGCATCCTTGGTGTCGGTCTCGGGCTCGCAGGTTTGCTCGGCCGAGCAGGCCAGCTCGTCGCAAGTCTTGAGGGCGCGACACGCCTCCAGCTTGGCGTCCCACATGTAGCCCGCGACGCACGCCTCGTTGCACACGGCCCTGGGCAGCTCACTGCAGGTGCGGTGCTGGTCCTCGCATTTCAGGCTGCTGCAGCCGGCGAGGGCGCACTCGCCGTCGGCCGACTCCTCACCACGGGTGCACGCGCCGCAGGCGGCGTCGATGTGATCGGTCGCTTCCGTGCAGGAGCGACCGCGATCGCCGCAGTCCAGCTTGGCGCACGTCACCAGCGGCCGGCACTCGCCGTCGGCCGAGTCGGCGCGACTGCCCGCTGGGCAGTCCATGCCGTCGGGCTCGGGCAAGTTCTGTGTCGACCCACCGTCGCTCGAGTCGCATCCGGCAAAGGTGCCCAGCAAGCCCGCAAACGCAAGCGTGCCGAACCCATAGCGCGCACCATGTAGCACTGACATCGTATGTCTCCTCTCAGGGCGCCACGAAATCGCTGTAATAAACGTACAGACGAATATCCGTGAGCGCGTTCAACTGGATATCTTGATTGACCTGCTCGTCACGTTGATTGAACACGAACTCCCATCGCGTGTTCACGTAGGGACGGTCACGCAGATGATCGTTGCGATACACTTCGGTTCCGAACGTGCGCACGCCGTTGAAGAACGGATTGACGACGGCCGAGCGTTCCGGGAATCGATAGTAGGACTTCGCGTCGTCCACGCCCTCCACGGCGCCCGTGCCCGACTGGCGTAGATAGATGCGCCCGAGCGTGTCGCCGACCTGCGACCCCAAAATCTCCGCCTCGACGTGGGAGATCTTGTGATTACGCGTGGCCGGTGAGAGCCGCGAGAAGCTGGTCGAGAACGGCACCGTGAGCTGCCCCTGCCCGTCGAGCAGAGCCGGATCCGCTAGCGCCGAGCGAAACAGCGCCACGCGGACGCTCTCGCTCAGCGCCACGCCGCTGCTCGAGATGCGGGGAATCTGCATCACGTCGTCACGGAGCGACAAGATGTCGACGCGAGCATCCGGCGTGCCATAGCTCTCGGAAAACTCGGAGTACGCACCTTGCAGGGACGTTAGGTAGCCCTCCAGGCTAAAATCGGAGCGTGATACCAGCCTGACCAGCGCCAGGTCGCCCTTGTGCACGTAGCTCTGGCTCGCGTAGTACTCGAAGACGCGCGTCGCCTGGTAGGCGGTACGGACTGCGTCGTCGAACGTGCGCTCGGCGCTGATGATCGCGTCGTTCTTGTAGATGCGCACGTTGGGATCGTTCTTGGCGGACTCGACGTTGATGGCCAGCTGCTGCGCTTCTTGCTGTTCCGCGAGCAGCCGCTTGCTCTCGTTCCACAGCTTGTCGACATTCCCCAATGTCAGCTTCAGGTGATAGCCGGCGCGCAGCGCTTGGAGGCGAATCTCCTTAAGCCTCAGCCACTGCTTGGCCACGGTCGCGACGGAGTTGGCTTCGAGCTGCTGACACTCGATGTCAGAGTCGTACAGGATCTGCGCGCGCTGCAGCTCGGCGATCTGATCCTGCTGTTTGAGAATGTCCTCTTCAGCGACGCTGGCCATAGCGCTGACCATGCCGGATGCCGCGCCCCAGAACGCGGCAGCGGCAGCCTTGGGACCGCAATCGCTGCTGGTTCCGACGATACAAGTCATGAGAGTGGTGACCTGCTGGATGATCTCCAGCCCCATCTTCATGTCAGAAATGTCTTTCTTGGTGCGCGCGATGTCGGACGCCAGCGAGTCGGCCTTGCCCTGAGTCTCGTACTTGTAGAGCGCGAGATCGGTGGCGATCCTGCATAGGCTGTCGGTGTGAGCCCGGTCGATGTCGATCTCTGCGAACAGGTTCGAGGCAGACAAATCGGCTGCGTCGATGTCCAGCTTGACGAGCTCGACGGCACCGATGGCGTCGAACAACGCTCCGTTGCCCATCATGCCGCAGGGCTCGACGAGCGTTTTGGCCTTCTCATTCAGGTAGGCGTACTGCGAGCTCGCAGGGTAGATCCGACCGTCGTCGCCTTCGAAGGTTCCGCAGATCTCGCCCAACTGCCGGTCGTAGGTGTTGCGAATGCGTGCCAGCTCGGACTGAAAAGAAGCGGAGTCGGTCTCGAAGCTGCGGTCAGCGGCGATCGCCAGGTCCTCTTTGCCCGCGGCCACGGAAGCGCTTTGTTTGGCCACGGCCAGCAGCGTTTCAAAGGCGTTGGGTCCGCTCGGCTCGAGCGCCGGGAACGGCACGTAGTCCGGCGAGAAACCGAAATAGCCGGTCTGATCGCTGATCGCCGCGTACTGCTCTTGCATCGAAGCGAACGCCGCTTGGTAGGTCAATGCCGCATCTTCCAAGGCCTTTCGCACCTGGGCGCGCTGCTCGGGCGTCACTTTGGTGACGAGGTTTTGCATCAAGCGCGAGAGCGCAACGGACTCGATGTAGGCACCCGCGAAGGCACGCTGGATCACGAAGCGCGCCAGATCCGGGCGAGCGAACGTCTGATAACGCTTGGCAATCTCGCTCCACGCCCGGCTCTGCTGCGTGGAAGCGCGCATCACCCGGTCGATGTACGACACCACCATCTCGTGGTGGATGAAATTGTCTTGCGCCTTACCGGTCACTGCCGACCAGACGAACGGACCGAGGGCGAAGAACCGACTTAGCGTCAGCTGGTAATACTGGGTGGCCTGATACAGCGTATACATCTCGAAGCCCGCCACGCCAGCCAGGTCCAGTCCACCGCTCTCGAGCTTCGAACCCTCGAACGAAACCAGCGTCGAATTGGCCAGGTCGAAGCGCGCTTTGAACGCCTTGGTGTAAGCCTCGTCTCCGAGCATGATCAAAAGCTCGGCGTTGAGCTTCTCGAAACCGTCGAGCGTGATCGGCACGGGCAGGCTCGGATCCTTGACCTGATCGTACGAGTAGGACCGCTGCAGGAATGAGAACAGGCGGCCACGAGTGGTGGTCGAGATCGAAAACGGCCGCCCTTCGCTGAGCGAAGCGCGATAGAGGTGGTTCAGGCAATCGACGCGCTGCCGCAGCTGCTCGATAGCTTCGGGATCGTAGCAGTAAGGCGCGGAGGTCGAATTCGGGACGCAGATCTGCGGCGCGAAGCCGAGGCTTCGACCCTCTCGATTCGCGAACTGCGTCTTGTAGCGGAAGGCGACGTTGATCGCGTCCTGCAGCGGCGAGAACACCGCCACCGCGTCGTTCGGTACGTAGAAGATGCGATTTTCCCGCAAATCAGCGCGATTCTTCTCGCAAAGCACTTCGTCCGTAGTCGCGCAGGCGTACACGTCGATGAGCAGTAGTTGCTTGCTAGTGTCGGCGAGCCAGCCATTCAACACGGCCTGGCAGCTACCGGTCTTCTGGCAGTCGAGGGTGCTCAGATCGCTGCCGGCGGGCAGCCCCGTGAAGTACGTGACGCCGCTGCCGGGCGGGCACTCCGCGGGGGCCGCCGGATCGCGCCCTTTATCGAACAGCCCTGTCTCGCCGCACAAGTAGTGCACTTGATCGAGCGGCACGGTGTTGGCCGTGCCTTGCGGCTTCAGCCCGTCGAGCAGCGTGAGCGCCAAGTTGTCGGCGGTGGCGTTGCTCAAGACCGCACCGGCACCCAACGCCCGCGAAACCAGATTCGGCTCACAAGCCACGGACGTGCTCAAGTCGACCGAGGTGTCGCGGTCATCTGTTTGCTGTGTGCCCTGATAAGCGTCTTCGCTAAGCTGCGCGTTGGCACGGTGCAGCGAGGCCACCGCATACGCTGAGAAGGCGGGGGCGTCGGCCGAGCCCAAGAAATCCGCGTCAAACTTCTCTTCGAGCAGCAAGTAGAGCTTGGATTGATTGACGAGTAGACCGTCGACTACCTTCAGCTCGCGGCGACGCGAGCGGGCGTCTCTAATCGGGTTCGAACCGGCCAGGCTCAGGTTCTGAGCGACTAGATCCGCGCCTGCGGACCCGAACGGCTGCAGCTGATCGCGGCACTCGTACGTGTACGGGAGCTTAGTTGAGGCGTCCAATTCGGTCCCCGCCATGAAGCCGGGCAAGAGCCACGGCACCTTGGTGAGAGCGAAACCGGATAGCCCCTGGCAGTTTCGATCGTCGCTGCTGGTGGCGTAGCGACCGCCGACGACAACGCGCGTCTCCATGCTGTCGACCAGAGCGATGCAGGCGCTAGTATTGTCGGCCGCACACTCCGCAGGGTCAGAGACGAATCTTAGCGAGACCGCGGGGTCGCCCGCATATTGCAGCGCCGAACCAGACACCAGGCGCCCCTCGAAATGCGTGATGTCTTCTTGCTTGAGGTCGAGCGCCATCGGCAGCTGCGCCACGCCGCTCGGAATCGGCTGATCGTCGAGCGAGTCCGAGTAGGGTGAGAAGCCTTCCGCGTTCGTGTACAGGTAGCAGGCCGCGGTCGGGCACACATCCTTGACCGATGGCCACGTCCACGAGCCGTTGGTGGTGGCTGACAACATCGCCTCAAACTCATCCATCGTGATGCGCCCGTTGCGCAGCGCGCCCCAGCGCTGAACGAACGCGTTGCCCACCTGCGCCAACTTGGCCTGGCTGCCACGATCGGCGGCCCAGTCCGCCAGGTTGTTCTCACCGAATTGCGCGAAGTAGGCGACGGTGCCGGCCCACCTGCCGTCGGCGCCCTGCGCGTAGCTAAGGCGCAGCAAGCGCTCGCCGAGCACGCTACCGATCTTGAGCGTGCCGTCCCACTTGGGCGGGACGTCCTCAGCATCGTTGTGAATGTCAATCGTGACCTTGTCGCCACCCTCCACTAAGACCTTGAAAGAGTCGGTCTTCTCGGCTTCGCCCGAAGGGCCGAGCTTCAACCACGGCATGGCGTGCTCGGTGACCAGAATCTGACCCTCCGGGTCGTACTCGGTGTGCTCGACCTTGGAGATCTCGAACTCGACCGCGACCGGCGCGTCGTTCACTAGCTCGAAGGATTGCTCGAGCTCGGTATTCGAGAACTTGAAGGAGTCGTGGCTGAGCTCGAAGGTGCCGCTGGCCTTGGGTCCCGAGGCCGGCGCGTCCGGATCCTGTTCCGGGCTCACGGCGGCCTGCAGCGGTAAGCAGTAGCCGGAAACCGCGTCCGAGAGCGAGCAGTAGGTCGTGTCGGGGCAAGAGTCGGCGTCGGCCTCGCACGTGAAACGGCAGACGTTGCGGTAACAACCCTTCTTCTCCGGACAATCGCCGTCGTCCTCGCAGTTCGAATAGCAACGACCGTCGATGCAAACCTGAAAGTCAGGACAATCGACGTTGATCTGGCACTTGCCCGGCTCGTTCGGCGCGCTCACCGGGCCAGAAGCCGACCCACCTTCGCCCAACACCTGTTCCGCCGGGTCCCGCTTGGCGGGAACGCAGGTTCCGCGGTCGCACTCGGCGTCATCCAGGCAGCCGAGCATCAAGCCCTCTGCGTTGCACTCACGGTAGTTGCCATCCGCGTCCGTAAAGCTGCGCTGGCAAGGCGTACGGCATATCGGATTCTTCGGGACCGGCCCGTTGTCCTCAGCCTCACTGACCCGACACGTTCCTTCAGTACAGCTCAGCCCGAGCTTGCATGCGTCTTCGGTCGCGCAGGCACAGTCGCGCGTTCCCGGCTCACATTTCTTGGTATCGGGGCCGCAAGCAGCCGTAACCAGCACGAGAACGCCGATCAGCGCGACCAGACCGTTGAACGGTGCCGTCACGCTCCGCGTATCTTCTTTTGATCGAAATTCGACTGCCATAGGAACCGCCCTGAGGATTCGAGTTAGTGACACCGACAATACGAGAGCGGCCGCGTGCTCTCGCGCACCGTCTCAAGGAGCAACGCAGGCTGCATCGCGATCCCACCGCAAGACGCGACCTCGCGCGGCTATTGATTGGGCTCGTAGAGAAATGGAATGACGAACGTCCAACCCAGTACGAGCAGCGAGCCAACGAACGGCTTGTAGGCATCGCCCAGGTAAGCGCTGAACGGGCCGCCCATCGAGTAGACCCAGATGGCGAACGACAGGGTCGAGACGGCCACGTGACCCCATTGAACCGTCCGGTTCCGCGCGACATCGCGCGTCCCGAAAGCACGCGAGACGACGACGCCCAGCGCGCAAAAGATCGTCCAGCCCAGAAGGTAGTCACGATTGCCGGTTGGAATGACCCCGCTGCCAACCAGGTAGAGCCCGACGACCTCCCCAGGGATCATCCTCGTGAGCTTCTCGAGGTAGCTGCTGAGCGGGTCGCTACTCGAGGCGCTCGGGGTAGCCGCCGGGGCCGTGGTGCTTGCTGCTGCTATTCTGAACGGTGCTGCCATTGCTACTTTCCTTTCCTCCTGCACTGGCTACTTCGCGGCCGTTTCCGGCAATGGCGTGAGCAGCGAATGGATCAAGTTGTCAGCGTCATAAGTGAGCGCGACGGTCGAGAACAGACCGACCTCGCCCGAGCTGAAGATGCGCGGCCCGAGCGAGAATTGAGCGACGCCACCGGTGACGACCTTCCCGGAGCCGGTGACCGCCACGCGGGCTTCCCACTCTTTGGAGCGCGAGATGCTGGCCTCGTCGTCTTTCTCACGAAACTGAGCGAAGCCCAGAGCGTCGATCGATAGTCGGCCCCATTGCCCACCCGGCTGATCGCCGCCGGCGTCGAGAATGGCAGAGAAACCGCCGCCGACCGTGTTCACCTTGTAAGGCTGGAGGAAGCGCTGACCGATGGCGTTGAACAGCAGCCAATCGGTCGGGCCGTACACCAGCGCGGCCGCCACGACCTCTGGCTTGGTGCGCTGACGCGACTCCTCTTTCGTCGTCAGGGTACCCAGGCCGACGCGCCACGCCAAGCGCTGCCGATTGGCGACGATTTGCGCGCAGCTCGCATAGTAGAGCTGCCGCTCGCGCACACGATTGCGGCTTTCCGCCTCGTCCAGGGTTGGCGGGATGTAGGCCTTGACGAACTGGAAACACTCGTCGCCGGTGTGCAAGCGGGGGTCGGATTCATCCAGCAAGCTACCGCCGACGACGAAGGTCATACGCGAAACCTCGGGCGCGTCCGTCTCCGGAGCGCTCTCCGGATCGTCGGCCTGACTCTTCCCTTCTGTGACCTCGAGCGGCAAGCCCACACGCAGGAACAGGTTGCGCAAGAAGGGATTTTGGACCGGCTTTGTGTCGCTGCTCGCGACCGCAGAGGCGAGATTCAATGTCATCAGCAGCTGAGTGCCCGTCGTTTCCGAGTCCGCGCCAAGCGCGGACATCACCGTATAAACGATGCGCTCAGGTGCTCCAGGCTGCTCGACGAGGTTGGAAGAGCCGGTAACCGCTGAGGTCGTCGCCGTGGTCTTGCCGATCGCGTCCTCGAGGCGCGCCTTGACCGTGGCCGCCTCGATCTGCGCTTGCTCCTTGGCCGGACTAGGCTCGAGAGCAGCCGGCTGTTGGCTTCGAACTGCGACGTTGAACGCCGCTCGGTATGCCTTGCAAGCCTCTACCCGTTCTGGATCGTTGACGGCCCTGCGGAAGTCTTTCGGTGACCGCGCCGCGTTCTCGGCGGTGACGAGAGCGCGCACGAACTCGTTACGCGCGGTGTCCGCCTGCTTTGCCGCGGCGCCGACCTGCTTCGTCGCGTCCTCGGCCGTCGTAGGAGGCGCTCCGGCTTGCTGCGGTCCGCTCGTCTTGTTGAGCACCTCGAACGCCTCGCTCGCGGCCTTCTGTTCGCTTTTGGCTCGCTCCAGGGCGTCGCCGGTTGCCTGGATCACGGCGGCGTTCGCTGTCTCCACGCGCCGGCCCGCGTATGCGAGGTCTAGCGCGGTGATGCTGGACGAGAGCAGCTTGCCGCGCTGCAGGACACCGTCCCAACGCGCGGACGTTTCTGGACCGACATCATAGCAGCGCTTAACGCTCGGCAGCTGTTGCTCAAGCAGGGGAACTAGCCTTCGTTCGATCGAGTAGGTATGCTCTTCAGTGAGCGAAGGATTGACGCGGGCCGCGCCCAGAAGCTCGTCTTCGGCCCGTATGGCGCTCGATTCGAAGGCGCTGCAGGCCACTACCACCAGCGAGATGAGGGTCTTGCGCATGGCTCAGGCCTGGAGCAGGTAGCTGTGGATCAGACCGGTTTGCGAGCTGACCACCTTGGGGCCATTCGGGTCGGTAACGTCGACGATTGCGCTCTTACCGCCGTCGGCGCCCTGAAAGTGCACGGCGATGGCCATGGCGCTCGTGGGATGCTCAATCGGAAAGCTTTGAATCTCGTCGTCCGAAACGTGACTAACCAATTTGCCGTTCACGAAAACGTCAAATTCATCGAGCGCAGCGGTGTCCTTGACGCGAAGCTCATAGCTACTACCCGACGGATAGTTGATGATAGACATACTGATGGTCGCTCCTTTCGCGGGTGAAGCGACCAGACAGCGATCGCGAGCCACGCTACGGATGCCGAGCCACTCAGCAACCATCGTGCCGAGTGCCATCCAGCTGCTCGCGGAACAGCACTCGGCTCACGCTACGGACGTTTCGTGGGGTGAGTCCTCCGCTTCGCGAGTCGACCACTGCCAGCCAGCGTCCCCGGTGTCCGCGGCTTCCCACTCCAGTGCACGTCGAATGGCCTTGTCGTCCAGGAAACTGGACGACCGACAACGAGGAGCTCAAAGAAGGGTCAACGGAGGCATGCGACTCGGACGAAAATCTCGGCTTGGTCGCTCGGCGGCACCACGGAAACTCGCAGGCCGGCATCGCTGGCGTTCAGCGCGGCCCCAACGACTTCGGAAAGGCTCCGCCCGATATACGCTGTTCGGACAATTGGTGGCGCTCGCCCGGTTATTCCAGGAGTATCTGCGGCTCCCGCGACGGCTGAGAGTCTTTGGAAAACGTGGTGTTGAATTTGAGCCATCGGGCCACTGCCCGGGCGGAACGTGCATGGAAACTGGTCAACCGGCCTGCTGCCCGTGCTTTCGAATTATTGACTAGCCGTCGCTTGGACGGCGTCGGAGTAGCGTTCATGCCCCACTGGCGCGGACGGCATGCACGAGCAACTCGTTGACCTGGGACCTCCAAGAAACGGCCTCCGCCTGAATGTCAGGCTGGCCGGTCCGGCGACTGGTCCAACGCTCGTATTGTTACACGGTTTTCCTGAAACGTGGTGGTCTTGGCGACATCAGATCGAGGTGCTTGCCGCGGCCGGCATGAGAGTGATTGCACCCGATCTGCGCGGTGCCGGAAAAAGCGATATCTCTGGACCATACGAACTTGCAGACTTAGCTGATGACATACGAGCCCTGCTCGGAGTGCTGACGAACGGTGCCCCGACGCTCCTGGCCGGTCACGACTGGGGAGGTGCCACGGCCTGGACCTTCGCGCGTCGGAACCCCGAGCTAGTATCGCGGCTCGTGGTACTGAACTCGTGTCTTCCTGAACGACTAATAGAAGCCATCAGCACACGCTTTAGCCTGAAGCAGTTCGCCAAGAGCTGGTACATCCTGCTCTTTCAGATACCGCTAATTCCGGATTGGTTGCTTTCGCGGGACGGCGGCGCACTGGTTAAGACGATAATTCGCAAGGGCATGAAAGACAGCAGCCGGCTCACGGACGCCGATCTTGCACCTTTTTGCCTTGCAGCGACTCGTCCAGGCGGCGCAACGGGGATGCTGGGCCCGTACCGAGCTGTCTTCCGACGAGCGTTGTCGGATTTAGTCGGTTCGGGGAACCCCTTCCCTGACCGACCAAACATTCGTTGCCCGACGCTTCTCATCTGGGGCGACGCTGATCCCGCTCAGGGCGTCGAGCTAGTGCGCGGAATGGAGACCACCGTTCCGAACCTTCGGATCCTTCGCTTGCCGGCTTGCGGCCACTTTCCGCAGAGCGAGGATCCCGGAGCCGTGAACGATGCCATACTCGCCTTCCTGAAGGGCTGAATGGACCCGGCCGACACGCTGGCAACGAACGCACCGCTTCCCTGGCGCCACGAACGATATGTGCACATGGGCGTGCTCGGCCGAGGCAGCTTCGGTGATGTCTACCTGGCACGGGATAGCCTGCGCGGACACGACGTCGCTCTCAAACTTCTGAGGCGATGGGATCCGACCTGCCTAGCTCAGCTCCGTAGAGAGTTCCGGGCGCTCAAGCACCTGGAGCATCCCAATTTGGTCGAGCTCTACGAGCTGCATGCTGACGACCGCGATGGTTTCATCACCATGGAAGTGATCGTCGGCCGCAGCCTGGTCGAGTTCGTTCGCGGCGCGGTTGACGAAGCAGAGCGCCGATTCCGCATTCGCTCGTGCTTGGCTCAGCTGACCGGGGCGATAGCGGCACTGCACACGCAGGGAACGCTTCATCGCGACGTGAAGCCATCCAATGCTCTCGTCACGAGTTCCGGCCGATTGGTGGTCCTTGATGCAGGTCTTGCCAAGAGCATCGACGCGCAACGCTCGTCGGAGCGTTACATATGCGGAACTCCGGCGTACATGTCGCCCGAGCAAGCTTCTGGCCGTTCGCTCGACGAAGCCAGCGACTGGTACAGCGTGGGCGTCCTGGCTTTCGAGCTTCACACAGGGCGGGTGCCTTTCGCGGACCACGAACTGGGCGTGCTTTACGCGAAGGTCAACACGAAAGCGCCCTCGATAGCGGACTTCTGTCCCGACCTCCCGAAGGCAGATGTCGGAATGATCGACGGATTGCTCGCGGCAGATCCCAGGCGACGGCCGGGCCATTCGCAACTGTGCGAATGGCTACATCTGGACCCTGAGGTCGCTCAGGGTGGTGCGCGGTCGTCCGCGCACCGCTTGAGGACTGCGCTCGTCGGACGGCGCGCCGAGCTCGACCACCTTGATCGCGCCCTGGCCGCAGCCCGCGCGAATGGCTCCGCCATCGCCTCGCTCAAAGGCGGTTCTGGTATCGGCAAGACCTCCCTGGTTCGCCACTGGCTCGGGAAGCTGTCGTCCAATGAGGCACGAGTTCTTGTTGGGCGCTGCTATCAACGTGAAACGGTGTTGTTCGGCGGCTTCGAAGACATGTTCGAAGCCATCAGCGAACACCTCGACGACGGTGCGCCAGAGCTCGAACCCGAGGAGGTCGCGTCCATCGAGCTCGTGCTCGGGCATCGTTTGAGGTTGGGCCCCAAGCTCAGGGGCGTCGAAAGCGCGCTCACCCTGCGGGCCCCTCCCCCCGAGCCATCGGAACGCCGACGTCTCGTTGGCCGTGCCCTCTCGAAGTTGCTGGCGCACGTCGCCGCGGAGTTGACGCTCGTGGTTTGGCTCGACGATCTGCAATGGGGCGGCGTAGAGATCGCTGCTCTGCTCGCAGACATCGCCCATGCCAGGGTCGCGAGGGGCTGCCTACTCATCCTCAGCCATCGCGAAGTTGGGGCGGAGGACGGCGCGTGCCTGTCTGCCTTGTGCCGCGCGCTCGAATTCACCCATCCACTCGAGCTCGGGCCGCTCCCGGCCGCCGATGCCACAACCTTGGTTGAAGACTCGGTAGCAAAAGGCAACCTGAAGCCGGATGAAGTCGCTCGGCTCGTAGGGGATGCAGGCGGCAATCCACTGTTGCTCGAACAAGCAGCGCTTCACCTGACCTTAGAAGCACCCACCAAGTGCACCGATCTCACTGCTATCCTTGTGGCGCGCATCGAGCGTTTGCAACCCGACGAACGTGTCCTGCTGCAGGTGCTGGCAGTAGCCGCAGAGCCAGTGCCGGAGCTGACGGTTCTAACCGCCGCCGGCGTCAAGAGCGGTTCGGGCCCTGTGCGCAGCCTTCTAGCCGCCAACTTGGTGCGGAGAGTTGGAACGGTTGGACACTGTCTGGTGCCCTTTCACGATCAGTTGCGGGAAGTGATCGTTGCCAGGCTTGCGCCCGAGGAAGCCCGCGCCATCAACGTCGCCATCGCCGACGCGTTGGACACAAACAGGCAGGGCCAGCCGGAAGCGCTGGTTGCGTACTACTTGGCGGGCGGGGAACGGCACCGAGCCGCACACTACGTCGCCGCAGCCGCTAAACGGATGGCGCAAGCGTTGGCGTTCGATCGCGCCGTCAAGCTGTTCCGGATCTCTCTAGACCTCGCTCCAGAGCTCGGCAACGAGGAAACTCAGCGCATGCGGGTGGGACTCGCCGACGCGCTCGTGAACTGCGGCCGGGTCGAAGAAGGCGCGCGACAACGTCTCGAGGCGGCAGCACGACTGGATAGCGGGGGAGAGCGAGACAGGCTTACCGGTCAAGCGGCGGCCGAGTTGGTGCGCGCCGGCCGTATCGACGAGGGGCTGCAGCACGCGCAGAACACGTTCGCCAGTCTGGGACTACGGTTGTCCAGAAGTAGTGTAGGCGCCGTCGCTTCGATTATCGCCGACCGCGTGCGGCTTTCGATACGTGGACTAGATCATCAGGTTCGGCCGGCGGCGGCCATATCGCCCAAGCTTCTGAAGCGCGTCGACTGGTGTCAATCGCTAGCCATTGTACTACCAGTAGTCGATACGCTCCGTGGCTTTCAGGTGCACAACCAGGGGCTGCTGTGGGCGCTGGAGGCCGGCGAGCCCGCTCGCCTCGGTCAGGCCCTGGCGATGGAGGCAGGTTTCCAAATGGCGCTGGCGGGCGGCCGCGACGCCACAGGCAAGGTTCGGCAACTCCTCGACTCGGCGCGGATGCTCGCAGATGCGAGCGGAGACCCACGCGCGCGCGGCGTGGTCGAAATCGTGGTCGGCTCGACGCGCTGGTCTGCTGGAGACTGGAGCGGCTGTGTTCGTCATACCGAGGAGGGCGTCGCCATGCTTCGACGCCATTGCGCGGGTGTTTTCTGGGAGGTGAACTTTGGCCAAACCCACGCGCTTGACGCGCTGTCGTGGATGGGTCAGCTACGCAAGAAGAACGCAATCCTGCTCGAAGAGCTGGAGCAAGCTCGCGGTCGCGGCGATCTCTACGCCGAGACAATGTATACGCTCCGCGATCTGCCAACACTTCACCTCATTGCGGACCGTGGCGACGAGGCGGAGGCCTGCGCGCATGCCCTTGAAAGCTGGCCGAACCGGGGATTTCAAGTCGAGCACATGGCCAACCTCTATAAGCAGGCCGAGGTCGAACTATATCGGGGCGAGGGGGCAGCAGCGACAAAGCGTGTAGAAGCGGAATGGGACAACTTGGCACGTTCGCAGCTCACCCGGCTTCAACCTTTCAGGATCGAGCTCAATGCCCTGCGCGGCAGAGCCGCGCTTGCGGCGGCACATTCTCTCCCCACCGGGTCGGCGCGCAAGCGGCTGCTGCAGCTCGCTGCCCGGGTCGTGCAGAGCCTAGGCCGCGAACCGCCGTCGGTACGGGGTGCCGTTTTTGGTGCCCCCGTGGCAGCCGGCGTGGCCGTTCTGCGCGGGGATCGCGAAGAGGCTGCTCGGTGTTTGGAAAAGGGCGTGCGAGCAGCGTCTGAAAGCGGCATGCGACTCTATGAGGAGGCACTACGCTATCAACTTGGCCGCCTCACGGGGGGAGACGAGGGTCGAAAGGCAATGTCCGACGCCGAAACGTGGATGCGCTCCGAGGGGATGCGTCGACCCGATCGCTACATTCCGATGCTCTGCCCCGCCATCGAGCCGTGAGAACGCACTTACCGACGCGCTCGCTAAAGCCCGAGTATTCGTCGACCGAACGAGCTCACGAGCACGTGTCGAGGGTCAAATTCATCTCTAACGGCGCGAAACGCCTCCAGTCGTTCCTTCAGCATTCGGCACGTAAAGCGCTTCGGGTCGTTACCAACGAACACGTTCTTGGTAAGGTGAACGGCTCCACAATATTCGAGTGCGGCTTCTGACAACTCGGGTAGAGCGCGATAGAGGTTTTCAGCGATCACCGAGAAAGGATACCAACCTTCTAGGAATCCGTTCTCGTTGCAACCTGGCCCCTGAAACGCCATCGAAATGGCGAAGCCCGATTGATGGTAGGTTGATGAAAGTAACTGCTGATCGCCAGGGAGCCAAACCATCTCGAAGAGAGCTGGAATTAGAGTGCTTAACCCGAGAACGTTCGAGAGAAGGCTGTGCAATGTCTGCTCGTCCGACAGGTGGCTCAGGTTCGCGCCCCCGAAGTAGCGCTGCTCCATGTGCAATGCTTTCCGCGTGACCTCGACGAGCCATCCTCTGAGACCCCCGGTCTTGGACAGTTCGGCAAGCGTTTGCTGGAGGGCGCCGTGATCCTCGGAGTTAGAGCGCAGGCGCAGAATTCGGAACGCTCGCTCGAGGAACACAACCGCGTTGGGTTCCGGAATTACGAAGGTCATCTGCACCGTGGGCGCTATTGCCGCTCGAACCGTTTCTGGTAGTGAAGACTTGAACGAGTCATTCGGCAACATCGTGAACAGGTAACCACAGGCTGGGTCTCGATATCCGCTCGCGCCGTTTTCGGTCAACTTCGCTGCGACGCGCCCAGCCACATACGCAGTGGGCATTGTGCTGAGGAGGTGCTCGGCAACACGGCGCCCGGGTGTATCGCCCTCGTACGTGAGCAGGTGGGGTCCATAACTCCCTCGCTCGAAATACGTGGAGGAAACACGAGCAGTCCAGCTGTCCCCGATGTGGAACAGCGCGCAGGCTCGATAGACGCCGTCGTCGCCAGAGCTGGGACGGATCAGCCGGTTCAGGGCTTCGGCAAGGCGCTCCTGCGGGAAGGCTTCGATGTCGGTTACGGCGACGCAATGCTGGCCTCGCGAGCCTCCGCGCCCGCCGCAACGTTCGACAGGTAGCAGCTGGTCGTCCCTTGGTACCTCTATGAGACGATACTTCGCCGACTGAATCACCCCGACGTGACCGAACCCACGGATCACGGCCCTAAAAAGCCGTGCTTCTTGGGAGTCATCGCTCGGGAGCGGGGGTGCGACCGTCCAACACCGTGGCGCTTCACCGACGTCACCTGGTGTGATGATCGTCACGTTGAGCAAGCCGTCCGCCTCGTGTCCAAAGCGACGACAGGCTTGGCCGATGGAGTTCGAAGCTAGCGTGCCGCCCACTGTTGCATCGGGCGCTGTCACGACGACCATAGGCAGAAGACCATGCGCGAGAGTTTCGTGAACGATGTCATGCCACTTTGCATCGGCGCGGACCGTCAGCGTTTTTTCTGCCGCGTCGACCGAGATCTTCGCCGCTGTACTGTCGGGTGGCGTCGCCAGCACGAGGTAACCGTCCTGCGCTGCGCTCTCCTCTGGGCGAAGCGCCTGGGTGTGAAGCGCGTTGCCCGCGCCGCGCAGGGTAAGACTTCGGCCGCCGTCTTTCGCACTCGTCAACTCAAGCGCGACTTGCTCGGGAGGTACGGGGTGTACCTGACCCTCAGGATCGCAGAACAGACGACTGTACGAGCGGATGAGCGAGTCCTCGCAGTTCCACGCGGTCATCCGCTGCAGGTCTTGTCGCACCGCCGGCTCTGCGGGCCCCCACGAAACCCGCAAGTCTCTCACCATTTCGTTGGCGAACACACCGAATGGATCGAGCTCTGCCATGGCCTCGAAGAACGCGGCCGTGGATTGGCGCGGATAACGTTCGCGTAGCTCGCTCCCGGTCAATGGATTCCATTGACCCCAATGTGGTCGTCCGTGGGGGACGGCTACCCGCACGAACCACTCCAGCGTCTCGCGGGCGCGCTTCGTGCAGGCCAGTATCGGCAGCTCAATCGTACACGTTTCACGAGCATGAGCCGGAGACATCCAGGCTGTGCTCGCGCCCACAAAGCGCAGCCCGATGGGGCTCGTCACCAAACCTTCGCCTCGCGTAGAGCGTTGCTGGAGACCCTCGAGCAGCGCCCTGACAGTCGGCAGCGCTTCGTTCACGTCCACTGCACACTCGCTCGCAATCACTGGGGCCAGGTTGGGAGTACCGAAGGCTACACCAACCGCTGCCGGCATCACCACCTTGGTCGCCTCGGTCAACGACAGCGCGGCATCGAGCAACACCGGGACGAGACCCGGATACACCCGCATGAAGACACATAGAGCCTCGAACGTTAGACGATCACCGTGCGTGAGAGCCCATCCGCGCTCACCATGAGCAGGCCCCGGAACCTTCTTGCGAGTGCCGACGACACACCACACATCGTCCTCGTCACGCACGCGGTATGGGTTTACCCATATATCCACACTATGCAGTTCCTGGCTCCGCTGCCGTGCGAGCAAGACGGGTAGCTCTTGCTCGACTTCGCGGAAGCGACGCATTACCCGCGTTTCCTCGACAAAGTACATCTGCTCGACGGTTATCGACATGCGAGTCACGATTCCGAGCGCACCTAGCGAGGTCGTGACCGCTGGAAAGAGCGGGTCCCCTTTGACGAATTCGCGTCGACTAGGCTGCCCGTTCCTATCCACTGAAAGTAGCTCGAGCGATGACACGTGTTCCGACAGCGCGGCGATCCCGAGGCCCGACCCGTGCCCACCCATCGCGACCACTCCAGGAAACGTCAGCTCGTCAAAGCCGGGCGCATTCGTCAAGGCCTGATTGGTGCCCGCAAGCGCGGCGTCCAGCGTCTTGATCCGAGCTCCACCGTTCATCGTGCACGTTCCGTTCCCGGGTGGCAGTACTTGGTCGAAACTGTCGACCATCGGCAGCAGCCAGTCGTGAGAAACCGCTGCTTGTGACATGCCCCAACCAGCTCCGAAGGCTTTGAACACTTCGCCAGCTCCGAGAGCCATCGAGAGAAACGCCCCGAGCTCAAGCCGTTGAGGCCCCTCGAGTACGCGCCGCGGCTTCGGGTCGGAGATTCTCAGATTGTTTCGCTGCCAGGCGTCTGAACGCTGCGCATCCTCGGGCATCGAACGTTTGAGTTTGTCCAGGGTCGCCTGATCGCTTGTCAGGATCGTCTTGTACAAGTCCTGGGCGACCGCCCCGGATCCTTGATCGGAGCCATTACTGAGGCGATCAGCGAGCGCAAGAATACGTTCGTATCGTTGGTACTGTGACATTGGGACGGCTTTCGTGGGTTCTGTTCAGGGGGTTCGATACGTAAAGACGAGCTCGCGGTGCAAAGGACTCGAAAAGGCACAGGGCCAATGATGACGCGGCCCTCAGAGACTGTGCGATCTTCGAGACGAAGGCAGGTCTATGGCGCGCGTCTTACGCTAGCATGGGGGCATGAGTCGGATGGCCGAGGATGATCGCGTCAGGGATCGTGACTTCTATAGAGACGTGGTGCGGCTCAGTAAGCAGGCCAACCTTCAGCTGCTCTTGGTCGAGGTCAGTAGATTGGTGGAGCTCCGGACCGGCGCCCGGGAGGCCTATGTCGAAGTCGTCGCTGAAGAGGGTGCCGTGAACCAATCTCATGTCGCAACGGTGGGGTGCGCGGAAGCCAGAGCCAGTGAAATTAGGACGCTCGTTTCGCGAGGGATTCTGGGCGAGGCAGTAGCAACTGGCCGGACCGTCGTCACGGCCGACGCCCGCACAGACCCGCGCTTTTCGGACCTCGAGAGCGTGCAGAGGCAGAGCGTGGAAGCGGTACTGTGCGTGCCGATCGGAAGCGACCCCCCGATTGGCGCGATCTACGTGCGCGGTCAGGCAGGTACCGTTGAATTCACTCCTTTCTCTCAAGCGATCGTTGATGACATCGAGCTACTTGCAAGCTCTGCAGCCCCCAACATCGAGCGACTGCTTCGTCAGAATGGCCTAGTCTCCCTACCACCGCACCGAACGGAGCTAGATGACCCGGCCTTTGCTGGTGTCGTCGGACGCAGCAACGCCATGCGGGAGGTCGTCGGGCGGCTGAAACTCGCAGGTCCCCTCGATATTCACCTGCTCTTGAGCGGTCCCTCTGGTAGCGGCAAGACAGTGCTGGCGCGTGCCGTGCACATGGCGTCGAACCGCAAGCACGCGCCATTCATCGAGTTGAACTGTGCCGCAATCCCCGAGAACCTGCTCGAGAGCGAGCTCTTCGGCGCGGACGCGGGCGCCTTCTCGTCGGTGCCGCGCGGGGGTCTCAAGGGCAAAGTCGAGGCCGCCGATGGCGGGACGTTGTTCCTCGACGAGATCGCTGAACTGTCGGTTGTTTCGCAAGCCAAGCTTCTCCAGTTGTTGCAGGACAGGCATTATTTCCGGCTCGGCAGTACGATTCAACGAACCGCAGACGTGCGAATCGTCGTAGCGACGCACGTGGATCTGGCAAGCGCGGTTGCCGAGCGACGCTTCCGTCAGGATCTCTATTTTCGCTTGAAGGTGTTGGAGATTAAGGTGCCGTCGCTCGCGGAACGTTCCGAGGACATCTTGCCCCTGAGCGTGCATTTCCTGGAGCAGACAGCGCGCAAGCACGGCTGGCATGGCAAGTCGTTCGCTCCGAGCGCGCTGCGCCAGCTCGCGGCGATGGAGTGGAGTGGCAACGTTCGAGAGTTGGCCCATCGCATCGAATCCGCGCTGGTCGACGCTACCTTGCGTGGCAGTAACGTCGTCGAGCGACGCGACCTGTTGCCGAGCCAGAGTGACAACGGGGAGGCGCTCACACTGCAGGAGGCAACGCGTAGCTTTCAAGCGAAACACGTACGAGCAGTGCTGGATTCGACCGACTGGAACGTACTTGACGCAGCCCACATCCTGGATATCTCGCGTTCGCATGTGTACAATTTGATTCGCGCGTTCGAGTTGCGGCGTGAGTGAGAGGCAAGGGGCGTGCCCCGACCAACAAGGTGCGCTTTTCGGGGCCATCGCTGCGTCGAACCGCGTTGGGGCGCGTCGCTCGCGCAAGTCGTGTCCAACGCGTTGGACGCGGCTCTGCTGAACGTCCAACAAATGTTTACTCCGGCTTGGCGAAGTCACTCCGTTCGCCGCTGCCGTGCTTCCAACCCTGACGCTCGCCAGTTGGACAGTTGGACCGCCTGATCGGACGCACCCAATTCTACGAACGCACCGCGCTGTCTCGAAACGAGGCCCGACAGAGGTGTGCTGGCAACTTCGCTCGTCCGCGCCAGGATCGTTCAAGAATTCGCGCCGAACAAGTCTTGAACTTGAGCTGCGACCCGAGCCAGAAGGCGACCGGTGTTCGCCCGCTTCGTTCGCTCCTTCCGAGCAGCCGTCCGGAAGGTCACCAAGCTTGGTGGCCTGCTCCTGCCGGAGCTCCCAACAACGTTCCTCAGCGGGTTGGCTGCCGATCTGACGCGCAGCCGAAGCGCTCTCATCGCGGAGAACGTCTTCCTTCGCCAGCAGCTCATCGTAGCGATGCGCGGCGTAAGGCGTCCATTATGGAACGGTTACGTCTAGCTGGCGTCGGGGCCGCCGTCATCCAGCCAGCGTTCGATGGCTACCTGATCTTTTGTTCGCCATCCGATCAAGCAAAGCCATCGCCGACGCCGCGGAAAGTGCCCGCTTGCGGTGCGCGGGCACAAGCTGGTACGTGCCGAAATCCTGAGCGATTCTGCGTCGGACCGAAAAGTAGCCGGTTAGGGGCTTCGGCGCCGATCAGTGGGGGTCCGGAGAACGAATAGGCCTCCGTCGCAGCAAGGCAAGGGCCGCGAGCAAGGCGATCGAGGCCACGCCCGCCGGGGAGGAACGGCCCCCCATAGTCCGGCAGTCGCAACCGTCGTCGCCCCTCTCGTCGACGAAGTTGTTGAAGGTGAGCACGGCCTCCGCCTCGGCTCCCTCGCTGTCCTTCACCACGAAGTCGAACGAATCCGAGCCTTCCTCCTTCGCCTGATAGGTGAACGCGCCGTGGTCTTCGAGCGTGAGCACGCCAAGCTTCGTGGTGAGGACCCAGGTGCCGTCGCCCTCTTCCTTGCAGCCGAGCGTCTTCGCACAAATTCCCGGGGTGAAGGAGACCAAACCCTCGGAGTCGATGGCGTTGAGGTGTCCCGCTACCGTCGTTCCGCACTTGACGATGAGAGTGGCCGAGAAGGCCACCGGCGGCTGATTCTGTGTCCCGGCCGCGCCGGCCGCGCCGCCGCTACCCATGGGATCACCCGTCGTGCCTCCTTTGCCTCCTGTGTCATTGGGCGCGCCGCCTTGGCCCACGCCCTCCGTCGCTCCTGCCCCCGACGTACCGCCGTCGCCAGCGCCACCGGCGCCACCTTCCCCGCCGGCGGATGACGCCGAGTCTCCCAGGAGCACGATCGCCGCGTGGGAGGGAACGCCCTGGTCCAAGGCGAAGAGTAGGTAGGGGCCGGGCGGCGCTGTGTTTCGGTCTGCTGGCGCGCCCACGTCGAGCTCGCCTTCGCCTCCGGCGGCGGAGACCGTCAGATTCCCGACGAACAAGGCGCTCTCGTCGAAGTCGTGCGTGACGGCGCCCAGCCTCACGAGGTTCACGACGGGAGGGGCCGAGCTCGTGACGCGGATGCGGAAGCCTTGCCCGTAGCCGATGCTCGCCGGCACCTCGTGAATTTCCGGACGAGGCCCCTGGAACAGGTAGGGAGGGTTGTAGATCTCGAAGCTCGGCTGGTCCACGCCGGCTGCTGGCGCCGGGTGCCCGCCGCCGCCGATCCAGACACGGCCATCGGGCAAGAGCAGGGCGGCCTGGTGATAGGCCCGCGGCACGAACGCGCGTTCGAGCGGCTCCCACTCGGCTTCCGGCGTGGCCGGATCCCAGAGCTCCGGGACAAGGACCGCGTCCGTCACGTCGCTGAAGCCCAGGCTCGACGTGCCGTTTACTGCCAGCACCTTGCCGTCCGCCAGCGTGACGAGGGTGAAGTGACGCCGCGGCCTCGCCATACTCGCCACCGGGCTCCACGCGAGCTCGGCCGGCTCGGCGCCGTTCAAATCGATGACTTCCGCGGTGGCCACCGGGGGGCAAATGGCCGGGTCGCAGGGCGAACCTCCGGCGATGAGGATCTTTCCGGGCGCGTAGCTCACGGAGCTGCCGTAGTCTCGATTGTCCTCGCCGCTTGCGACCGTCTCCTGCCAGGCGCCGCTGCCGCTCGTATCCAGGAACTGCGCCAGCTGCTGCGGTCCGGCGACGAAGACCCGACCGTCGGGAGCGGAGTACGCCCACGGGTACAGGGGCAGGTCCTTGATCGCGTCGTCGAGATCCCGCCACGCCTTCTGCGCCGGCTGCCAGATTTGCGGGAGGCCGTTCACCCCGCCCGCTCCGGGGCTGAAGGTCCCCGAAAGAACGAGCACGCTTCCGTCGCCGAGCACCGTCGTGGTCGGATACCAACGACCGTCGTTCATGGGCGGCAGCTCGAGCCAGCGGTCGCTCGCGACGTCGTAAACCATCGCGCGCTCCACCCCGACGTTGTCGTACCAGTGGCCGCCCGCCAGGAACAGGTTGCCGTCCGCCAGAAACGTGTGCCCGGCACAGAAGGCGTCGAACCCCGGATGTGCCGCCGGCATGAAGGAGCCGGTACTGGGCTCTACGATCCAGGGGCCGGCATCCTCCATGTTGTAGTCGTGCCGGTCCCACGCCAGCACGCGCCCGTCCGGCAGGGTCACGGCGTGGATCGGGACCATCGGTCCGCAGTGTGGAGCGCCGAAGGCGCCGGTTGCCTCAGGTTCGAATGGCGTGACCTCCACGTCGTCGAGATCGAAAAGCGAGATGGTCCCGCCGGTGCGCGCTCCAAACCAGACTCTCGAATCGTACGGCTGGACGCCCGAAATCCTGAACCGATCGATAGCCGTGCAGGCGGCGGCACCGGGCGGGGCCAATATCACGCTGATCCACGCACCCCCATTCCCGAACTCCACGACGACACGCGCCCGTGTCCATCCGCCGACCACGAGCCCGGCGGCGTAGTCGTTGGCGAATTGGTACCTCTTACCACCGTAGTGGATCGAAATGTGGTGACCGGCCGGGTCGTCTTCCAAGCCATCACAGACCTCCGGACATTCCTTCTCTTCCGTGTCCGGGTTCTCGACACATCCTGGCTTGGGCAAGCAGCTCTGAAAGATGTCGAAGCCGACGCCAATCGACCCCGTGAAGGAAGGTTCTTCTGCCAGCCCGGGCGGCACCGCCCCGGCTGGAAAAACGCTCGCGTCGAGCAACGCGAAGCCGAAGCCGTCGGCCTCCCCCGTCTCGGGCGTGATGCGGAAGGCAAAGTCAGCGACGACGCGCGACGATGCCTCTTCCACCGGCGCGAACGTCACGCTGTTGTGGCAGGCCTCGGGACCCTCGTCCGCCAGGCGCAGGAAGCCGTTGCCCTCCTCTTCGAGAACGACCGCATCCGAACCAGGATCGTCTCCGCCGAGCGTGGCATTGAAAAATCCGTAGGGCGCATCGGTCACGTCACCGTCGAACCGCTGTTGTGTTTGCGCCGCCGCACTGCGTAAGACGAACACCACCAAGGCTGGCGCCAGGGCGCGCGACAAGATCGCCTTCATGAGCTTCCTTCGCTTTCTCGGGCGAGGCCGCATGCGAGCGCGCACCCGACCGCTTCGACCCTCAGTCAGTCTCTGTGTCTGCTCAACCGCCCTTCTATGCGGCCGAGCAGCGCGTTCTACACCGCGACTGCCACCTTGCCAAGGTGGACGTCGAGGGTTCAAATCCCTTCTCCCGCTCAAGCTTAGCTGAGTAGAAACGACCGGTTAGAGCAGATGCCCTAGCCGGTTTTTTCTTTCTGGGGGCCACTCGCGGTGCCCAGGGGGCCAGTGAGGGGGCCACTGGCGCTGGAGACGGGACCGCCGGTGCCGAAGAGATCGATCACCTTCGCAATGCTGCTCCGCTGCTCGTCCGGTGAGACGGTCGAGTAGTGGTGCTGCATCTGCTCGGTCGAGTGACCGGAGATGCTCCGAGTCACCAGATCGAGCACGCCAGCGGCGCGCGCCAGATCATTGTAGGTCCGGCGCATGCCGAGCTGCGTGAAACGGGGCAAGCCCAGCTCCTCAGTGATTTCGGCAAACGGTTTGTTCAAGACCGTGGGGCTCCTGAACCCGCCCGTGATGCTCGGGAACAGCAAGTCAGCGGCGTGCTGTTCGGGGGCAAGTAGCTGGCTCTCTACGTGCCATTTCAGCACGTCGACAACCGACTCGGGCAGATCGATCGCGTACCGGGTGCGCTGCTTGGTCATCTGCATGACCTCCTCGCCCCGGGTCTGAGACCGCCGGATCAGAATCCGATTTCGGTCCCAGAGGACATCAGCCACTGGCCCCCGGCGCCGAAGCGGCCGGAGGGTCGAAGGCCGAAGCCCCGTGGCCAAGCCCAGGAACGCCATCGCGTAATGCTGCGGGTGCAGCTCGCGAAGACGTCCCAGGAACACCGGCACTTGCTCTGGCGTCAGGCTGTTCGGCTCCTCTTCCGAGTACACGACCCAATCCGACGTATCGAAGTCGGTCACGTCCTCGGTGGCCAGCTGGCTCAGCCCGTACTTCCGCTTCGCGGCCTGCATCACGACCCGGAGGATCGAGAGCCAGCCGTTGGCGGTGGTCGGGGCGTAGTCGTCGGCCTGAATGAGCCCGGCGATCCCCAGCTTCCACTCCTCAACGTGTGAGGAGTGGACCATGTCAATGTACATGTCACCGAAGCCGGGCACGTACTTGTCGGAGCGCTCGCCGGTGGTTCCGGAGATCAGGTGCACCAAGGTATAGCCCCAGCGCTCCCGGCCCTTGACTGACTTGATTTCCTGCTTAGTCAGTTTTTCTTCCAGCAGCGCTGCTGCGAATTCTGAGAAGCGCACTTTCTGAAGCGGGGGTAAGGGTCTGCCGCTTCGGACGCGATCGATCTCGTTGAGGAGCCACTGGTGGGAGCCCAGGGCGTCCAGGTTCAGGGTCTTCTTGATCGTGACGAGCTGGTCCGTCGTCGGGTCCTTGACGCGGGCTCGTACTAGGTGACCTCCGGTTGGGGTTTCGAACACGTTCTCGTACTTGGTTTTCTTGAGTTTGGACCAGTCGGTCATGAGGTACCTCAGTCTTCTGGGGCGCCTCCTGACGATCGGCGTCGACCGTGCCGTCGATGTGACCGCGCAGGAAGAGATCAAGTGAAGCGCGCGAAAACATGGAGGTTCCGCGCCCACCGCGCTTGGACACCGCCTGGAGCCGCCCCTCGTGAACGAGCTTGCGGATAGCCCCGGCTGTCTTGAAGCCGCAGTAGGTGGCCGCCTGTGCCGTCGTGAGTAGGCCTGAGTGCCCGGAGGTCTGGGGCGCAGCCGCGATCTCGGTCGCGGTCACGAGGTCTGGAAGAAAAAGGGATTGGGCCAACGCTGCGCGGGTCTCTAGCGCGACTATTTGTCGCGATGAGTTACGTGATGGATTGCTGGTTGCCTAGTGGGGCGAACTCTTCGTGCTTCAGGTGAAAGCCCAATCTAGTCGTCATCATCGTCACCACCGGGGTCGGTCGCTTGACGCTCGGTGCGCAGGGACTTGAACCTCCGACCTCGCTTGCGGCGCCGACCACCCTCCACTCGGTACCTCGCAGCACCGACCGCGCCTCGTGCCCACAACGCACCTGCGGCCTCAGCTGTGATAGACTCCACCTCATACACCGTCATGTTCAAGACGCAGCGCCGCAGGTACGGCCTCGCTGCCTCGATGTCGGCCGAGCTCACCAGCAGCGAGCCGTCCGCCATCAGGCGACGCACCTCCATGCGCGCGGCCCGCAGCACGTCCTCGCGAGAAACCAGCATGGAATATGCTGCTTCGTACCAATCGTCCAGGTCGCTGCCCCCCGAGCTACTCCTCGGTGGCCGCTGCTTCATCTTCGACCTCGTCGTCGTCGCTCTCGTCGTCGTCGCCCTCTTCCTCGGCCGCCTCCTCGATACCTTCAAGGACGTCGTCAAGCTCGTCGAACCGAATCCTGGCATCACACCCGACGTCGTCCGCCGCAGCATCTACCTCTTCCCGCGTCACGCCGGCCAGACGCGCGACTGCACCCCGACTTACCCGCGCGTTCTTCAAAAACCAGTTCTTGTTGTTCATGAAACTCCTTTTCGACCGAGTACAGGTCTTGGTCCCGACATCGGTGCCATGGCCGGTAAAATCTCATGCGAGAGTCGCTTCGCGAACCTCCAGCGGTCTTGGGGGCATCCCGTGGAGCACTGAGGGGGCGTTCGCTGAGCGGGCTCAGCTAGACTCCAAGCGACTGGGAGTCATGGACCTCAATCCGAGACGTTCAGGGGGACGCGCTCTGTCCCGACGAGCCTTCGACGCCGATGGCAGCCGCGTGTCAGACTGATCTCGCAATGGAAGCCAGATGCCAACTGAACCGCGCTTTCTGAGATCGGCTGACTTCGGAGCGTTCGAGCCGGAGCTCAAGCGCACCTTCAAGGAGGGGTTTGGCTTCACCTGGGACGGTGGAAGCGAGTCTCCTGAAGAGGCTGAGCGCCGAGCCAGGTTCTCGAAAATTGTCGGGGCTGCACGCCCACAACCCGACGCGCCGCCCTCGGCGGGCCTGGAGCTGCTCCGACAATGCTACGCGCTCCACCGCAAGATTCTCACCTACTTGAACCCAGAAGATGACTTGCGCGACCAGCTGTCGAGCCTCGCAGCTGCCGTCTCGAAAGTCGGGAAAAAGGTCACGCGTCTACCCACCCCGACTCAGAAGAACTCCCAGCATGGATCCCCCTCTGTCCTGGAGCTTCGTCATGCCTGGGTAGTCCTCGAAGATGGGCTGGGTGCCGCGATCTGGGGTTCCTCAGGGGGATCGGTTGCGGACGAGCTGGCGCGCCTGCGTGAGGTGGCCTCGCAAGCGAACGCTCAACTGGCCAACATTGGCGCGCTGCTCAAGAACCTGAGTGTCGGCGGCCAGAACGAGGTCGTCGCCTCAGAGCGCGCCAAGGAGGTCAGAGCGATCGCGGCCTCAGTGCAACGACTCTCACAAGAGCTGCAGGCGTTCTGCATCAAGTGCGTGCCAGCGGCAGACGACCAACCGGAGGTCCGCGCTTACCTCGAGCGAGTGGCGCAAGCCGTGCCGGCACAATGCTGGTACGAGAGCAACGATGGCGTGCTCACCCTCCGCACCGAGGTACCCTGGGCTGCCCTCACCATCCATCGCGATCTAGCTGAGCGCCGCGGGGCCATCCTCGAGTCGCTCTGCACCTGGGATCCTGAGTTCTTTCCGCTGCTCCCGGGCGCGCTACGACGAGACCACGGCACGCCAGCAGCCACGGGAGGCAAGGGCAAGAAAAACTGGGTTCTGAACGGCATCACGGCCGCTCTAGTGCTGCTGGAGCTGGTCGAGGCCGCGCCCGTCCACCCCAAGACCGGCGGAAAGGACCTGTTCGAGGCGACCACCAAGCGCGTAGAGCGCTGGATCGACGGTCTAACCAAGTCAGGCGGGTTCTTCGTGGAAGCGACGACCCCACCGGATGCTCAAGATCGCCGGCGCCATGGGCACGACCGTCCCCTTCAGGCGCGTTATCCGCTCATGCCCAAGCCCGAGGACACCTAACAGGCCGCCGACTCCGGTTGCTCCGCCCAGTCGCGGTTCAATCTACGAGTGCTATCACCCGCGGTACGAGGAGATTTCTCACCTCGCGATCGTCGCCCACCTCTGGTGCCTACGCGGCCCGTACCGACCCGCGGTCCGTAATCGCGGCCCAGGTCGGGTGTTGATCGGCTTTCTCCTGTGCGGCCCCAGGCGACGCGTCATGGAGTGCGGCTAGAAGCTGCCCACAACGGCAACGCCAGCCGCTGTGGGGGCAATCTGCATCGCGACGGGACCTCGCTGGGCCACAGCAAACATGCCGTCGCCGTCCGACTGCGCGAAATGTCACCCGAAATGTGTGCCGGAGCCACCGCAAGCACAGGAGAGGAGGTGCAGGACCCGTGATTCAACCGGCAGCCCCGGCACACCAATTGTACGGGTGCTGAGCAAATCCGTTTCAGACAGCGAGGCCGCGCCAAAGCACGAAAAGTCGCTGCGACTCACAACGATTTTTCGTGGCTGCGACGTAGACCGCGCGACTTCATGCAATCAGCGGCGCCGTGGTCGCTGGTTCGATTCGTGCAGCGAATCCAAGGGAACCGGATGGAAGGACCTACCATGCCCCCTGTAGCACCAATGTTCAGAGAGCGTTTGCAGCAGGCCGCGGCGGCGAGACTCCGCGCGAAGCCGCTGGTCAGCTACGTCCGCCTGCTTGTGAGCAGATTGGTTGCCGCCGCCCTCATGCTCGCCGCAGCCTCTGCCATCGCGGATCCCAGTCGCGGCTACTCCACTAGAGCCGAGAAGGGGGCGTTGGAAGTGACTGCAGAGGGCGCTTGGCACATCAACACCAAGGCGCCCTGGCGAGTCGTGGTCGGGGGCACAACGCTCAAGGCCGACCGCTGGACGCTCTCGGAGCAAGTGGCTCGGATCGCGGGCCTGCCCGCGGGTGAGGCGAAAGTCCGGATCTTTCTCTGCAACCCCGAGAAGTGCAAGACGGCCGAGTCTACCGTCACCGTTCCGTAGCCTTGGCCATAGGCATCTGCATGAGATGGCGATCTGTTTGGTCCTTTGGTGTCCTGGCGCTTGCTTGTTGCACCCTGCTCGCGTCTGGCGCCGCCCACGCCAGCGATGGCTTTGAGGTCAGTACGTTCGAGTCCATTCTCGAGCGCCAGGGGGCGGTGGCGGCGGTGCTGGCTGCGTTCGGCTTTGGCGTCCTCGCAAGCCTCACGCCTTGCGTCTACCCGATGGTGCCGATCACGGTGTCCATCTTCGGCGCGACGCGTGCCGGAACCCGACTACGCGCAGCGGCGCTTTCGGGTACGTTCGTGCTTGGGATAGCTGCGCTGTTTGCACCACTCGGAGTCCTGTCAGCGCTCAGCGGCCGGCTGATGGGTGCTGCTCTATCCGCGCCTTGGGTAGTCGTCGCCCTGTCGGTGATGTTCGCCGCGCTCGCCTGCTCAATGTTCGGCGCATTCGAGCTCGCGCTCCCTTCCAAGCTGGTTGGCCGCTTGGCAAGCGTGGATGGCTTCGGCTTTCGTGGCGCGTTCGCGATGGGCATGGCGCTCGGCTTGATTGCAGCGCCGTGCACGGGGCCTTTTTTGACCGGAATGGTCGCCCTGACCGCCACGTCCCGGAACCTCTGGCTCGGCTCCACGTCGTTCTTTGCGTTTGCCTTGGGACTTGGCGCCCCGTTTTTCGTCGCTGGTGCTCTGGCGCTCAGGCTTCCCAAGGGGGGTGCGTGGATGCTCGGCGCCAAGTGGCTGAGCGGAGTGGCCTTGAGCTACATGGCCTGGGCATGTCTCCGCGACCGCTTTGTCGTGGTGGACGAGCTCACCAGCTATTCGGGACTAAGCTTCGGCGTGGCGGCGGCGACGCTCGTGCTGATGGGTGGCCTGCTTGGCATGCTCCACGTAGCCGCCGAGCGCCCCGGTTCCTCACTGACCGGTTGGTCGACGCGCGCGAAGCTCGCCTCCATCGTTCCCGCCGTGGCCGGCTGCATCATGTTCGTCGGATGGGAACGGGCTGGCCGGTCGCCCGACGCGAGCGTTCCCTCGATTGCTTGGCGCAGCGACGAGCCCGCAGCGCGAGCACGAGCCGCTGAAGCAGGCAGGTTGGTGCTCCTCGACTTCGGAGCGGCATGGTGCGGCGCCTGTGGCGAGCTCGATCGCAAGACCTTCTCTGACCCCCGCGTGCAGAGCGAAATGCAACATCTCGTGGCGATTCGGGTGGACGCGAGTGACGACTCGCCAACCGCTCGGAACTTGCAGGCGAAGTACCAGGTCGTAGGCCTTCCCACCGTGATCATCCTCGACCCCGCGGGCCGCGAGGTCGTTCGTTTCAACGAATTCATCACTCCAGAAACCCTAGTTGCCGCCGTAAGGCGGGGACGCCTTTCCAAAGGCTGAGGCGGCGTGCCTCGGATCCATTTTTTTTTCGGGGCAGCTTGACTCGGTACCAAGGTACGGGGTGCATGCTTGGGGCTGGAGCTGGACATGGCCCACACACTCAAGACAGGTCAGGTTGCCGCCCAGGCCGGCGTAAACGTGCAGACGCTCCGCTATTATGAGCGGCGCGGGCTGCTCAGGGAGCCGAAGCGGCGGCGCTCAGGCTACCGCGAATACACCGCCGACGCGGTGCAGATCATTCGCTTCATCAAGCGCGCGCAGGAGCTCGGCTTCACTCTGACAGAAATCGAGGAACTGCTCCGGTTGCGCATCGACCAGCATAGCGCTTGTTCGGAAGTCCGTGGAGCCGCTGAGGCCAAGATAACTGATATCGAGCATAGGATCGACCAGCTAGCGGCGATGAGCCGCGCGCTCACCCTGCTCGTTGCCTCTTGCGCCGTCGAGGGGTCGCCGCGCCAGTGCCCGATCCTCGAGGCCCTGGATGAAGACGAGCTCGGCGCCCAACCGGACACCCGGCGGTCGTGCGAACCCGGCCGCACTAACCGAGGAGGACATGACGCATGACCCAAGCCACTCGAGCCAGCGCTAGCGAGCTCGCAGACTCGTCGAAGAAGTGGTCTTTGGCGGCGGCCTTCGGCTCGGTCGTGTCAGCGTTTGCGGCCTCGATCTGCTGCCTGGGTCCACTGGTGCTGGCCCTCCTGGGTCTGGGCGGCGCTGGCCTCATCATGAGAGTTGAGCGGTTCCGCCCGCACTTGGTCGCAGTCGCGCTGTTGCTGCTCGGCGCCGCGTTCGTCGTAAGCAACGGACGACGCCCAGCCGCAGCGGTGTCTGGACAGTCGAGCCCGGCTTGCGCCTGTCCTGCACCGCGGGCCAGCCGCCTAGTTCGAACAGCGCTGTGGACCGCGGCGGCCCTCGTGTTGACGCTCCTGGCGTTTCCGTTGCTTCCGCCAGCCCTCTTCCAATCGGCGGAGGTACCATGAGCCTCGCGTGCCCGCAGCTGGGCTGGGCCGCTCCCGCCCTTTCGCTGGCCATCGTGTGGGGCGGGTGCTCCACCCCTAGCAAGAACGGGGCACCGCCCGCGGCCCTTACCTCCAGCAACGACAGCGGCGCGTCCGCCGCAGGAGTGAAAATGCACGAGCAAGCGAGTAGCGATCTGGAGCACCTCTTCGACCTCGAGCTGCGATACCAAGGGCCGACAGAGCTGAGTCCGATCGGCGACAAGGTGGGCAAGCTTGTGGGCGGCGGCGACGGCAAGGTGTCTGGCACTAAGCTCCGAGGAGTGGTGCGCTGGTCGAACTACGAGACGACAGGTCACGACGCGGTGTGCGCGCTGCAGGTGCCGGGCGTCATTCGAACGGACGACGGGGCCGACATCCACTTCGAGGGTCGAGAGCTGGCCATGCCTTCGAGCACCGGCAGCAAGCAGTGGAAGGTAGCCGGTGTCATTCGTTTCAAGACAGAGGACCGCCGATACACCTGGCTCAACGAGATTCTCGCGGTCACGAGCGGGACCTTCGACTATTCAGCGGGCCTCGCGCGCTGGCGTGCGTACGTCTCGAAGTAGGGAGCTGAATGGCACGCTCTCGCCCTGCGCCGGCCCCGATGAGGACGATCGAGATCTTGTACTTCGATGGTTGCCCCGGTTGGCGCGAGGCGCTCGAGCGCGTCCATGAGGCGATTACACAGGAGGGACTGGGTGACGTGGTCGCCGTGCGGCTCCTCGCCGTCCAGACGGACGAGCAGGCCATCGAAGAGCGATTCCTTGGCTCACCCAGCGTACGGTTAGATGGCCACGACATCGAGCCAGACGCTGATGAACGGAACCGTTTTGGGCTGCAATGCCGCGTGTACGACCGCGATGGACGTCTCGAGCGAGCGCCCTCCACGGAGCTGATTCGCGCGAGCCTGGTGAAGCCGTGAGTGCTGGCTTGGAACGCCTGACCGCATCATGAAGGGAACAGTCATGAGCAACGTTCGGAGAAGATCACCGACACTACCAGTATTAGCCCTTGTAGTCAGCCTCAGCTCGTGTCGGACGGAGCCGACATCGAGTCGCGCCGACAACCAGCAGGCGGGGCTTCGGGACGCCGTGTTCCAAGTCGAAGGCATGACGTGCGGAACTTGCAACGTAACCGTCAGCACCGCTACTGAGCGGGTGCCGGGGGTTCGCGCCGCCCGCGCTGATGCATCGAAGGGGCGCGCATGGGTCTCGTTCGATCCGTCCAAAACGACCGCCACGAAGATCGCCGCTGCCATTTCCGAAAGCGGTTACCCCGCGACCGAGCTCACTTCGGAGCGTTCTGGCGCATCGGCGAGTGCCCGGGAGCCCGCTAGACCAGGGGGAGTCCAGGCGGCCTCCCTCGAAGCGTGGCAGCCAATCGACGAGGTCTTTCGTGACTGTGAAGGTGGTTGCGGCGCGCGAGTCGCAAGCCAAGCGGAAGGCGTCCTGACCCAACCAGGGGCGAGGCTCGGCAAACCCTCCTATTGCCCCGTGAGCGGCGTCGTGTTCGACGTGACAGCAACGAGCCCGCGCCGCGGCGTCGGTGACAGTGCTCTCTACTTTTGCTGCGAGAGCTGCGCCCAGTACTTCGACGCCAACAGCTCTCGCATCTTGGCGCTGCGCGGCCTGTCCGGGCCCCGGTAAGCTCCGCCTTGAAGTGTAGCTGGCGAAGACGACGCCGCCCTACGCGATTCCTCCCGAAGTCGCCGCCGGGTCTACTCGCCACGGTTCGTGGTCAACTCGTCTCGTGTTTCTTGCTCCCTGATAGAGCGAATGTAGTCTTGAACCGCCGCTATCGCAGATGACATGTGGTCACCCGCGACCGGAATGTGAACGACCGGCACGCCGTGTGCTCTGGCCAGCCCCGCGGCGTGGCGCGAGTAGTCCATGTCGAACTCGTCGGCACGGCCCGCGTAGCTTCGATGCGGGTGGTGTACATCCGGGAGATTGGCAATAAGCAGGCGAAGTGCCACTTCACTGTCGTCGGCAACATCGAAGCGGACAAGGTGGGACAGGTCTCTCCGCCTCGCCCAGTGGTGGAAGGTGTGCGCGCGATAAATGCCCCCAATGTTGGCTGTTCCGCGCAGCGGTGGTTCAGGGTAGAGGCTCATGAGCGCAGCGATCGCTCCACCAATGCTGTGGCCTATCACGTACATGGAGCCCGCTTGGACCTCGGGGCGGGCCGCTAACCAGGTGGCGGCGGCCCGTGCATCGTCGACTTCCCCGTAGAGAAGCTCTGGGGCTCCAGCGTTCCCGTTTTCACCCCGATAGGTCGGCAGCACGACGGCGAACCCCGCGCTCACGAACGGCGCGTGGTTGCTGAACGACTCTTCGGTGAGAGCGAAGTCGTTGTGGAGATAGACCACCCCTGGCACGGGCCTGTCGTTCAAAGGTGCCGCGTACCAGGCCCTCAGGTTTCTGCCTGCTGACGGGTATGCCACCTCGACGAACTCGTCCGGCACCGTCACCCCGCTGGTGTGCGCAGCCACCGTTGCGGGCCGAAGCCGAGTTCGGTGTCGCCGCCGCTCAGCGTAGGGCGTGTAAGGAACGACGTTCTCCTGATGGGCGAACGCGCTCTCATCGGGCAAGCGCTCAACTCCACTCTCGTCGCTTGGGCGGACCATGGGCCTCCGACACGCTGACGTGAGCCCTAGCAAGAGCCAGAGTAGGCCGGCCAACAAGTGACCAACACGCCCAACGGCTCTCTTCGAGTCCGGCGGCGGACTCGCGGGCCTTTGCAGCACGCATGGACAGACCATACGGCGGCTCGTGCGAGAGCTGTGCCACGAGGTGCGGCCAAGCTTGGCCGCAGTAACCGTCGGGCTTCGCTCGCGACGCGAGCGACCTGACGCGCTAGCGATTTTCGCCCGTGAATTGGTTGCGATGGAAAAGGTGATGGAGCGCCGCCATTTGTTTATCGGGTAGGCTCCAGAGCCCGGATTACCGGTGGTAGGGCGTGTAGTCGGGGCCATTGTCAGCGTGCTCCGGCAGCGTGCACGCCTCGCGAAGCCATGTGGGCTTGTCCCCGGACCACAACGCATAAGATGGCTGCAGCGCATTCGGATCGTCCAGCGAACCTAACGTCACGTCGACGGTGGCTGGACCCGTCACGTAGGCGAAGAACAGCTGCGTACCGCACTCGGCACAGAAAAATCGCTCGGCCAGGGGCGAGGACTTTCGGCGCTTTGGGTGCCCGACAACCTGAAGCGCGCGCTTCGGAAACGTAGCCCATGCCACCAGTGCTGCCCCACTGGCACGCCGGCACTTAGAACAGTGACAGCAGGCGACGCTGAGTGGCTTTGCCGCGATGCGATAGCGAATGGCCCCGCACAGACAGCCGCCCGCTACCTCAGGGAGCATGCTACGGGACATGCTTCGCCTGCGAGCCAGCCGCACCAAACGCTTCGGCGGCAGTCAGCAGCGCCGCCCCCAGCAAAATCAGGTCCTTCAGCAAGAACCCTCCGGTAGCGCTAGTCGGCTCGAGAGCGCCAGGAGTCGTAAACAAGAAGGAGAGCGTGATAGCGAACGTGCCGCTCGCCGCCAGACCGGCGTAACCCGAAACCCTTGGCCAGAGCCGCCTAGCGGCAATGGCTGCTCCCATCACCAGCTCCAGGACGCCGATTGCGGCCGAGGCTCCGCGCACCCCGAGCACCTGGAGCAGCCAGCTCAAGAGCGGACTATTATCGAGCAGGGGACGAATCGCCTCGGCCTCAAAAGCAGCGAACTTGAAGCTTCCCCACAGAAGTAGCAGGAAGGCTAGCCCATAGCGAAGGATGCCGAGTCCCGCTGCGTACAGACGGCCGGTCAGTCGTTCGTTGAGAACGACCGCTGAGCTACGATGGGTGATGGTCGACATGCTCGCGCCGCTTCGGTCGACTACCTCGATGACAGCCGCTTGCGGGCCAGACCCGTCACGGTCCCAATCTCCTCGTCAAGATGGGCAACCGAAACCTCAGCAACGCGCATGCGGGTCTTCGGATCGACGAAGTAGATGAGGCCAGGAGCAGCCGTTGAAACCAGACTCTTGAGTCCGCGCCTGTCCAGCTCTTTCGCGGACGCCTCGGTCGTCTGCTCATTGGTAATGTCGTTCGCGATCACCTCGAGCGATCCATCCGAAGCTGTCTTTGTCAGCAGGGCGCCTACCCGACCAGCGTTGGCTTTGCAGATCGAGCACCACTCCGCCCTCGTCACGATGGCGAGTAGCGGTGCCTTGCTGGCGGGCTCCGCCATCGAGCTCGGTGATGATTCTGGTTCGCCTGCGGGAGGCATTTCCGTTGACTGCGACTCGGTATCAGCCGACTTCTTGTCCATCATCTGGTCGTCTGCCATGGCAGGCTCCGCCTTCTGGTCGCCAGCACAGGCGATCAAGGTCGAGGCCAACGAAGCTAAAAGCGCGGTACGGATGTCCATAATCGTCTCCAGTGGTTCATGTTGTGGAACAGGTAGCTCCGGGCGTGACCCGGCTGCGGCGTGAGCCGCCGGCAGCACGCTCTGCATCAAGTGTTCCAACCTTCTTCCTCTTCCTCGGGATCCGCGGGCAAGATGCCCGCCGCGGCATCGGGACTCGTCGCCCATGTAGGCGCCGCAAGCCCTAAGCCGGCGTAACCGGACACCAAGTCCGGGCGTACGCAGATCACGAAAAATCGTTGAGGCAACGAGAAACCGCGGGAGCCTGACTACGTGGACTTCGAAACGATGCAAAAGATGGCGCTCGGCATTGCTAGCGAGCGCTCCGTCGACGTCATCCTTCAGCGCATGGTCAATGGTCTGGTGCAGCAAAGCGGGATGGCGCTGGCTCGCGTTTGGCTCATCGAGCCCGGTGACCAGTGCGCCGTCTGCCCCCGGCGCCTAGAGTGCGCTGATCGCTCCCGTTGCCTACACTTGGTCGCAAGCGCGGGCCGGCCCAGTGTGGGCGGTCAAGTTGAATGGAACGGCCTGCAGGGGGCGTTTCGACGATTTCCATTGGGGGTTCGGAAGATTGGGCACATCGGCGCAAACGGAAGCGGGATCTTGATCCAAGACGTCGAGAACGACGGCCACTGGATCGTGGATCCGCAATGGGCCGCACGGGAACAGATCCGGTCGTTTGCAGGTCAACCGCTCGTTTTCCGCGGGACGAGCCTCGGCGTGCTGGGGGTCTTCAGCCGAAGCGTGCTCACCGAAGCTCAGTTCGAGTGCCTGCGGCTCTTCGCGGATCAGGCAGCCGTCGCTCTGGCTAACTCCAGGGCCTTCGCAGAGATCGAGCGGCTCCGCGATCAGCTGGAGGTCGAGAACGCCTCGCTGAAGCAAGAGGTAGCCGGCGTCCCCGGCTTCACGGATATCCTCGGCACGTCCCCCGCTTTGGTTGCTGCCTTGCAGCAGGTAAGCCTGGTCGCGCCGACCGACGCCGGTGTGTTGCTCTCCGGAGAGTCCGGCGTGGGCAAAGAGCTCTTCGCACAGGCGGTGCACCGTAAGCCCCTTACGGGGAGCGTGATGGCGAAGGCGTGAGTCGGGCCTCAACCTCTGCGCATGGAGATCGCAAGGGAATCGAGGAAGCGAGGGCGGCGCAGCCGAGCGGACTGGGTCGACGAAGTGAAGCGCTACCGTGCAAGCGGGCTGAAGGCTGGCGAGTACGCCGCGTCGCGCGGTTTGCACGCAGGAACGCTGTGCGGCTGGGTGAGCAAGCTCGGCAAGGGCGCGGAGACAGAGCGCGAGGGACCGCGGTTTCTTCCTGTACGAGTCGGTAGTGGCGGCGCCGGGGGTGCTTCGACGCGGCCGGCGGAGGTCGAGGTGACCTTGCGCAACGGATGGCGTGTGCGCGTCGCTGGTGACCTGCCGCCCGAAGGCCTGGTTGAGCTGCTCGTGCTCCTCGAAGGAGAAGAGCGATGCTGACGCTGCCGCCGAGCGTGAAGATCTACGTGGCGGCGCAACCCGTCGACGCTCGCAAGAGCTTCGATGGGCTGGCTGCGCTGGTTGAATCGGAGTTCGGGCTCAAGCCGCTGAGCGGTCACCTGTTCGTCTTCCTGAACCGTCGCGGTCACGTCGCGCAGATGCTTTTTTGGGACAGAAGCGGATTCTGCATCGTCAAGAAACGGCTCGAGGCTGGGACCTTCAAGCTGCGCGCCGTCGTGGCCGCGGGCGCGACGCACGTGGAGATCGACTCCGCGGAGTTAGCGTTGATGCTCGAGGGCATCGAGCTCGAGGGCGCACGCCAACGTAAGCGCTACTCCGCGCAGGCGGCCGAGTAAGAAAACGAACACGCGCAGCAATTTCTTGTTGCGCAAGTGATGTGGCTTCGATCATATCGACGCATCGCCGTGGTGCGTCCGAAGTCGAAACCGAAGCAGAACGCAACGAACGCGGCGAAGGCTGAGCCCTTCGTCGCGTCTGGACCGTTGCCCGTGCCGCGCGAGCTTCTGAGCGCGGGCGTGCCGCTCGATCCAGAAGTGGAGATAGAGCGCCAGAAGCGGCTCGAAGAGCTGAAGGCCAAGCTCATGGGCATGGCGGCTCGCGGTGAATTTGGCCGCGCCGTGGACGAGGTGCTCTCGGTCGTCGTAGAGCTCGAGCGCTCGAACGACCGTCTGGCTTGGCGCATTCTGCGTGCCGAGCGCTTTCGATTTGGGCGCAGCACCGAGCGTCTTTCCCGCGAGGAGCTGGGCCAGCTGTTTCTGGCGTTTGGCGGCGATCGAGCTACGGAAGCGGCGAGCTCGACGCTGGATGTGCCGGCCCCCGAGCAGCCGGAGCAGGTGGACGCTCCGGCGCCCGTTGAGCCTGAGGCAGCGAACGAGCCGTCGAAAACGGAGCAGGGGCCCCAGGCGAACAAGAAGAAGCGCAAGCGTGTGCGCTCGATGAAGGTCGACCCGAGCAAGGTCGAGCGCAAGGAAGAGCGCGCATCCATCCCGGAGGAGGAGCGGTGCTGCGCCCTATGCGGAGGCGACAAGAAGCTCTTCGGGACGACCGAACACGAGCTCTTCGTCTTCATCCCCGCTCGCATCGAGGTGCGCGCAGAGGTCCGAGAGAAGTGGAGCTGCCCGACCTGCCGGAAGGACGTGTCGGTTGCGCCGCGCTCTTCCACGCCGACCGTCGAGCGGAAGGTGGACGCCTCCCTGCTCGCAAAGCTGGTGCGAGACAAGTGCGCCCTCGGGCTCCCTCTTGATCGGCAACGTCGAGAGCTCGAGCGGATGGGGCTCGCGGTGCCGGACAAGACGATGCAGTCCTATTGGGCCTACACTACCGATCTACTGGAGCCGATCGCGGATGCGCAGCTCTCGGTCGTACTGGCCTCCGCGATCGTCGGCGCCGACGACACCCATCTCAAGACGCTGGACAAGTCACGAAAAAACGGTACTTTTCGCGGCCATATCTGGTGCTTCGTCGGTACCGACGGTACCATGAATGGAGCAGAGAACGTCGCCTATGGCTACACTCGGAGCTGGGACGCCACCGAGATCAGCGACTGGTTTTCCGCCATCAATGGCGACGTGCAGTGTGATGGGTACGCGGGCTATGCGCGCGAGATCGAGCCTGATGACGAAGACGAGCCTCCCTTCGTCGCGGTCCCGCCCGAGCGCCGGCTTGGCTGTGGCATGCACGTCCGGAGCAAGTTTCACGCTGCCCTGCTGGCCAAAGATCGGCGGGCCGCGATCCCGCTCAAGATCTTCGCGGACTTGTACGCAATCGAAGACGACTGCAAGAAGCGCGGGCTCGATGCAGCAGCGCGTGGAGAGGAGCGACGGCGGCGAGCGCTGCCGTTGCTCAACACCCTCGACAGGTGGGTCGACGAGCTCCACCCGCGGCTCCTGCCCAAGTCCCCGCTCCGGCGCGCCACGACTTACGCGATCAATCAGCGCGAATTCTTTCGGCGCTGCTTCTCCGACGGGCGCTTCGAGATCGACAGCGGGCGCGTCGAGCGGCGAATTCGGCCCTTTGCCGTCGCGCGCCGAAACTTCCTCTTCACCGGCTCGGCTCGCGGCGGAGAGCGTCTGGCGACTGCCTTCACCCTGGTCGACAGCTGCCTGCTGCTCGGGCTCGACCCCTACGAGTACCTCGTCGACGTGATCCGCAAGCTCGAAGCTGGCTGGCCCTTGAAGCTGCTCAGCGACCTCATCCCCAGCCGCTGGGCCGCCCAACGGGTCACCGACCAAGCCGCCCACCAGCGCAGCGAATAGGCTCAGTTGCTCCGGGGGCGTAGCGGGCTTCGACATCGCTCGCCCAGTGTGCGTCGCGCCCGGAGCCGCGCCATCACGCTGCACATAAGGGGCTTAC
>DATEDZ010000116.1:0-40087 GCA_035281385.1 Polyangiaceae bacterium
CATCAGCGCCACGTTGCTGGAGAAGCTGAAGCGAATGAAGCTCTGGACGTTGGCGTAGATACCTCGTCCTTCTTCCACGGCCGCAACGATGGTGGCAAAGTTGTCATCGAGCAGCACGAGATCGGCCACCTCGCGCGCCACTTCACTGCCACGCTCGCCCATCGCGATCCCCACATCCGCCTTCTTCAATGCGGGGGCGTCGTTCAGGCCGTCACCGGTCATGGCGACAATTTCGCCCTGCGCCTGGAGTCGTTCAATCAAGCGCAACTTGTGCTCGGGCTGCATCCGCGCAAAGACGTTGCAGCCCGCCAAAAGGCGATCGACTTCCGCGTCCGCGACGGTCATCTGGTCTCCCTGAACAACACGCGAGGCCTCTATCCCGACCGCGGCGGCCACGGCGCGTGCGGTCGCAGGATGATCGCCGGTGATCATGAGGACCCGCACTCCCGCGCGCCGCGCCGCACGCACGGCCGCTTTTGCTTCGGGCCGTGGGGCGTCCCACAGGCTGACGAGGCCCACGAAGCGCAAGTCGTGCTCGGCAGTCGCTGAACCCTTCGCCAGAGCCAAAACCTTGAACCCACCTTGCGCTGCGCGCTCGGCCTGCGACAGCCAATCCTTGCGTTGATGGTCACTCAGTCGAGAGCGAGAAATGATGGCTTCCGGGGCTCCCTTCAGAAATCCAATTTGCTCCCCACCGGGGCCGACCACGGTGGCGCGCATACAACGCCAACGACTGTCGAAGCCACGGCTGGAGAGACGCGGGTAGGCCTGGCGAAGGGCGGCCACATCGGTGCCGCGCTGCTGCGCGTAGTGAATGAGCGCAAGCTCCAAGGGATCGCCGGCACCGGAGCTTGCATCGGCATCGTTGGCCAAAACCATCGCGCACAAGGCATCCGTTTCGTGTTCCAACGGAACGTCGAGGCGCTGCACGACCAGCCGATTCTGGGTGAGGGTACCGGTCTTGTCGGTCGCGATGACAGTCACCGAGCCGAGCGCCTCCACCGCGGCGAGGCGGCGCACCACCGCTTTCCTCTTGGCCATACGTTGAACACCGAGCGCCAAAGCCAGCGTCATCATGGCGGGCATTCCTTCGGGCACAACCGCGACGCCGAACGCCACTGCGAACATGACGATGGGCAAGGGTTGTGAGAAACCTTCGAGCGCGAAACCCACACCGACTAGGGCCACGCACAACACGCCCACGACCCGCGCCACACTGCGACCCAGGCGATCGACGCGCTGCTCGAGAGGGGTCTTTGACACGTCGATGCCTCCGAGCGTGGCCGCAAGCTTGCCCATGTTGCTGCGTGCACCGGTGCGCGTGACCTCCAGCAAGCTCAAGCCGTGCACCACCAGCGTGCCGCTCAGCAGCTCGTCGTTGGGTTCTTTTTCGACTGGGAGCGACTCGCCGGTCAGCACCGATTCGTCGACACGTAGGGACTGCGGTTGAGACGCCAGCCCGTCAGCAGGAACACGGTCGCCTGCCTCGAGTCGAACGACATCGCCTGGAACGAGGTCACGTGCATCGAGATGCTCGAAAAGACCGTCCCGCAGGACCCAGGCGCGCGGTGCGCCTAGCCGCTGTAGCTCGAGCAAGGCACGCTCCGAGCGGTACTCCTGCAGCACGCCGAGACCAGCGTTCAGCACCACGACTCCGAAAATGGCAATCGCTTCGAGGGGAATACCGACCGCGCCCGTTGCAATCCAGGCGGCAACGTCGACGAGCAGCGCGACGAGCAGCAAATAGATGAGCGCGCTCTTGAGCTGTGCGACGACCCGAGCCCCTAACGAACGCGGCGGCTCTGCTGGCAACGCATTGGGGCCGAAACGCGCAAGGGCTGCCCGCGCTCGCTCTGCAGTGAGACCACTCATGCCGGCCAATCTGCAGATTTCGAGCCAGTCGCAACGTCGGCTGCGCCCGGCGATCACTGCATTGGCGAGCCGCAGCGTCTGCGCTCGCGCGCAAGAATTTCGCGTTGTGGGCGCCGCGCGCTCGGAAACCGCAGAAACTCTCGCAGAATCACCAGTGGCCGGAGCTGGCACCGATAGTGCTTATCCCCGGGCATGATCCTCTGCGGCACCGACCTGTCAGCCCGCTGTGAACCCGCAATCAAGGCAGCAGCAGCCTTCGCCAGGAAGCAAGACCACGAGCTGCTCCTCGTGCATGTGATTCAGAGCACGCAGCCACTCGCGCTTCCTTCCGCGGAGATTCAGCTCGAAGAGGAGGCTGCGGAGCTGCGGCGGGTCTACGACATTTCGGTCGAAACGCGAGTCGCGCAGGGGGCGCCAGACACCGCCTTGCTTCAGATCGCGCAGGCCAGCCAGGCTGCCATGATCGTCGTGGGGGCGGTCGGGGCTTCGGGAAAACGTCGCCGCCTAGGCAGCGTTCCGGAACGTCTCTGTCAGTCGGCGGGCATACCCGTGCTGGTCGCCCGTGACGCCAAGGGCCTGGAAGCCTGGAGCCGCAGCACACGACCCCTCAAAGTGCTGCTCGGCACGGGCCTGGGAGATGCCTCGCTTTGCGCACTGCGCTGCGTCGGCAATTGGCCCGATCTGGCCCTGACGCTGGCGCACATCGCCTGGCCGTACGGCGAGCACTACCGACTCGGGATTGGCTTGCCGATGCCACTCGACCACTTGCGGCCCGAGCTGCATCACCAGCTACTCGGCGATTTGGGGCGCTGGGCCAGCGAGACTCCTTGCGGCGCTGCAACCAAGTTGAGTGTCACACCGGGCTGGGGCCGCATCGACTCGCACCTCGCGCAGCTGGCGAGCGAGAAAGAAGTGGACCTGTTGGTGCTAGGCAACCATCAACGCAACGTTGCCGAGCGCATCTGGCACGGCTCGGTGTCGAGAAACGCCATCCACGAGGCAAGCTGCAACGTGCTGTGCGTGCCGCACGTCACCGCGCGCGCGACTGTCGCCGCTCCACCGCGCGTCATCGTAGCACCAACGGATTTCTCGCCGCTCGCCGACCGAGCCATCTCGCTTGGCTACTCGCTGTTGCAACACGGCGGAACGCTTCACCTCGTGCACGTCGCCAATGACGACCGCGATGGCGATCGCAGCGCGCTTCTCGGCAAGCTGCGGGCGCGAATCCCCAAGGAAGCCGACGTTCACGGCATTCAGACCGAATTGCAAGTGCTCGACGGCAGCACCCCGTGGCTCGCGATCTGGCAGCACGCCGGCCGCGCCAATGCTGATCTGATTTGCATGAGCACCCACTCCAAAGACGCGATGAAGAGCCTCGTGCTCGGGTCGCAGGCTCAAGCCTTGCTGCAGCATTCGCGCATTCCAGTCGTCCTGGTGCCCCCCGACCGGGAAAGTTGAGATGAGGGTATTTGCGACGGTCCTGATGGGTGCCTCGCTGGGCTGCAGCGCGCCGGCCGAGCAGGCGCCCACGTCACAACCAACGGGCTGGGCCGACCGGGTGCGCCTCGTGGCGCCCGAGGACCTCAATCCCGACCCGAGCGTGCTGGAGCTCAACCTCGAAGCTCGCGTCGAGAACCTCGAGATCCTACCTGGTGTGCTTACGCCGGCCTGGACTTACAACGGCGCGCTGCCGGGCCCATTGATACGCGCCAAAGTCGGTGACCAGTTGGTCGTTCATTTCAAAAACTCGCTGCCGGAACCGACCACCATTCACTGGCATGGGCTGCGTGTACCGGCCGCCATGGACGGTGTGCCAGACCACAGCCAACCGACAGTCGAACCGGGCGCAACGTTCGACTATGACTTCGTACCCCGACGAAGACGTGCTGCAGCTCGAGTTTGCACCAGAGTCGGGCGACATACCGAAGCCGCTCCCGGCCTTGCATCGCGATATCCCCACTCCGGTGATCGACGGCGCCAGTGCCATGAACATCTCCCTCACTCTTGACACGCAAGCTGAAGGGGGTTTGGCGATGGGAATCAACGGTGTTCCTGCCGCGAAAGCCGACCACACCATGGTTCGGCTCGGCGAGCACCAGATCTGGACGGTAAGCAACACCTTCGATTGGGATCACCCGTTCCACTTGCACGGCTTCTTCTTCCAGGTGCTCGACGTGGACGGCGTTGTCCCTGCAGTGCGTGAGTGGCGCGACACCGTCAATGTGCCGGTAGGGGGCACGCTGCGCTTCGCGGTCCATTTCGACGAACGACCCGGCATGTGGATGTTCCACTGCCACATCCTGGACCACGCCGACGCCGGCATGATGGGCATGGTGCACCTACAATGAACACGCTAGTAAGACGCGCACTCAAGTAATGTCTATCCCCAAGCAACTGCTGTTCCATGCCAACTATTGCTGTGCTTCGAGCACGACAACCACGGCTGCTGTGGAAATCATGCCCGACGGGACAGGAAGCCTTGTTGGCCAGGAGCACGCACGACTTGCGCGGTCAGCGACGCGGAATCGCAAGGCTTGCGTCAGCCTGCGTGACAGTTCAATCAGTCAAAGCGGCGCGAAACTCTGGGTGTGATTCTTGCTGAGCACGAACGGCACCCCGCCCACGCGGACGCGACTTCAAGGAGAGACGCCGTCAAACCATCCCTAGGGCGCCGAGCGCTGGCATCGGTCGTCGAGCTGTACGAGGGCGAGACGGCGACGGCGCTCCTGATGTTCAGCTACTCGTTCCTCGCGATGGCCGGCTACAACGTGATCAAGCCGGCGACGCGCTCGAAGTTCATCGCCGGCATCGGCGCAGACAACTTGCCCTACATGCTCCTGCTCGCGGGGCTCGGCATGGGCTTCGTGATGCAGGGCTACTCGAGCCTGCTCCGCAAGGTGCCGCGGCGCTGGGTCATCCCAGGGACGCAGCTCGTCCTCGTCGCTTGCCTCTTCGCCTTCTGGTTTCTGTTCCGACTGCAGGAGAATTGGGTCTCGGCGGTCTTCTACTTCTGGGGCCTCACGGTCGGGCTGCTCCTCATTAGCCAGTTTTGGACGCTCGCCAACCACCTCTACGACCCGCGCCAAGCCAAACGAATCTTCGGATTCATCGGTGGCGGCTCGGCGCTCGGCGGCGCCGCGGGAGCCGGCGCGGCGGATCTCTTCGCGAAGCCGCTCGGCACGAACAATCTCTTGCTGATCAGCGCGGCGCTGCTCTCGCTCTGCGCCTGGATCGTTTGGATCATCGTCGCGCGCAAGGGCGCCGAGCACGTCCCCGACACCGCCGACGACTATGGCGAGAAGGTCGGCGGACTCGACGTCGTCCGCTTCCTCCGTCAATCGAAGCACCTGCGGCTCATCGCCCTCGTCGTGAGCTTCGCTGCGATCGGCGGCGCAATCGTCGAGCAGCAGCTCAACATGGCCGCCGGTGAGCTCGTGAAGGAGGAGGACGCGATCACCAAGTTCCTCGCGCGCGTCACCGTGTATATCTCGCTCATCGGCTTCGCGATCCAGGTCGGCGCGACCTCGCGGATCCATCGCAAGCTCGGGCTCGCGTTCGCGCTCGTGATCTTGCCGGCAAGCCTGAGCGGCACGGGCGTCCTGATGTTGTTCATGCCGGTGCTCTGGGCACCAGCGCTCGCGCGTATCCTCGACAGCGCGCTCCGCTACTCGGTGGACAAGACTACACGCGAGATCCTCTTCCTCCCCCTACCCCTCGATCTCAAGTATCGCGCGAAGCCGTTCATCGACGTGGCGGTCGACCGCTTCGCCAAGGGCGTCGGGGCCGCGCTCGTGCTTCTAATCGCGATCAAGGTATTCCACTTGACCTGGTCGCAGCTCAGCTACGTGAGCCTGCTCGTGGGCGGGCTGTGGATCGCACTCGCGTTTCGGGCGCGCAAACAGTACCTGGTGAGCTTCCGTGAAGTACTCGCCGCCGTGCCCCAGGGCAATCTCGCGCCCCTGGAGCCGCCGGACAAGCCGCTCCCGCCCGAACGCATCGAGCCCGCCATCGAGGAAGCGAGTCGTGACTATCGGCGCTATCACGCCATGCTCGGCGTCCTCGTCCAGGACCCGCGCGCGGCGCCCGTCGTGGCCGCGCTCAAGGACGCGCTCCAGAAGCGGCGCACCGAAATCTTCCAAATCCTCATGCAAGTGCATACCCGCGACGACATCGAGGCAGCCCGGCGGGCGCTCGAGTCGGTCGACCCCGCGGCCAGGGCGCGCGGCGCAGAGTACCTCGACAACGCGCTCCCACGGCCGATCAGGAGGCAAGTTGTGCCGGTCCTCGAGCTCTCGCTCGACCCACGCGAGGCGGCGAAGCGGAACAACCCGGAAGGCGGCGACGATTTCGTCCCCGTGCTGCGCGAGCTCGCCAAGGATCCGGACCCGTCGCTCGCCGCGGCTGCTGGAGCAACGGCCGCTAGCGCCACCCCCTGAGACGAAGGTGCGGCGCTGCCCACCGGCTGCCCAAACCCAGTCGCGTCACGTCGACTCGCGTCGACCAGCGGAGAGAAGGTTCCGCATCCATTTCGTCTTCAGTTTCACGGTGTTGGCTCGCAAAGTCGCGTGCCCCTTGGCGAGTAGGTCTGCCTTCAAGATCTCGATCGCGTGCATCTTGATTGCATCGAGCCGTATCTCGCCGAACACCGGAAGCAAGTGATGCTTCAGGATGCTCGCCTTCATCGAGCGTTCTGACGGTTTGTTCGCAAGAACGTACGTCTTCTCGAACTCGTCCGCGTAGGCCGCGAACGTCGGCACCTCCTTGGGTTTCGAACGCCATGAACTACTGCCCCCCAAACCCAACGGAGCAAGTGACTGGAGACACGCGGATCTCGGACGTTGGTGACCGCATTTTTCACGACAAAGGGCCTGTCACCAAGCAGGATCTGGGGACAGTGGCTTACGCGCAAGCGGTGGCGTTCTACGAGTCGTTGCGTCCGGTGTGCCCCTCAGGCGCGAAGCCAACAACGCTACGGGTGCAGAAAATCCCCTTGAACGGGGCGCACGCGATGATTACTGCGAGGCGGTGAGGGCCCATTGCCCTCGCCAACTATGGAGGTGACAGATGAAGATGTTTCATCCGGGCGCCCCCTCGTGGAAGGAAGGGTTCGACCTTCACCCTCACACTGCCGCGTAAGCTCGGGGCTGGATTCACGAGCAGTTAGCCCCGATTCGACAAACTGCTAGCGCGCCATTGGCGGCGACGTGGCTATATAACCGAATCTATTCGGGATTTTTTGGCTGGGATCGGCGTCGCCAAGAACCTGCGGTGGGTTCACTCGCGTCGCCCAGGAGTTGCACGGCACGCGACGCAATCAGCGCAGCCAGGACCGACCACGACCACGGGAAATAAGCGCAGCTTGGGGTGCGAGGTTTAGCGCGCTCACGACACTTACCCAACGTGCCCAGGCCTATGTTCACGCGAACAATGGAACGCGTTGTGGCGGTCGGGCTCATGGCAGCCGGATGCGGTGGCGCGAGCACGAGAGTGCACGGCGATGATACGAGCGACGCTGGAGCCTCGAGTGGGGGAACGATGGCGCCCGGAGGGGCTGGCATCGGGGGAGCTCGGAGTGGCGGGGACGCCGGCAGCCCACGCGGCGGTGGTACTGCCAGGGGCGGAGCCGCGGAGGCGCCGCAACCCGTCGCCCTGGGCGACGGCGATAGCGCCGGCGACGGACGACCCGTCGTTCCTAGTCCCAGCGCGGGCGGGTTCTTCTGGGGTGGATGCGGAGATGCCGGCTGGCGGCTCGGGAACTGGTTCCTGACTTCCGATCGGCAGCGCGACGCCTTCCCTCGGACCATCGATCCTCCGCGGGACACCAGCACCAGTGCACGCGGCGCGACCGGCACCGACTTCGCGGCGGGCGTCGTGCTCTGGGTACAGCTCGATCATCCGTCGAATCGTCCGGTGAGCCTCGCAGGGTGTTCCGGCATGGCCTTTTGGGCGCGCCTCGAGAGCCCGAGCGGCCAAGTCGTGGTGGCGCTCAACGACGGTTCGCGCGGCTCGGGGTTGCTGGACGGCCGAGCGGCGCTGCCTTCGAGGACGCTCGCCGTCGGTCCCGACTGGCAAGAGCTCAAGCTGCCGTTCGAGTCGTTCCCGATCGAGGGCCTATCGGCTGACGGCCTTTCGGTTGCGAGCATCGAGTTCTTCGTCGGTCACGGGGGCGAAAGCTTCGATCTCTGGATCGACGATCTCTTCTTGGTGTGTTCGAGCGCCTGTCCTTAGGGCCCGCGAATGGCTAAGTCGGTCGATGATCGCGGCCGAGGCGCCCGGCTGGCGAGCCTCAGCAGGGTCGCGACCGAGCGAGGTCTTGGGCGAGTCGCTCATGTCCTTGACCGGGTCGCGCCGAGGTAACATACCGGCCGCGGTGTCAGTTTCAGAACGAGCGGATTGTCGATGACTTCCGGCGCGGTCCCGGATGTGGCCGTCGACGCGACGGATCGCGTTCGGCCGCGTCGCGCCCGGCTGCTGCGCGTGGCCGTGGCTTCGGCCCTAGTTGTGATGGTCGTGCCCGCGCTGGTGATCGCGGCGCGTAGCTATCGGCAGCAGCGCGCGGTGTTCTTTCCGCCGCGACGCCCACTCGCCATGACGCTCGAGGCGGCGGGTCTTCCGGGGGTGGAGGCGGTGACGTTCGGCGCGCGCGGGCAGTCGCTGAGCGGCTGGTATGCCCCGTCCCGAAATCGGCGGGCGGTCATGCTGGTCCATGGTGCGGGCGGGGATCGCACTTCGCTCTTACCTACGGCGCGCGGCCTTTCGCGACAGGGTTTCGGCGTGCTGCTGTTCGACCTGCCAGGTCACGGCGAGAGCGAGGGCGCGATTCGCTGGTCGGAACCGGAAAAGACCGCCGTGCGCGACGCGGTCGCTTTCTTGGCGGCAAGGCCGGACGTGGGCCCTGCGGCGATCGGCGCGCTGGGCTTCTCGATGGGTGGTTACGTGCTGGCGCAGGCCGCAGCCGCGGACACCCGGATTTCTGCCGTGGTTCTGGCCGGCACGCCAGCTGATCCGGTCGCTCAGGTGGCGCACCAGCACGGCCAGTACTTCGCGCTGGCGGAATGGCCCGCGCTGTTCGTGCTCGAGCAAGGTGGCTTGCGCCTCGATCGGCGCGCGCTCGACTTCGTGCCGCGCATCGCACCGCGGCCGCTGCTGATCGTGGGCGGTGACGACGATAGTACGGTTCCGATCAGCATGGCCGAGCAGCTGTTTCGAGCTGCCGGTTCGCCCAAGGAGCTGTACGTGATCCGCGGCGCGAACCATGGCTCGTATTTCGAGCGCGGCGCGGGCGAATACCAAGCGCGCCTGCAAGCGTTCTTCGAGCGCAGCCTGCCGGGTGGGTGAGCTGGCGCTCCCGCCCCCTGGGCTGCGGCATGAAAGTGGCTATTGGCGACGGCGGTCCATCATCGCGCGGCGCAGGCGCAAGCGCTCGGCGCCGCGCGTGGCGCTGCCCTCGAGCTCCTTCGAAGGATCCTGGCTCGACGTGAGGAACGCGGCCAGCGAGCGGATCGTCGGGTAGCGAAACAGGTCCACCAAGCTCACCGGTCGTTCGACTTTGGGCTTGAGACGACCCAGCACTTGGATCGTGAGCAGTGAGTGCCCGCCCAGGTCGAAGAAGTTGTCGTCGCTGCCCACGTCCGCGCGATTCAGCAGCTCCCGCCAGATTTCGGCGATGGTCGCTTCGAGCGAGCCGGCTGGCGCCTGCTCACTCGGGCCAGCCACCGGCTTGGCCGCACGACTCGGAGCCGGAAGGGCCTTGCGGTCCACTTTCTTGTTGGGCGTCAGCGGCAACGACGCGAGTGCGACGAAGATCGACGGCAGCATGTACTCGGGCAGGCGCTGCGACAGATGCTGACGCAGCGCTTCGGCGTCGACGCTGGCACCGGACTTGGCGATCACGTAAGCGACGAGTCGCTTGTCCCCCGGGCTGTCCTCGCGCACCACGACCACGCACTCTCGCACGCTGGCATGCTGCGCCAGCCAAGCCTCGATCTCCCCGACTTCGATGCGATAGCCGCGGAGCTTGATCTGCTGATCCAGCCTGCCGTGGAAGCGCAGCACCCCGTCCTCGCGAAAGGAGGCCAGATCACCGCTGCGATACAGGCGTTCGGCTGGGCGCGCTGGATGAGTCACGAAGCGTTCGCGGGTGAGCTCCTCGCGGCCCAGGTAGCCGCGCGTCACGCCCTTGCCCCCGATCGCCAGCTCACCCTGCTCCCCCGGTGCTGCGAGCGCACCGCTAGCGTCCAGGATCAGTAGATCGGTGTTGGCCAGCGGCCGACCGATCGGCACGTCGTCGCCGATTTCGTCGAGCGCATGGGACGAAGACCACACGGTCGTCTCGGTGGGTCCGTAGACGTTGGTCAATTTCCCGGACACCAGCTTGGACAAGTCGCGCGCCAGCGCGAGCGGCAGCGCTTCGCCACCCACCAGCATGTGCTCGAGTCGAGACAGGCCCGCGCGGCTCGCCTCGTCGAGCACCAGCATGCTGGCCATGGACGGGGTGCACTGGAAGTGCGTCACGGCGTGCCCGGCCAGCAGCTCGGCGATGGTCTTACCGGCCGGCTTGCTGGAGACGACCGCGCTACAGCGCTCGCGCACGCGCGCCAGCAGCGGAAACTGGGCGATCACCAGATCGTCGGCGACACCGAAGTCGATCAGGCAGGCGACCTCGTCGACGTCGATGCCTTTCACGCGCTCCACGAAGGCGCTGGTCGACTCCACCGTCCCGAACAGCGCGCTCGTCCGATAGTAGCGCTCGAAAGCGTGGTCGAGCACCGCGTCGAGCTCTTCTTGCGACAGCTGATTGGGCGAGAAGCTGCCGTCATCGACGCTCTGGCGGAAGGTCGGGAACGTCCAGGCCGCCTCTTTGATCAGGCCTACCGCGCTGCGCAAGTACTCCTTCATCGGCGCGCGCACGGTCTCCTTCACCACGGCCTCGTCCTGGCCGATGTACGAGTGGAGCATCAGCGTCACGACGCCGCGGCTGGCATGCCCGGCTTGCGCGCGGGCGGCGCGGTAGCGGCGCACCTTGTCGGCCACGTCGTCCAGCGTCTGACCCAGCAGGTGAGTGAGCACGTTGGCGCCGAGGCGACCGGCTTCCTCGAAGGTCTCGGGGCTGCCGGCCGCGGTCAGCCAGATCGGCAGCTCGGCTTGCACCGGGCGAGGCAAGGTCTTGACCTGGGCTTCCTTGCCCAGGCCGTTGAGCAGAGTGACGCTTTCGCCACGCCAGAGCTTGCGCACGGTCTCGATGTCCTCGACCATCTGTTGCTTCCTGCGCTGGAAGACGTCCGGCTTGAGCACGAAGTCGTTGGGCTGCCAACCGGAGGCGAAGGAAACGCCGACGCGACCGTTCGACACGTTGTCGACGAACGCCCACTCCTCAGCGATGCGCAGCGGTGAATGCAGTGGCGAGACACAGCTGCCGGCTCTGAGCTGCACGCGCTTGGTGATCGTCGAAAGCGCAGCGCTGGTCAGAGACGGATTCGGGTACAAACCGCCGAAGGCGTGGAAATGCCGCTCAGGAGTCCAGACCGCGACGAAGCCGTTCTCGTCGGCGAAGCGCGCGCCTTCGAAGAGCAGGCGGTAACTCTCTGGGCCCTGGAAGCTTGCGGACGCGAAGTAGAAGACCGAAAAATCGATGGGCCGCGAAGCGGTCGCCGCGTCGTGCGCGCCGCCTGGGTAAACGACGACATGCAGGCCGCGCGTCAAGCTCCAGAGCAGCTCCAGCACCGAAATATCGAACGAAAGGCTGGTCACGGCCAGCCAGGTTCCACTGCCGTTCGGCCTCAGCACGTCGTCCATGCCGCAAAGAAAATTGACGACGTTGCGATGCTCCACCATCACTCCCTTGGGCTTGCCGGTAGAGCCCGAGGTGTAGATCACGTAAGCCAGGTTGTGCTCGGCGACGCCGCTCGCGGGTGGGGCGTCGGCGCCAGCGGCCGAGCCGCCTTCGTCGAGCGTGATGCGCTCCAGCGTCGTTTCAGGCAGTCGTGAGGCACTGTGCGCGTCGCAGACCAGCACGCCGAGCCGCGAGTCCTCGATCATGAACTGAATGCGCTCCGCCGGGTAGCTCGGATCCAGCGGAACGTAGGCCGCCCCCGCCTTCAGCACGGCCAGCAGCGCCACGACCATTTCCACACCACGTTCCAGGTACAAACCCACCAGCCGATCCGGCCCGGCCCCCTTCGCGACCAGCGCGTGCGCCACCGCGTTGGCGCGGCGGTCGAGCTCCTGAAAATCGAGCGTCCGCTCCCGCGCCGTGACTGCCGGCGCGCGCGGCGTTCGGCGGGCCTGGGCCGCGAACAGCTCGTGCAGGCAGACGCTGCTCGGCACCTCGCGGACCGTGGCGTTCCACGTCTGCAGTACCAGCGTCTCTTCCTCGGCCGAGAGCAGGGAAGCGCGACCCAGCTGGGTCGCGGCCGACGCGCGCTGCAAGAATTGCTCGAAGCGGCGCGCTAGCTTGGTCAGGCCGGCCTCGTCGCCGCGGTCACTGCGTGTGAGCAGCGTGATGCGACCCGATTGGGTCTCGATCCGTACCGTCAAATCTCGCTCGGGCAGCTCCGAGCCGACCGCGACGTCGACCAGCAGCGCCACGGCAAGCTCGGCTCGGGCCAGTTCGGGACGCCGCAGCCGTAGATCCGAGGCATGAGGGAATTTGGCGCCGAGCGCGGCGCGAGCTGCGTCGATGCTCTGCACGGCGCTTGCGAGCCCTTGTTCGAGGTCGACTGCGACGCGAAGTGGCAACGAGGACGCCAGCAGTAGCGGCGCGAGCGAACGCGCTTGCTCGATGCTCGCGTCAGCGTAGGCGACGTCGAAGCTGGACATACCCGACCGGCGCGCCAGGAACGCCAACCAAAGCGCCGGTAGCTCGTGACCCTGGACCGAGGCCGGCGTGGCCACCGAACAACTGACCACGTGCGCTTCGCCCTCGCTCTTGCTGCCAACCTCGAGGTTGAGCGGTATCAGGGCGGCCAATCGACGCCGAAAGAAGCCCTCGGACCGGGCGCTGCTCTTGATGGCCTTGATGGCGGCTTCTCGCGCGGCCGCGTCGAGTTGCGGCAGGCTGATGCCCTCGCGTAGCCCCAGCGCCGCCAGCGCGGCGCGATCGAGCCAGTGGCCGTCGGTGAGTCGCAGACGCGTCAGGTTCACGTCGTTGCTGGCGCTGGCAACCGTGATCCCGTCATCCAGCAAGCTCAGCACCGTACCGGGCGCAGCGCCGTTACGGGTCTCCAGCACTTCGATGGCGCCGACCGAGACTGCAGCGCTTTCGAGCAGCAGGCGCGCGGTGCCCACCGGGTTCGGGTAGGTGCCGAAGTCCAGCGCCCGGGCCACGCGCTCGAGCGCCTCGGCATCCACGTCGAAGCCGAGCAGCAATTGCTGCGCCGGGCGGTCGTAGAAGTCGAAGTATTTGCGCTGTGTGAGCTGCTGCGGCGTGCGCGTCAGCGTGCCTGAGCCGAGCGCCGTTGCCAGCGCGCGGAAGGTCTCGATACCTTGGGTGAAACACTTGGCGTTGAGGCTGAAGGCGGTCTCGTCTTCGGCGATGTCGAAGGCGCACTGCACCAGGATGTCGCCCTCGTCGGCGCCGCTGGTCATCACGTGCCAGGTAACCCCATGGCGGGCCTGATCCTCCAAGATGGCCCAAACCGGCACGTTGACGCCCGCGTAGTACGGCAAATAGCCGTCGTGGAAGTTGATGGCCAGCTTGCGGGGCAGCGCGATGACCTCGGCGTCGAGTAGCGACAAGTTCACGACCGACAGCAGGTAGTCGAACGAGCCGGCGCGGGCTTTTGCCCCGAGCTCGTCCGGGCCTACCGCCTGCAGCGACCGCTGCTGCGCGAATGCGAGCACGCCCGGCTCGCGGCTGGCGATGCCTGCTACCTCATGTCCGAGCTCCAACCAAATTTCGACGGCCTGAATCAGTAACGTGCCGTCCCCCACGAACCAGGCGGTCTCGCTCATGTTTGCCTCGCGTTTTCTTGAGTCCATGCTTCCTGCGTGTACCCTCGCGTGGCCTCAGCTCAGGAGCGCGCGAGTCAAGTGTCTCGCCAGTATTTGCACGTTGGGTTCGAGTACCAGGCTGTCGTGGCCGCCCGGCACCTCTACGATCTCCAGGTTGGGCAGCAAGTTTTGCCAGCCCAGCATCGGGCCGACGTGCTTGTAGGGGTCAGCCAGCATCTGCGCGCGGAACAGCAGCACGCGACCGTCGTAGCGGCGCGCGTGATAGCGGGCCGCCGCGCTCTGAAACGAGCGTGTCATCTGGATCTCACGAAGCTCGACCGGAAGCGGCAGGTCGTTGCTTTCGAGCAAGCGAATCTTCAGCTCGATCGAAAGCTCCTCGTAGTGCCGGGCCACCCTGCCCATGCCCAGCCTGGAGATGTAACCGGGGCCTTCCTCGAGCAGCTTGCTCATGCGTTCACGCAAGCTCAGCTTGCGCGGCGCCGTGTGCGGGTGGAACGTGTCGAGGAGAACCAGCAGCGGGACCTGCTTGCCTTCCTCACGCAAGCGCTGCGCCAGCTCGAACGCGACTACCCCGCCGCCGGAGTAGCCCCCCAGATAGAAGGGCCCCTCCGGGTAGGCTTCGCGAATCTCGCGGTGGTAGAGCGAAACCATCTCTTCGATGCTCGACGCCGGGGGCTCGCCGTTGACGCCGCGCGCCTGGATGCCGATGAAGGGCTGATCGCTACCCAAGTTTCGCGCCAGATCACGAAAGTTCAGGACGTTTCCGCCGGCGCCGTGGACGCAGAAGAACGGCATGCCTCCGTTGCCTCGCTGGATCGTTACCAGATGGTCGAAGGCACGCTCGGGCCGGCTGGCCTGCGGGGCAGAGCCATGACTCGGTTCGCTTTCGGCATCGACGTTGAGCGTGATGCCCAGCTCCTGGCGCAGAACAGTAGCGCAGCTCTCGATCGTGGGCGCTTGAAACAGCACCGCCAGCGGTAGGTCTACCCCGTAGGCCTTCTTGATGCGGGCAAAGAGCCGAACCGCAATCAGCGAGTGTCCTCCGAGATCGAAGAAGTTGTCGCGAATCCCGACGCTGTCGACACCGAGCAACGAGCGCCACCAGTCAGCCAACCTGCGCTCGACGTCGTCGCGTGGCGCATCGGCGGGCGCGCTCGACGGGCGCAGACTGACTGGCCCCGGCGCGTCGGCGCTTTGGCCTTGCAGCGACCCGGCGCCAAGCTCCGCCAAAAGCTCGTAGAGCGAAGTCGGGCTGGCGTAGATCTCCGCCGGGCAGGCGTGCACCAGCAGCCGTTCGACGACTTCGGCCCCTTCTTCGCGCGTGATGCCCTGAGTCGACCAACGCTCGAGCAGGCTGGTCTTGCGTAGCGTCTGCTGCGTCGAGGACAGCGTGCTCGGCTGTACGGCCTTGGTCGTGTAGCCCTCGACCTCCAGCAGCACGCGACCGTCACGGTCCGTGATGGTCAGGTCGAACACCGCTAGACCGTCATTCGAAGCGCTGCGCAACCGCACGTGACTGACGATGCTGGCCGTCAGTGGCGCATACATGCGGAGATGCTGGTACGAGAGCGGCACGCGGACGCGACTGACGTCGAGGGTCACGTCGGCCAGCGAGAACGCGAAGCCCGAGGCGATGTCGAGCAGCGCTGGGTGCAGCCGATAGAGCTCGAGATCCGCGCTGTAGCTTGGCCCGAGCGCGAGCTCCGCGACCGCCTCGCGCTCGCCGTAGCGCATGCTCTGCAGCACCCGGAAGCGCGGCCCGAACGCCAGCTGCCGGTCCTGCGGCAAGACCTGGCGGCCCGGCTCGAAGGTTTCGCTGCGCAGGTTGCAGCGTCCGAAGATTTCCGCGAGCTCGAGGCGGGCCGGCTGGGCAGCCTGCAGGCGCTGCAGAGTGCCGCGCGCGTGCTCTACCTCGCTCGGGTCGCCCGCTCGGCGGCTCGACAGTAAAACGCGCGCCAAGCCCGGTTGTGTCGCATCGATGCTGACCAGGACGCGGACCAAGCGTGGCTCGCCGTCGACTACGTCGAGCGGCGAGAGGAACACGATGTCGGATAGCATGACGCCGGCGTCGCTGGGGACGCCCAGCGCCAGTGAGCCCGCCGCTCGGACGATCTCGACGCTGCCCGTTCCCGGCAGCACGGCGCCCTGACCTCGCACGCGGTGCTCGTCGAGGATCCACTGCTTGGCGGGGTCGTAGCTCGACTCGAAGCGCGTTTCGCCAGCTGCGCCACGCTCGACGCGTTCGAGCAAAGGGTGCCCCGTCGCTTCGCCGCGCAGGTCCGGTGTGCCGCCCTTCAGCGCGCGCGCGGCCATGCCGGTGTCGCGCCAGACGCCGAAACCGAGCGAGACGACGCGGGTCTTCGGTAGTTGTGGGCCGGCAAAGCGCGCGAGCGCGGCGACGACCGCGTTGGCCGCTGTGTAGTCGATTTGGCCCGGTGGGCCCAGCACCGCGCTAGTCGACGCGAGCAGCAGCAACAGACGCGGTGGCGCTGGCTGGAGCTGGCGCAACAAGCTGACGGTTCCGTCCAACTTGGGTGCCAGTACAGCGCGGGCGGCCGAGCGATCCTTGGTGGCCAGCGGGGTGTCGTCCAGCGTGCCGGCGGCGTGCACCACCACGTCGATTCCCCCGAAACGCGCCCGAACGCGCTCGAGCAGCGACTGCACCTGGGCTTCGGACGTCACGTCTGCTTGCTCTATCGAAAACTGCGTGCCGGCCGCTCGCAGCATCAACAAGTCATCCAGCTGTTCGGCGAGCAGCGAGCCGTCCTGCGCGTCTGCGCGCGCTTGCGCCCAGCTCGAGGGATCCGGAAACGACGAGCGTGACACGAGCACGATCCGAGCATCACGCGTGCGTACGAAGTGTTGCGCCAAGGTGCGCGCGATGCCGCCCAGCCCGCCCGTCAGTAGCACGACGGGTTGGGGCGAAAGCGCGAGCGGTTCCTGGCGGTCCAGCGTGACGCGTTCGAGCGTGTCCACGAAGCGCAGACCGGCGCGCTCGGCCACGAAGCTGCGGCTCGTTTCGACGAGCAGCTCGTCCAGCAGGGTGCGCGCCACCCGTTCGCGATCGATCGGTTCACCGATGTCGTGAAGCCGCGCTCTCAGCTCGGGGATCTCGCGCGGCACCACCAGGCAAGGGCCTTGTGCTAGCGCATGCAGCGGGCGCCTCGTCTCCGCGCCCACCACGTCGAACGCAGCGGCAACTGCGATCGACAAATCGACGCGGGGGGCCAGCTCTTCCCGGCTCAGCAGCTGTGCCAGGTATAGCAATGAATAGAAGACGCGATCCAGCAAGCCATCGCTGGGCGTTGCGCCTTCGGCCAGGGCCGGCTCGCTCAGCGCGAGCGCGTGAAGGATGCGGCGGGGTGTACCGTGCTCGAGGATCGCCTTGCCGAGCAGCTCGTCGTAGTCCTCGGGTTCGGAAAGCCGTAGCTCGAGCTGCCCGGGGCCGACACGTCGGCTGGCGTCACTCGGAACGATCAGCACCGGCGTGGCGCCGCGCGCCGCCGCTTCCAAACTGAGCGATTGGCCCAGCTCGCGGTCAGCGAAGATCCAGCACACACCCGCCGCATCTTGCGCCGCCGCGCGTGCCTCCTCGCGGAACGCGGGGTGGAAAAACCAACGCCCGACGTCGTCCTCGCGCGTAGCGCTGACGACCTCCGCGCTGCTCATGAAATAGCCGTGCCCCGGCGCCACCCAATGCCGCTCGTGCTCGAACGGAGTAGGGGGGAGGGGCACCACGCCGCGCCCCACGCCGAGCGCGTCGAGATTGACGCTGCCACCGTGCGCGTGGATGCGACCCAAGCTCGCGCGGAGGAACAGCGCGCCGTCGCTCTGGTCCTTGACGTGCGGTGCGCAGGGTACGATGCCGCTCTGGGGTTTGCGGGCTGGGTGCAGCCGCGTCAGGGCCGAGAGGGTCTGACCGGGTCCGACCTCCACGAACATGGCGTTCGGATGCAGCGCCAGCAGCGCCTCGATTCCGTCCGAAAAGCGCACCGTGCTGCGCAGGTGGCGCACGAAGTATTCGGACGACAGGTCCTGCGGCGTGATCATGCCGCCGGTCAGGTTCGAGGCGTAGGCTCGAGCTGGTGCGCCCAGCTTGATTTGCTGCAGGTAGTCGCGAAACGCCCCCAGAATCGGCTCGAGCAGCGGCGAATGCGCGGGGACTTCGATGTGCAGTCGGCGGGCAGCGATGTCGCGCGCCGCGAGCGCGCTCTCCAGCTCGGCCAGGCTGGCGTTGTCCCCGGAAACCACGCACATGCCCGGTGCGTTCACGGCGGCGATCGACAAGCCGTGGCCGAGCAGAGGCTCGATCTCGTTGGAGTCGACCGGCACGGACAACATTCCTCCTGGCTGCACCGTCTCGAACAACTGGCCGCGGCAGTGCACGATGCCGAGCGCCTGCTGCAGGTCGAGCACGCCGGCCAGATGGGCAGCCGCATATTCGCCCAGCGAGTGCCCAATCATCGCTACGGGTTCGACTCCGAGCTCCAGCAGCAGGCGCGCGAACGCGATCTCGACGGACAAGAGCGCGGGCAGCGCGCGCGAGGGCCGCTCGAGCTCTCTGGCCGCTGCAACTTCGTCGCCGGGCTCGGGGAAGATCAGCGCGCGTAGCGGCAGCTCGAAGCGCTGCTGCGCGATGTCGAAGCACTGATCCATCACCTTTCGGACGGTCGGTTCCGACTCGTACACCTGCCGGGCCATATTGACGTGTTGCGCGCCGCCGCCCGGAAACATGAACACCACCGGGCAACCTGGCTGGCTCCCCGCCACGTCGAAGACGCGCGCCGCGTCCGGTTTCTCCAGCAGTGCGGCCAGCTCGCTGCTGCTGCGAGCCACGACCACGCGGCTGAAAGGGAAGCGCCGCCGCCCGCGCAGTAAGGTCGCGCTGACCAGCTCGAGGTCGATGTCCGGCGTTTCGTGGAGGTGTCGCGCCAGGCGTAGCGAGGCTGCGTCGAGCGAGCCTCGGCTGCGGGCCGACAGCACGAACAGCGGCGGGCGCTGCACCGGCTTTCGGGGTAGGCGTGGGGGCGCCTCTTCGAGCACGACGTGGGCGTTGGTTCCGCCCACTCCGAGCGAGCTGACGCCCGCACGCCGCGGGTTCGGGCCGCGCGCCCAGGCTCGCTTCTCACCCACCGCGAAGAACGGCGTGCTGGGGAAGTCGATTTGCGGGTTGGGGCGCTCGAAATGCAGCGTCGGCACCAAGCTTTCGTGCTCGAGCATCTGGGCGACCTTGATCAAGCTGGCGACGCCGGCCGCGGTGTCCAGGTGACCGATGTTGGACTTGACCGACCCGACGCCGCAGAAGGCGCGCTCATCGGTGGAGCGACCAAATGCCTGGGTCAGCGCCGCGATTTCGATGGGATCGCCTACGGGAGTGCCGGTGCCGTGGCACTCCACGTAGCTCAAATCCCTGCCGGTCAGGCCTGCCACCTGCAGCGCCTCGACGACGCATTCCGCCTGGCCGGGTACTGACGGCGCCAAGTACCCGACCTTGCGATCGCCGTCGTTGTTGATGGCCGTGCCCTTGATCAATGCGTGAATGTGATCGCCCGCATCGAGCGCATCTCGCAAACGCTTCAGCACCACCACGCCCGCGCCCGACCCGAAGACCGTTCCCTTGGAGCGCGCTTCGAACGGCCGGCAAGAGCCGTCGGGCGACAGGATCTCACCCTCTTCGTAACGGTAACCTCGGTAGTGCGGCAGCTCGATCGTGACGCCACCGGCCAGGGCCGCGTCGCACTCGCCGGCTAGCAGGCTCTGGCACGCCAAATGAATCGCGACCAGCGACGTCGAGCAGGCGGTCTGCACGTTGAGACTCGGCCCCGTCAAGTTCAGGCAGTACGAGACCCGGGTGCTCAGAAAGTCCTTGTCGTTACCGGTATGCCGAGCCAGAAACAGCCCCATCGAGCGCATCAGCTCGGGGTTCGTGAATAGGTTGTAGGGCATGTAGGCGTTCATGCCCGAGCCGGCGAACACCCCGATCGGCCCGCCAAACGCCTCGGGCGCGATGCCGGCGCTTTCGAGCGCTTCGAAGCACACCTCGAGAAAGTGCCGATGCTGCGGGTCGAGCACGCTGGCCTCTCGCTTGGAGAAGCCGAAGAAGGCCGCATCGAACAGCTCCAAGCGATCCAGTCGCGCGGCGCGTCGCACGTAGTTCGGGTCTTGCAGGGTCGCCTGATCGACGCCGGCTTGGCGCAGCTCCTCGTCGGAGAGGTCGCGAATGCTTTCGACCCCACCGTACAAGTTGCTCCAAAACTCGAAAACGTCGGCGGCTCCCGGCAGCCGCGCTGCCATCCCCACGATGGCGACGTCGGGGGACCCGAGGTCGATCTTGGATAGGTCGTAGAGCCGCATGTGCCGGGCGGCCCTCGCCCAGGCGCCAAGGCCACCGCGCGCGACTTTACGTTCAGCGCAGCAAGTGGGGCAATAGGCAACGATTCAGCCAAGGATTTCGAGGAGCATTGGAAATACACCATGACGCTGGCATCGTTAGCGCGGGCTTGGTGCTGCACGTCAAAGGGCCTACGAGATGCGCGCCAGCTTCCCCTCACATGAAACGCGAGGAAATCGGCGAGATCCTCCGCACGAAGCCATGCAAGAAAACCCCGAAGAGTTGCAGCGGACGCTGGACTTGGTCGAGACCCTGACGAAGCAGCAGCAAGCAGCCGCCAAAGCCAAAGGCCAATCGTCCCCGCCAGCGCAAAAACAAGGCGAGAAAGCAACGCCAAGAACACGGTCTGACGGCGCAGCCCGACCTGATCGAAGAACTGCGCTCCTTCGAGCTTGACGAGCCCGACCGCGTCTGCCCTTGCTGCGGCGGCGAGCTCTGCCCCATCCGTAGGCACGTCGAACTGAAACCGGACGGGCGCCGCTACTCCGTATCACCTTGCTCTAGTTCGCGGTGCATCGGACAGCTCGGACCATGACTGCACGAAGCGCACGGGGATGCCCGCGAACGCGCCGACGGCGGCAGCGCCCATTCGAATCAACGCCGATCTTGCGCCAATCAGGATCAGCGTGTCGATGCGCTTGCGGTGGCGAGCAAAGACGCTCTGCCACGCCTGGCGCGATTCGCTCTCGTAACCCGTCATCTCACACAGGTCCGCAAAGATGCTGAAGTCACCCGACCGATTCGCAACGAGCTTCTCGAATCGGTCGATCGCCGCCGAAACGGTGCGCTCTTTGTCGTGACCGCGACACCTGATCAGGATCCCCGACGCCAGCTCAGAGACTGTCCAGTACTCCATGAGCGGCCTCGACGACGACTCTATCAGAGCGCACACCCCAATGCGAGGGACCGCCACTCGAGCGCCGCGGCACGCTTCTGCAGCTTGTGGTCCATGAAGATTGGTGCGCGGAGGCGGTGGGACGGCGTTTGGGCAGGCGGCAGGGCCCAAGACATCGGCAGCGGCCAGCTCCGCTCCGGCGGTTGCGCCCGCGCCTGCAGCAGCAGCGCCCGCACCTGCACCTACAGCAGCGCCGCGCGGTCGGCAATGACTTCGAAGACAAGACAGGCTTTCTTCTAGTCCCGGCATCGATCCATAGTTGATGCTCGCCGCTGGTGGCGGCCGGGATCGCGATTGCGAATCGACCTCGATCGACACCTATTGCAATGGCAGTCACGATGTGGGCGCGCACCTTCCACGGCTCTGAACCGCGCGCCAGCGGTGCAGAGCCGGTCAGCGGCGGCTGATGCGCTCTCGTAGCGACACGCCGTCTAGACTGGTACCGAAGACATCGAGGTGCTGAACGCTGGGCAGCAGCGCCCCTTCGCTGGCCTGAACGAAGATGCGCTTCAGCACCGCGCGCTGACCCGCGATCATGGCCATAGCTCGGAATCCGCCGCTGCCGCGCTCGATTTGGATGGGGCGCTCTTTGAACGCCACTAGGCTCAACCCGCAACCGTCCGCACTCGCCTTGGAGACGACGAAGCCGTAGGCGAGCTTGCGCTCGGCCCAGGACAGCGCCTCGCGCCGGCCATCTTCAGCCAGCATCAGCCAATAGACATCGATCGGCGCAGCCGGCTCGAGGCGGCTGCCCTCGAGCCGGGCAGCGTACTGAACGACGTTGGCATTCTTGCTGCGTGCAATCGTGAACAAGAGCCGCGTGAGCGAGGCGGCCCCGGCGACCCTGGACCAGCCGCTGGCTGCCGTGAGCAGTAGCCCCGTGAATGCTCTGCGCTGCATAGCCAGCAGATGCCGACTCTTGTCGCGGATGGACAGCGAAATCGCAACCTAGCCGGGCCTTTTGCCAAAAGGTTTCCGAACGGGGCGCCCGGCGTCACGTTCGCCGCGCCGCTGTTACTTCGACCTAACGCGCCGGCCTAGGGTTTCTCAGGCCCACGCCGACGAGGCCGGCAGCGAGAAGCAACCCGAGGCCTACGGGTAGCGCCGGTACCCCCGATGCCGCCGGCGGCTCCTCTGAACTAGATCGATGGTGAGCCTGGCTCTCCCTTACAGTGCGCTCGCTGGCACACCAACCGCGGGCTCGCCGCCGGGATATTCGATGCTGCATCGCGTGCCGACACCTCGCTTGCTCGCGTTGCTTCCGGCAGGCTCATCAGCACTCTCAGCGAGCCTTCAAGACCTGCAGCTCGCGCTCCAGCTCGGCGTTGCGCTGTTCTACCCGCTCGAGGCGCGCGTAGAGCGCCTGAATCGCGGCGAGCGCGACGCCGTCGGCATCCACCTGCAAGATGGTCTCGTCGCTCGAGCCCAGCTGGAAGGCCTCCTTGAAGTCCTGCGCCATGGGTCCGAGGTGGCGCGCCGTTCCTTCCTCGGTCTTGTAGGCCCAGGTCGAAATCGGCAGCCGTGCGACCTTTTCCAAGATTTTGGTCTGGTCGATGGACGCGAAGTCGCGCTTGATGTTTCTGTCGCTGATCGGGCAAGTCTGGCCGCAGTACTCCTTTCCCGGCGGCACGGGCACGCCGGAGCAGCACTCGAAGCCGCCGCAGCACGTCTCGCCATTGGCGCAGCTGTCACCCTGGCTGCCGCACGAGCCTACCGGGTCGCACTGGAACTTGCACGCGCCCTCGACGCAGCGGAGCTCGGCGCAAGACATGCCATCGGGGCACATCGGGCACGCCCCGACCCCGGGACAGTCGTCGTCGGACATGCATCCGTTGCTGCACACCGGCTGGTTGTACTGGCAGACCTGATTCTCGTCGCAGTACATGACAACGGCCGGGCAGGCCGCGCCGGGCGGACACGAGCTGCAGATCTCACCGCAGGCCTTGTTCTCGCACGGGTTGCTTTGGGGGCAGAGGTCGATGCCGCTCACGCACGAGCCGTTCTCGCAGCGACTGAAGGGGCAAGCTGCAGAGCCGTCCGCACACACCTGACACGGCGCGCCGAGCTGCGGGCAGTCTTGGTCGTCGCTGCATTGCTTGCCACTGCAGCTGGGAAACGAGCCCACGCACTGGCCATCGAAGCACTCGACGGTGGGGCAGGCAAAGCTGCCGTCGGAACACCGCTGGCACGGAGCCCCGGGCTGGGCGCAGTCTTCGGTCGTCTCGCATTGTGGCGCTTCGCACTCGGGAAAGACGGGTCCGCATTCACCCTGCGCATCGCAGTACTCGGTGACGCAACCCGTGTCGGCGCCACCGCAGCGCGAGCACGGGGCGCCGCAGGGCAGGTTCTCACAAGCGCTCATGCTGGAGCCGCCGGTGCTGGTGGTTCCGGCCTGGCCGCTGCCGGTTCCCGCTGTCCCACCGTCAGCGGTCTCGCCGATCTTCGTGAAGTCGCCGCTGCAGGCGGTGATCAGCAGAGCAGCTATGAAAGCACCGGAAATGACTCGTTTCATGGTGAATCTCCCAAAAAGAAGCGTACCCCGCCGGGCTATGGGCACCCAGCTTTGCTCCTATCCCCGCCCAGCGCCGATCGGATCACGGAATCGTCGTTGAAAGCAGCGCTTCGGCGCGCGCAGCGTGGGGGCTGGTGGGATAGCTGGAGGCAAGACGCTTGGCTACTTGTCTGGCTGCCTGCTGGTTGCCCTGGACGAGCCAGGCTTCCATGCGCAGGTACAGCGCCTCGGGCGCGTAGCGCGGGCGCGGAAACTGAGCCTGGTAGTCGTCCAGAATCGCTAGTGCGGGCGCCGCGCGGCCTGCAGAGAGCTCGGCACGGGCCCGGTCGACCAGCTTGGTTTCGCGCGCCAGCAGCTCGACGTCAGCCACCACGGCTTCTTCCGCTGGCGAGGGGGAGCCCCTCGTCGAGATCGACGGCCGACGAGCCTCACCGACAAGCCCGCTCTGGGCAGACGACGCAGCGTGCTGCTCACTGACCGAATCCGGGACAGCTGGCCATTCAGCTCGCGGCACTGCGGCGGTGGCCGCTGTCCTGGGCCGTGCAGCGACGGCGCTCGAAGGCTGGCCCGCCGGCCGCGCCGCTTGGTGAGGAGGCGGGTTCGACAAACCCACCGCCAAGCCCCCCGCCCCGAGCGTGACCAAGGACCCTAGCAACGTCCACTTGAGGAAAATACCGCTAGCCAGCGGCGCGCTCTTCACGCCCGCTCCGACACCCGCGGAAGCCGTGCCGACCGCGATGCCGGTGACACCGGCCCCGACTGCCACACCAGCTACGGCCCGTTCCAGGGCCATCGCCGAGGGTTGCTCGTCGCTCGCCGCGCGCAGCAGGCGCCCGATCACTTCGGGTACGCCATCATCCAGCCAGCGTTTCGGCTCGTCCATCACACCGCTCCTTGATGGCGCACTTTGGCCAGGTGACGTGTCACACGGCTTTCGATCTCGGCGCGCGCTCGTCTGAGTCGCGACGCCACCGTGCCTGGGCGTAAATCGAGTGCCAGCGCTACCTCGGCGCTCGTCAAACCTTCGATCTCGAAGAGAATGATCACCGCTGCCAGGTCTTGGGGCAGCTCGCCCAGCACGCGATCGAGCAGCTCTCGGGCGCGTCGTTGATCGATCAGCTCGTCTGCCAAAGGCGCGTCGTCCCGCTCGTGGCTCGAGTCAGCCTGCAGGTTCTCCTGTCGACGCCCTGCCGAGCGCCGAGCCTTGGCCGCCACGTGAGCGGCGGTCCGAAACAGGAAAGCGCGCTCCGAGCCGGCAGCAATCTCAGCGTAGCGAGCTGTGGCGATCACGAAGACGCGCTGGGCCGCGTCATCGGCATCGGCCGGAGCTAGCCCGAGCCGGCGCAGGCAGCGCCAGGTGAAAGCGTGGTGCTCGCGCACGAACGCCTGAACGCGCGCCCCGTGATCCGGTACCGCAAGGACGGGCCCAGCGGGCTCAACCGTATTCATCGAGGCAATCCCGAGCGACACCGATGCGCCTATCCCCGGAGCCTCGCATTTGGATCACGAAAAACTCCGGCCTCAAAAGACTACGCCAACGGCAAGGGCGGCGCTCGTGGACAGCCGGGGAACCCCGTAGACCTTCGTTTTGCGGTCACCTTCAGCCAGGTAGAACTGCTCCTGGTCGAGCGGCACGCCAGCCGCCACTTCGAGCCCTAGGAAAACCTGGGCCAACTCCGCTCTCAGCGCGAGCAGCAAGCCCGGTGCGAGCCATTTGGTCGTGCCGCCGCTGCCGCGCGTGACCGTGGGAAGGCTTTCATACCCCTGCGCCTCGAGCACTCCCATCTGAAAAAAAATGCCCGGCTCGATGCTGACGTTGGGCGTGAGGAGCTCGAAGCGACCACAGGCGTCCAGGCGCACGGCGAGCAGATCGAAATGCGCCGGCACCACTCCCGCATCGACCCGGCCCGTTGCCGCGGTGTCGACCGCCAATTGCAAGGTCCACTGCGGCCAGGCCAGCGCAGCAAGCGCGCCGTAGCCCAAGGCCACTTCGGGTCCTACGCCCTGCTGAACCAACCCTCGTCCTGCGATCCGAACCTTGACCTGCGTGGGACTGGCATGCGCTCGGTTCCTTACGGGAGCTCGTCCCGCGGGCGTCGCGGGCGCGGGCGCCGCCGCCACACCGGAAGGCTTGGCCGGTGGCGAAGTATCATCCGCGGCCGGCTCGCTCTGACCGATGAGCTCCTCGAGCTGGGCCTGGATGGCCAGCACGGTGACGAGCGCAATCCCCTCGATGACCTGCTCGCAGCGCGTCCCGGCAACGGCCCGTGCCACTTGTTTGCCGCGTGCGTCTTGCAGCTCGATCCGAGCCACGTAGCGATCGCCGGCGAGCGTTACTTTGACGTGAATCGTACGCGCCAGCTCCCCCGGCACAGCCTCCCAATCGGTGCCCAAGCGAGCGCGGACCTGAGGTAGAAACTGGTCGCGTTCCGCGCAGCTTTCCGGTGCTTCGTAGAGCAAGCGCACCTTTTCGCGCTCGGTGGTCGAAGCTCCCTGCCCAACCGCCGCGGGCGCGAGCGACAGCGACGCGGCGAGCGCAGCGACCACTGGCCCGGCGCGAGCGATACTCATGACGCGTTCGATACTACGGATCCAGAACCCAAGTCACTGCTGAGGCGCGCACCAACAGCTCCTCCCTAAAGCACGGAGCCACGGCCTATTTTCGTTTCAGCGGGGCTATCGCCCGAAGGCGTTGTTGGAAAGCGAGCTGGATCTATTGCCTCGGGCGATGCTAGAGCTGGAGGCCGTAGCAAGGGTGCAGCCACGTGGCTGCAGGACGCTGGATGGCCAGGCCGCCATCCTTCGGCAAGTGCCGAACGAGATTCATGGCTATTACTCCCGAGCCCAGCTCGAGTCCGCTCCGCTCTGCTCCTCCCGAAGCCTCGCCCTTTCTCGTTCGGTTCCTGCAGGTGGCGGGCCGACCGCTCGAGCGGTTCTTGCGGATCGAAGCGGCGAGCGGCGTGCTGTTGCTCTTCGCTGCAGTGATAGCGCTCGCGTGGGCAAACTCTCCCTGGGCTGAAAGCTACGCAGCGCTCTGGCAGACGAAGGCTGGCGTGCGGCTCGGCAATTTCGTGTTCGAGCGCACGCTGGAGTGGGTCGTAAACGACGGCCTGATGGTGATCTTTTTTTTCGTAGTTGGGCTCGAGATCCGGCGCGAGACCGAGTGCGGTGAGCTTTCCGAATGGCGTCGCGCAGCGCTTCCCGCAGCGGCCGCAGCGGGCGGCATGTTGGCGCCGGCGTTGATTTATCTGGCACTGGCTGGCAGCCCACTAACCCGCTCAGGCTGGGGAGTTCCGATGGCGACGGACATCGCGTTCGCGGTAGGTGTCCTGACACTGCTAGGTAGCCGCGTACCGGCTGCGCTACGCGTTTTGCTCCTTGCGCTGGCGGTCATCGACGACCTCGGCGCCATCGCGGTCATTGCGCTGTTCTATTCGTCCGGCGTCACGCTCTCAGGAGTGCTGGTTGCCCTCGCTGGTTTCGCCTCCGTGTTCGTGCTGCAACGCTTCGGCGTGCGGGCCAAGCTCGCGTACATTCCCTCCGCACTCCTGGCCTGGGCCGGGACCTACGCGGCAGGGCTGCATCCGACCATTGCTGGTGTGGTAATCGGACTCATGACCCCGGTACGCGCGTGGCTGGGTGCGGGCGGATTTGTGGCAGGGGTGCGGCGCGAGATCCGCCACCTCGAGAGCGCGACTAGCGAGCTCTCTGCGCACGAGCTGGCTGGAAGTTTGCGGCACGTGGACGCGGCGCGCCGTGAAGCGTTGTCGCCAGCCGAGAGCCTCGTCCAGGCGCTCCATCCGTGGGTTGCGTTCGGGATCATGCCGGTTTTCGCCTTGGCGAATGCCGGCGTTTCGCTCGGAGGAGACGCGCCGGGGGCCGCTGCCACCTCCGTGTTGTTCGCCGTGATGGTGGGGCTCGTCGCCGGCAAGCCCGTCGGCGTACTCTTGGCCTGCTGGCTCACCTTGCGTGTTGGGCTCAGCCAGCTACCAGCGGGAGTGACCTGGCGACACCTGTTGGTGCTCGGGACAGTCGCTGGCATCGGCTTCACGATGGCCCTCTTCATCGCTCAGCTCGCCTTCGCCGACCCTCAGCTGCTCAGCGCTGCGAAGCTCGGCATCCTGCTGGCAAGCGGGGGTGCCGGAGCGGCCGCCCTGATCCTTGGCCGCGCCCTGCTGTCCCCCAGCGCCGCGACCGCCGCCGCGCGAACAGCCGACGAGGCCGAAGCGTCGACGGAACATTGAGGGAAAGGCCCTCTGCAGAATCGCTACCGTGACGATTTCGAGGCGCTCGAGGAGTCCAGCACTTGTCTCAGCTTGAGGAGAAGCATGCGGGGGACGATGGGCTTGGCGATGAAGGCGAGCTCGGATTTTTGAACGCCGTGGTGCACGATGGCGTCGCTGGTGTAGCCGGACATGAAGAGCACCTTCATCTTGGGCCGCCGTGGCATGAGTCGTTCCCAGAGCTGACGGCCGCCCATGCCGGGCATCACCACGTCGCTGAGTAGGATGTCGATCACGCCGCCATGCCGCTCGGCGAGTGCCAGCGCTTCGGTGCCATTGCCGGCCTCGAGCACGCGATAGCCGTTCTTACGCAGGACCGTGGAGGCCAGTGCCCGCACCTGGGCATCGTCTTCGACCAGCAGCACCGTTTCGGAGCCGCGCGTACTGACCGCAGGTGGCGCCGCTTGGTGCACGGGGTGGCGAGCGGTGGCGAGGCGCGGCAAGTAGACCTTGAAAGTCGTGCCATGACCCGGTTCGCTGTAGACCCAAATCGCACCGCCGCTCTGCTTGACAATCCCGAACACGGTCGAAAGTCCCAGGCCGGTGCCCTTGCCCTTCTCCTTGGTGGTGAAGAACGGTTCGAAGATGCGGGCGCGCGTGGCGCTATCCATCCCAATCCCGGTGTCGCTCACGGAGAGCAGCACGTACGGACCTGGCTCGATACCGTAGTGTGCGTCGGCGTAGTGCTGGTCGAGCTCGATGTTGCTGGTCTCTACGGTCAACTTACCCCCGTCGGGCATGGCGTCTCGCGCATTGACTACGAGGTTCAGCAGAACCTGCTCGAGCTGGCTGGGGTCGACGCGCACGGCTCCGAGCTCCGGACCGGGCTGGAAGGACAGCTCGATTTCCTCGCCCACCAGCCGCTCGAGCATTTGCATCATCGCCGAGAACGCCTCGTTGAGATTAATGAGCTTGGGCTCCAGCACCTGCTGGCGACTGAAGGCCAGTAGCTGGCGCGTCAGATCGCGGGCTCGCGCACCCGCGATCGCAATCTGCTCGACGTCCGCGCGCACTGGGACATCGGGTTTGAGCTCATCGAGCACATTTTCCGTGTAGCCGAGGACGATGGACAGGATGTTGTTGAAGTCGTGCGCAATGCTGCCCGCGAGGCTGCCGATCGCCTCCATCTTCTGTGATTGCCGGAGCTGCTCCTCGGTCGCGCGGAGCGCCACCTCCGCTCGCTCCCGGCCCACCGTCTCATCATGGAAGCGCGTCTCGTTGAGCTCGAGGCGTTCGTGGGCGAGCGCGACCTCGGTCTCGTCCTTGTAGGTCGCAGCAACGTATTCGACTTCACCGCTACCCGCGAAAAGCGGGAAGATGGTCATCGAAATCGCAACCCGACGCCCCTCCTTGACCGTGATGGCCGTGTGCTCGCGCGGGTCGTACCAGAACGTCGGAACATGCACGGTCTCGCCGCGGAATGCCCGTTCGAACAACGCGAGCATGCCACTTTCGGCGAGCAGCTCGTCTTTCAGCACGTTGTACTCCGGCGGCGGCTCCACCAGAAAGATGTCCATGAATGCTTTGTTCGTCAGCAGCGGCTTGCCGTCAGCACTCCAGACTGCAAAGCCGACGGGCGCGTGGGCGAATAGGTTGATCAAGAATCCAACCGGGTCGGCGACCGATTTCAACCGCTGCTCGATGCGATGATGGTCGTGCAGGCTCATGCCCATCCTTCCCAGAGTAGCCGCAGCCCCAGCGCCGGGCCAGTCCGCGGCGAGCCCACACGGCGCTCAAACGGTGGCGCGAACGCGAAAGAGGGGTCCCGCCGACGAGCAACGCAAGAGCGCGCCAGGACACTACCAATCAGCCCCGTAGTGTTGAAATCCGCCACGCGGTTTGATGATTTCCTGGTGAGCGCATACGCTGCTTCGCATCGCGCCATCCAGGAACATGGCTCGAGTATTGCACCTTGTTTCCAGCTTGTCCGAGCAACGCAGCGTCAGCCACCACCTAACAAGAGCCGTGACCTCGCTGAGCCGGGTCAAGCACCAATCCCCCGTGAGCACGCTGCGTTTGCTCGGACGACTAAATTCGCTGCCGCGCGACAGCCGGGAACGAGCCTTTTTGCACCTTCAAGCGCCATCGATGAGATTGAGCAGGCCTCGAAGCGGTAGCTCGCACCAGGTCGGGCGGTGATTCAGCTCGTAGAGCAACTCGTAGAGTGCCTTTTCGACGAGATTGATCTCGAGAAGCGCGGAAAGGTCGGTTTCGTCTGTCGGCAAGAAGCCAGCAGGCTGGGCAGCTTGTAGGTAGCCGGCCAAGAAGCCGCGCGCACAGCGGTCGAAAAAATGCCGTGCCCAGGGTTCGAGCTGCTCGAGATCCTCCGGGCGCGTTCGAGCACCGGGCAGCTGCATCGTCAGCACACCGAACGCGGCATAGTGGAACGAGCGCAGCATACCCGCGACATCCGCCATCGGTGAACGCAAACGGCGCCGTTCCGTCAGGCTGCGGCCGGGCTCGCCTTCGAAGTCGATGATGTGAAAATCGCTGCCCGTATACAGCACCTGACCCAGGTGGTAGTCCCCATGCACGCGTATGCGTAAACCGGCGAGGGGCCGGACCAGCGCGCGGTCGATCGACCTTCTGATGTCCGAGCGGCGCTGGAGCAACGCCTGCGCCATGTGCTTGGCTCGTTCGGGTATCAGCGGCCCGCGTTTGAGCGCGTCAAAGACCCTGCCGCTCAGATTGCGAACGGACTGATAGAAAGCCCGACTGCTCAGGGTGGTGAAAGGCTTGGCCGCTTGAGGCGCATCGCGGAAGCTCGCCAGCAGAGCCGCGTGGAGCTCGGCGGTGCGCCGGCCTAACAGCCTGGCGAGCGGCAAGAAGTCGGGATCCAAGGCGTTGCCTTCAACGTGCTCCAGGAGGTTCTTGGGGGCCACCGGCGGATGCTGACCTCGCCGCTCGCTGAGCACGCTCTCGTAGAAGCGCTGCGCGTGATCGATGGCGAGCTGCCAGGCGTCACCCTCGTTCTGAACGAAGCTTTCGTTCATCCACAGCGTGGCGCTGCCTCGGCTCGTCTCGAGGTCGATACGCGCCTCCAGCGTCGGCACGTTGGCGCGCTGGGGCGCCCCGCGCAGCGCTTCGAGCGTTTCGACCTCCAGGCTGCCGCCGAGCTCGACCTTGCGCACGAGCTTGCCGACGAGCTGTTGCCCGAATGCGAACGACGTATTGGTCTGCTCGGCGCCAATGGGTTTGACGGGCTCGTCGATCGCGGACGACGAAGTCCCGCTCTTCTTGCCGCGCAGGCCGCAGGTTCGCCCCGGCACGTGCTGCTCCTGAAACGCGATCGTTTGCAGTGCCACAGCGGTCTCGCTGGCGAGCGATGCGTCACAAATCCAGCGTCGGGGTGAGGCTTCGCCCTCGGGGGTGAAGCCGAGCAGTGCCGTGTCCGGGGCTTCTGCGCTGTCCACGAGCGACAGTGGCACTACGTACATCTCGTCCTCACCCTCGACGAACTCGAGCCGTACTATGGCAAGCAAGCGCGACGACGCGGCGTCGCGCGCGGGATCTCGAACGGGCAGATTCAGAACATCGACGAGTCGAGCTCGGGAAACCGAGCGAGCCTTACTGCGAAACCAACGCTGGGCTGGCACGAAGGAGGCGAAAATGGGCTCGAGTGTGGAGCCCGGAGAGAGCAGGTCTTCCCAGGACCCGGCGTAGAGCGCGGGCGTCGGGGGTGGTGGCGCGAGCGAGCTCGGCCGCTGCCTTTCGAGCGAGCTCGAAAGCGAAAGCCAGAGCGCGTCGTGACCCCCGAGCGTGAGCCGGTACGGGCGCATTTCGATGGGAGGAAAGGCGCCGTTACCGAGCAGCTCGATGGGAACGGTGCCGGAGAGCTCATCGAGCTCCAGCTCCACCCACTGCGGGTAGCGCGACAGATTGACGACGACCAGCAAGGTCTCACCGGCATGGCGCCGGAGAAAGGCCAGCACCTTGCGATTTTCGGGGGCCAGCAGCTGCAAGCTGCCGCGGCCGAAAGCAGGCTGACTCTTGCGCAGGGCCAGCATGCGTTTCATCCACCAGAGCAGCGAGCTCGGATTGGCGTTCTGCACTTCGACGTTGATCGTCTCGTAGCTGTACTCGGGATCGATGATGGTCGGCAGAATCAGTTTCTGCGGGTTCGCCCGCGAGAACCCGCCGTTGCGATCCGGGCTCCATTGCATGGGGGTGCGCACGCCGTCGCGATCGCCCAGGTAGGCATTGTCGCCCATTCCGATCTCGTCTCCGTAGTAGATGACCGGCGTCCCCGGCAGCGACAGCAAGAGCAGGTGCATCAGCTCGATGCGCCTGCGATCGTTCTCGAGCAGCGGCGCAAGCCGCCTGCGTATCCCGAGGTTGATGCGGGTCTGACTGTCGGCGGCGTAGCGCTCGACCATGTAATCGCGCTCCTCGTCCGTCACCATCTCGAGGGTCAGCTCGTCGTGATTGCGCAGAAAGAGCGCCCACTGGCAGGCTTCTGGAATGGGCGGCGTCTGCTCCAGGATGTCGCTGATGGGATAACTGTCCTCCATGCGTAGCGCCATGAACAGGCGCGGCATGATCGGGAAGTGAAATGCCATGTGGCACTCGTCGCCCGCGCCGAAATAGGCCACGGCGTCTTCGGGCCACTGATTGGCTTCGGCCAGTAGCATGCGATTTTCGAACTTGCGGTCCACGTGCGCCCGCAGCCTGCGCAGAAAGGCGTGCGTCTCGGGTAGGTTCTCACACGTCGTGCCGGCCCGTTCGTAAAGGTAGGGCACCGCATCGAGGCGCAGGCCGTCGACACCGAGCTCGAACCAGAAATCGAGGATCTCGAGCATCGCTTTTTGCACCTGCTCGCTCTCGAAGTTCAAGTCGGGTTGGTGCGAAAAGAAACGGTGCCAATAGTAGGCACCGGCGACCGGATCCCAGGTCCAGTTCGACTTCTCGTAGTCCTGGAAGATGATACGCGCCTCGGACCACTTGTTGGGATCATCGCTCCAAACGTAAAAGTCACGCTCCGGGCTGCCCGGGGCCGCGCGGCGAGCTCGCTGGAACCAGGGGTGCTGATCGGAGGTGTGGTTGAGCACCAGCTCCGTGATGATCTTCAGGCCGCGGCGATGCGCCTGGGCGAGCAGCTCACGAAAGTCGTCCAGCCTGCCGACCGCATCGTGCACCGACAGATAATCTGCGATGTCGTAACCATCGTCTTTGAGCGGCGACGGATACAGCGGCAACAGCCACAGCGCCGACACGCCGAGATCTCGGAGGTAGTCGAGCTTCTGAGTGAGCCCCACCAGATCTCCAACCCCATCAGCGTTGGAGTCGAAAAACGAGCGCACGCGCAGCTCGTAGATGACGGCGTCCTTGTACCACTGCGACTCATTCATCGTTCGGATTCCAGGAGACCTGCGAGGTTGCCAGCACCCGAAAGTAGGATAGCGCCCCGGGGGGGCAGCACCGCGCCGACATCAGTCGAGCTCTTCAGCAGCGCGCGACCATTTCGCAGCCTGAGCTCCGCGGCGATCGACTCGAGCTCTACCGCGTCGCTGCCAAAGTTCATGACCAGGACACGGCGGGCATTGCCGCACCAGCGGTGCACCATGAGCACGTCGCTCGATACCACGGCCAAGAGCTCCTCGCGACCGGAGTTTGCCAGCACCTCGTCGGTACGCCTGAGCGCGATGGCTTGCTGGTAGAGCTCCAAGGTTTCGCGATGCTCCGTCAGCTCTCGTTCGTCCCAGCGCAACTTGGACATCTGAAACGTCGCCAACGCCTGCGGGTCGGGGATGCGCTCTCTGGCGGCTGGGCCTTCGAGCTCCGGAAACGCCGAAAACTCGCGGCGCCGGCCGGCGCGGATCCGTTCGCCCAGCTCGGCATCGTGGTCGGTGAAATAGAGAAACGGCGTGCGCGCTGCCCATTCCTGTCCCATGAAGAGCAGCGGTGTCATGGGCAAAAATAGCAGCAGCAGCGACGCGGCTCGATAGGCCTCGGTCGAAACGAAGCTGGACAAGCGATCGCCCAAGGCGCGATTGCCGATCTGGTCGTGATTCTGGATGCAATAGACGAACGCCGAAGCCGGCAGCTCGTCCGCAGGCCCGCCGCGGGCTCGCCCGCTGCTAGGCCGGCGCTGTCCGGTAAACAGCCAACCTCGATTGATCACCGCGGCTACACCCGCTGCGGACGGCTCGAAGTCGGCGTAATAGCCCTGCCGTTCCTGAGTGAGGCTGACCCGGATCTGGTGGTGAAAGTCGTCCGCCCACACCGCGTCCAGTCCGAGCAGCGTCACGAGCGCGGCCTCGTTGCGTTCGTCTTCCGCGATCAGCAATTGGTGCGGCGAGGGCTCGTGCGCGATCTCGGCCAGCTCGACCAAGACGTGCTTGGGGGAGGGATCGAAAAGGGTGTGTGTCGCGTCCAGCCGCAAGCCGTCGAATCCTAGCTCGCGCAGCCAGTAGCGAGCATTTTCGACCACCAGAGCGCGCAGCGCCGGATCACCGAAGTTGGGCGCCTTGCCCCAGGCGTTTTCGAATTCCGAGCTGAAATACGACTCCGCATACTGTGCCAGGTAGTTTCCAGAAGGCCCGAAGTGATTGTAGACGACGTCGAGCAGCACCAGCAGGCCCAAGCCGTGCGCGGCGTCCACCAGCTCCCGTAGCTCGTCGGGAGTCCCATAAGCGGCATGGGGTGCGTACCACGCGACGCCGTCGTAACCCCAGCCCCGCTCGCCCGCGAACGCCGCAATCGGCATGAGCTCGATGGTAGTGACCCCGAGCTCGACGAGCGCCGGTAAGCGCCTTCGTGCCGCTTCGAACGTTCCCTGCTCCGTAAACGTGCCGATGTGAAGCTCGTAGATGACCTGCTCGGAGAGTGGTCGCACCGGTGGCAAGTGGCGAGGCGCGTAGCGCGGCACCACGACGCTGGCAGGACCATGGACCCCGTGCGGCAACCAGCGAGCGTAGGGATCGGGGAGTGCCTTGCCATTCACGACGAACCAGTACAACGCCCCATGCGAAATCCCGGGCACGCTGACCTCGAAATAGCCGTCGCCGCGCGGGGTCATGTCGACTTCCGCGAGCCGCTCGCCGGCAGCGTCAACCAGTCGCAAGGCGCAGGCCTCCGCCGTCGTGAACGCCGCGAAGCGTACGCTCTCGCCCTCGGGATGCGCTCCGAGCCGTGGCTGGCCCGTAGCCCTTCCGTGGGTCATGCAGGCTCCTCTAGCCACAGCCCGAGCGGGAAATCCGCGAGCAACCGTGCCAGCTGGGGCGCGCCTTCGAGGCTCGAGATCTCGCCGGTCAGCAAGTTGCGATAGTTGCCCGGCACCCCGCCTAGCAGCGTGCGAACGCCCCACATGGGTCCGATCGGGAACTTGGTGGCGCCCTTCAGCTCATGCGTCAGCCTGGGGACGACGCAGAGCAATCGCTCGCGCTCGAAGACGCGCATGAAAGCAACGACGTGCTCTCCGCCGTCGAGTGGCAGGTAATCGCCTTGCACGAACAGCTCCGGCCTGGCCCTGCGCAGCTCGAGCGCAACGTGCACGACATATTGCTTGATCCGGCCGTCCGCCGCGGTTTCGAGCAATCGGCTCACCAGGCCGCGCCGATTCTCGCGCTGGCTGACGAGCTCGTTTACATGATGGCGCCGGCGCTCGAAGTCCACCGGCTGGCGATTGTCCGGGTCAACCAGGGTCTGATGCCACAGCTCGCTGCCTTGATAGGTGTCTGGTACACCCGGGCAGCAGAGTCGCAGCAGGGTCTGCCCGAGAGCGTTGAGCATCGCGGTGGCCTCGATGCTGGCGCAAAACCGCGCGACGCTCTCCACGAACGCCCGGCTGCGCAGCACGCGACGCACGAAGCCGCTGACCGCATTTTCGTACTCGGAGTTACGGTTCAGCCAGGACGTCGCCGTCTTGGCTTCACGCGCGGCCTTGAGCAGGTAGTCGCCCAGGCGCTGCTCGAGCTCACGCACCTGCTGCTGGTCGGCCCCGCCGAACGGCCAGACGCCCACCAGCGTCTGGTAGAACGTGTACTCGAGCGCAGGCTCGGGCGCGGCGCGGTCGTCGACCAGCGTGCGAGCCGACGCGGCCAGTCCGCTCCAGTCCTGTAGCGCGCGTTCCCAAAGCTCCGGCACCTCGCTGAGCGTGGCGATGCGTGCAGCCACGTCCTCGCCGCGCTTGGTATCGTGGGTGGCGGTGCTCGTCATCGATAGCGGCCAAGAGCGGGCCCGCTCCGCATTTTCACGATGAAAGTCGCGGATCGAGGTCCCGAAACGAGCAGGCGAGCCGCCGACCTCGTTCAGCGCTACCAGGCGCGTGTAGCGGTAGAACGCCGTGTCCTCCACGGCCTTGGCCATGATCGGTCCGGTCAGCTGCTGAAAGCGCAGCGCAAAAGCCGTTTGCCGTAGCTTCTGCGGCTCGCTACCTTCGAGTCGGCTGAGCAGCAGATTCTCGAAGAACGCGAAGACGCTGGGGGCCTGCGCGGAGCTGCGCATCCGCGCCAGCCGCACCGCCGCCCGTACCACGCGCTCGGCGGCGGCGTTCGTGGCGCTGTCTGGGCGCAAGTAGGTGCGATAAACCGGGAACGCGCACACGATCTCGATCAGGGCACGGGTCAGTCCGAGCAGCGTGAAGTCGCGAAAGTGGCGATCGTCCATGGCAATGCGATGAGCGGCCTGCGAAAGCACGTTCAGCTCACCGATCAGCACGAACCCGACGACGTGGCGCTTGCACTCGTACACGTGTTCGGCAAACGAGCGCGTGTCGCCGGTGTACGAAACGTAGATCTGAGTCAGACGCGCTTCAGCCGCAGGGCTTAGCCACAGGCCTCGCACGCTGACACCGAATTCGTAGCCCGTGGTGCCGTCGATCGACCACTCTTGCAGCAAAGACTCGTCGCGCTGCAGAATCTTCTCCGCCAGGATCGGCAAGGGCCGCGCCTGATCGTCGGGGCTACCGGGCTCGTGTAGCGATGGCCGAAACCTACCCTGTATTTTTTCGAAGTAGGCACCAGGGTCGTACAGGCCGTCGGTGTGATCGAGCCGCAACGCATTCACGATGCCTTCGTCGATCAGCTCGAAGAGCAGCGCGTGGGTTTCTTCGAAGACGCGCTCGTCCTCCATGCGTAGCGCGGCCAGCTCGTTGACGTCGAAGAAGCGCCGATAGTTGATCTCTTCGCACGCCACTTGCCACGCGCACAGCCGGTAACTCTGCTGTTCCAGAATCCGATCTAGAGCATCGAAGCTGGCCGGCACCCCGACCACACCATTCACGTGCTCGATGGCTTGTTCGAGCGCCGCGCGTACGGGTTCCGACTCTTGCCACAGCCTTGCCAGGCGTCGCTTGACTACTTCTTTCTCTCTCGCGCGCTCCTTCTTGAGCTCGAGGCTGGTCTCGTGGCGATCGGGCAAGTGACGCAGCGCCGACATGATGCTCTCGAGCTCCTGCCGAGATAGATCGTCTTCGGCGAGGCCGAGCGCGGACAGCGTCAGCTCGAAGATCGGCAGTAACGATTTGGGGCCGAGGGGCAGGCGCCGCTCGAAGTACGCGAGCTTGAAGCTCGCCTCGTCCCAGACGAGTCGCAGCTGACCTTGCTCGAGGACGCTGCCATATTGGTCACCCAGCAGTGGCAAGAGCAATCGATCATGCAGATCCTCCCGAAGCGGTCGCCAATCGATGTCGAAAAAATCGGCGTAGAGCGAGCTCTTACCGTTTTCGAGCACGTCGTCGAAGTAGCGATTTTGTCCCACCGCCACGCCCATGTGGTTGGGAACCCAATCGAGCAAGAGGCCCATGCCGCGCGCACGCAGCGCAGCCGACAGCCGGAGTAGGTCATCGCGTGTGCCGAGCTCGGGGTTCAAAGCCGCGTGGTCGACCACGTCGTAGCCGTGGTTGCTGCCGCGCGTTGCCTTCATGATCGGTGACAGGTACACATCGGTGATGCCGAGTGTGTGTAAGTAATCGACCACGCCGAGGGCTTCCTTGAAGCCGAAGCGCGGGGTCAGCTGCAAGCGATAGGTCGAGCCCAGGCGGTGCATGGCACCCGAACGGCGAACGACCTTGGACGTCGCAGCGAGCAGCATGCTGGAGCGAGCCGCGAGCACGACGCGACCGTCTGCCACCGGCAGCTTGCCGCGTCTGCTATCGTCGTTGGTGTCGACCAGAATCTGCCACGGCTCGTGGATCGTCTCCAGTGAGGGCAACGCGAGCTCTAGCTCGCTGTCATTGGCGTTGAGCAGTACGAGCAAGTTGTCGTCGACCAGAGGCCGGCCGTCGTCGTCCACGTCATCGATGCCGCGCCCCGCCAGAAACATCTGCACGCTGCGTGCTTCGTCGCGCTGCCAGTCCTGCTGTGTCATGGGCTGCCCGTCGGGGCAAAACCACAACAAGTCGCGCAACTTGGTGCCCGCCACGTCCAGACCCTGGAAAAACTTGGAGCGGCGTAGTGCCGGATGATCCTGGCGAAGTCGAATCAGGCGCTTGGTGAAATCCAGCAGCGCTAGCTGCTCGGGGGAGCGCTGCCAGCTCACCCAACTGACGTCGCTATCCTGACAGTATGCGTTGTTGTTGCCTTGCTGCGTGCGACCCGCCTCGTCACCCGCCACGAGCATCGGCGTGCCTTGTGCAAGTAGCAACGTGGTGAGGAAGTTGCGCTGCTGTCGAGCCCTGACCGCGATGATCGCCGGGTCGCGCGTGGGGCCTTCCACGCCGTAGTTGTGCGAGCGCTCGTCATCGTTGCCGTCCCGATTTTCCTCGCCATTGGCCTCGTTGTGTTTGTGCTCGTAGGAGACCAAGTCGCTCAGCGTGAAGCCGTCGTGAGCCGTGACGAAGTTGACGCTGGCGGCGGGCACGCGGCCACCGGACTCGTAGAGATCGCTGCTACCCGTCAGCCGGTACCCGAGGTCACCGAGCGTGCCGGGGTCGCCTCGCCAGAAGCTACGAACCGTGTCTCGATAGCGACCGTTCCATTCCGCCCAGCGCACCGGAAACTTACCGACCTGATAACCGCCCTCGCCCACGTCCCATGGCTCCGCGATGAGCTTGAGCTGGCGCAGGGTGGGCGATTGATGGATCAACGTGAAAAACGACGACAGCTGATCGACCTCGTGCAGCTGTCGGGCGAGCGTCGCCGCGAGGTCGAAGCGAAAGCCGTCCACGTGCATCTCGGACGCCCAGTACCTGAGCGAGTCCATGATCAGGGCCAAGACCTGCGGACTGCGCACGTTCAGCGTATTGCCGGTGCCCGTGTAGTCGAAATAATAGCGGAGGTCTTCCGGTACCAGGCGATAGTAGGTGGAGTTGTCGATGCCCTTGAAGCTGAAGCTGGGGCCGAGGTGGTTACCTTCCGCGGTGTGGTTGTAGACGACGTCGAGCACGACTTCCAAACCTGCACGGTGCAAGGCTTTCACCATCTGCTTGAATTCGCGCACCTCGCTACCGAGCTCGGTTCCCGAGCGATAGCGCACGTCCGGCGCAAAGAAGCCAATCGAGCTATAGCCCCAGTAGTTGCGAAGACCCCTGTCCAAAAGCACCTTGTCGTCCACGAAGGAGTGCACCGGCAGTAGCTCCAGCGTGGTGATACCCAGTGCTTTGAGGTAGTCGACCACCGCGGGGTGCGCGACGCCGGAGTACGTCCCGCGCAACTGCTCGGGGACATCCGGGTGCAGCTTCGTCAAGCCCTTGACGTGAGCTTCGTAGATCACCGCGCGGCGCATCGGAACCATCGGGGGCTGATCGCCTTCCCAGTCGAAAGCCGGGTCGATGACCACGCCGCGCGGCGCGCCCAACGCAGGCGCTCGGATCGGTCGAAGGTCCTGATCGGGTTGATCGAGCTCGTAGCCGAAACAGCCGCGCTGCCAGTCCTCGACGTCGGCGAGGCTTCGGGCGTACGGATCGAGCAGCACCACCTGGGGGTTGAAGCGATGCCCGCGCGCCGGATCGTAGGGACCGTGCACTCGGTACCCATAGCGCTGGCCGACCTGCACGCCGGGCACGTAGACGTGCCACACGAAGGTGGTCCGCTGGCTGATCGAGAGGCGGGTCTCCTGGTCTTCCGAGTCGAACAGACAGAGCTCGACCGCCTCGGCGTTTTCGGAGTACAGGGCGAAGTTGACGCCCTGCCCATCCCAAGTCGCGCCCAACGGATGGGGAGATCCCGGCAGCGTCTTCATGCTGGCGGAGGCGCGTTCAGCAAAGCGCGTGCCGGTAGTAAAGGCCCGAGCTTCGTGGTTTG
>DATEDZ010000117.1:0-14910 GCA_035281385.1 Polyangiaceae bacterium
TGAAAAGCCGTGCGAATCGCTCGGCTCTGCCCCCGGAGGGTTCGCTGCCCCAGAGCACCCGTCGAAAGGGGAAAGTGGTTGTTCTGCGTGTTCCACGTCGAGCTCCACAAAGCTCCGCCCTTTAGGGCGGAGTTGATTACCTCCCTCCACCCGGACTCGGCGTACAAATAAAAACCTATCTACCGCCCATTCCTGTCGTCGAAATGCCTTGAATGAAGGTTTTTTGGGCGAAGAAGAACAGGACGATGATGGGTAGGACCAAAAGAGCCGAAGCGGCCATCAGAAGGTGTGGTTCGCTGCCACCGTTTTGCGCCTGATACTGCTGCAGCCCGAGCGCCATCGTGAACGTCTCGGGCTGGCTCAGGAAGATGAAGGGCCCGAGAAAGTCGTTCCACACGAACAAGAAGTGAAAGAGCGCCACGACCGACAGCGCCGGCCGGGCCAGCGGCAAGATGATGCGCCAGAAGATCTGCAGCTCGCTGCAGCCGTCGATGCGCGCGGCCTCGGAGAGCTCGCTGGGGATGGTCAGGAAGAACTGGCGCAGCAAGAAGATGTTGAAAGCGCCGCCGAAGAACGCCGGCACCCAGAGCGGCATCAGCGTGCCTATCCAACCCAGGGAACGGAACACCGAATAGAGCGGGATCATCAGCACCGGGAACGGCACCATCATGGTCGAGAGCGTGAGGTTGAACAGGCCTTCACGCCCCTTCCACTGCACGCGCGATAGACCATACGCCACGAGCGCGCTCGAAAGCACCATGCCGATCACGCCCAGCAGTGCCACGAGCAGCGTATTCGACAAGTAGGTGAGCAGCGTGATCGTGCGGTCCACCGCGCCGGGCCCGGTCCACGGATAGATCGACTTGCCGAGCAGCTCGGAGATCGGGCGCGCCTTGTCATTTTCACCCGAGGTGAGCGTCTTGATGGCCTCGGCGTAGTTGCCGGTGACCGGTTTGATTTCGGTTTGGATCTGGTCGGCCGGCACGTGGAAGGTGCGCGGCACCTGCTCGGTGTATTTGCTGAGCAGCCACTCCTTGACCGTCACCTCGGAAGCGGCCACGCGCCGCACGAGCCGCGCCGCAAACTGCTTGTCTTCAAGGCGATCGGCCACGCGCACGGCCTGGGTGAGCTGCCCCCCCTCGTAGGCCTGCGGACCTACGAGCAACTGCTCGCCGCGGTTCGGACCGGCTTCGGGCACGACCAGCAGTCGCTCCAGGCCGACCTGTTGCGGTGGGGTGACGTAGAGCTTCTGGCCCTCGCTCACGATGTAGAACTGCCGCGGTAAGAGCTCCGGCGGCACCCGGCCGACTTGCTCGCGCGGCTGCAGCGACGCCGTAAAAAGCCAGACCATCGGCAACAGGAACACCATCGACAAAATGACGAGCGGCACGTGCACGAGGGGATTGGAGCGCAGCAGCGGGTTCGGACTTGCCATGGCTCGCTTCAACGGTCGTAAGTGACCCAGCGCTTGGAGAGCTGCGTCGCCAGGTAGGTGAGCGCCAAGATGATGAGGAACAGCACCCAGGCCATGGCGCTGGCGTAACCCATGCGTAAATCCTGAAAGCCGACATTGTATAGCTGCAGCACATAAAACAGCGTCGACTGCTCCGGCGATCCGGGCACGGCCGTGGAATCGGTCATGATCAAGGCCTGCGCGAAAGCCTGAAACGCCCCGATGATCCCCATCACGACGTTGAAGTAGATCACGGGCGAGATCATCGGGATGGTCACGTGAACTAGGCGCTGCAGCCAGCCGGCGCCGTCGATGATCGAAGCCTCGTAGAGCGAGGTGGGTACGTCTTGCAGCCCCGCCAGGAAGATCACCATGGCGTTGCCGGCGCCCCAAGCAGCCATGAAAACCAGGGCCGGCTTGGACCAGTTGGGGTCGGCGAACCAGGCGGGGCCGGTGACGCCGATCTGCTCGAGCAGCGTGTTGATCAGCCCGCCCTGGCCCTTGTACATGAAGGACCAGAGCATGCACGTGGCCACCAGTGGCATCAGCGAAGGCAAGAAGAACACGGTGCGATAGAAAGCCAGCCCCTTGACCCTCGAGTTGAGCAAGATGGCCAACGTGAGCGCCACGACCACGCTCAGCGTCACCGAGCCGAGCGCGTAGAACGTCGTGTTCCACAGGCTCTTCCAGAACAAGCGATCGCCGAACAGCTCGACGTAGTTGTCGAAGCCCACGAACACCGGGGGCAAGAGCACCGAATAGTCGCACAGCGAGTAATAGAGGGCCGAGAGGAGCGGGTAGATCAGAAATACGGACAGGCCGATCAGCCAGGGCGAGCTGAAGAGCAGGCCCAAGCCCAACTTGCGGCGTTCGAGCGGGCTCACTCGTACCTCCGGGCGTAAACGGCCAGCTCGCGATCGAGCGAGCGCTGCAAGGTGTCCTGAACTTGGCGCAGCCCCTCTTCGGGGGTGACGTCCAAGCTCTGAATCCTGCTGGCGACCGTGTTCAGCTCGCGGTGGTACTCGTTCCATACGCCGGTTTTCGGCACGGCCCAGGCGTGCGGCAGCGAGCCCAGCTCCGCGAACAGGCGAATGTACGGATTCGGATGCTGCGTCCAAAACTCGGCGCTCACCTGGCGCAAGGGCGAATGCTTACGCTGCCCGAGGCAGAGCTGCTCCATCACCGGCTGGCCCTGGACGTATTTGATGAACTCCCAAGCTTCTTCGGGGTGCTTGGAAGCGGCAGGGATCACCAGGTTGTCGGCTTCGGAGTTGGCGACACCGCGCAGGTCGGAACGATCGGACGGCGCGGGAAAGGGCGCCGCGCCCCACGGCATACCGTCGGCGAACTTCTTGATGAAGCTGTACATCCACACGCCCTGAATCTGCATGGCGAGCCGGCTCGACAAGAACGGATTCTCGGCCGTCCCGAAGTTGCCAAAGCCGGAGCGGAAGCGCTTGATGGCGTCGACGCCGATCTTCTTGGAGTAAGAAGCGACCCAGCGGTAGGCGCGAATGTTCTCGGGAGAAAAGGCCGTAACCTTGTCACTCTCGAGCAACTGGCCACCGAACACGAAGCCCCAGCCGTACGACCACCAGTCGGGCTCGCCGGGCAAGAATCCCACCTGCAGCAGGCGCTTCTGGGCAGCCGGTACGTCCGGCAGGTAGCCTACCTGCACCTCTTTTCTGCCGTCGGCCAGAGTAACTTCCCACTTGGTGAGCTTCTCGGCCATCTCGTCGAGCTGCTCGAGCGTTTCCGGAGGCTTCTCGGGATCGAGACCGGCCTCGCGGAACAGGCGCTTGTTCCAGTGCAGCGCTACCGATGCCGGTGTCGTGGGCAATCCCCACACCCGGCCGCGATGCACGTTGAGATCGTAGTAGTGGTCGACGTAGTAGGAGCGCTCCAGCCCGTCCTTCTTCGCCAGCTCGGTCAGGTCGACGAGCGCGCCCTTGTCGGCGTAGGCCGGCACGCGCGCGGTATAGAAGCCGGCCACATCGGGCGGGTTACCGCCGGCAGAAGCCACGAGCAGCTTGGTCTCGATCCGCGAGATGACGACCATCTCGACCTCGATGGGGCGATAGCCGGGCTCGGCCTTGGCGCGGCCGCGCTGCTTGGCGTTGAAGCCATCCACCACGCGCGCCATGGCGTCGCCTTCGAAGTCGGTCCACTTTTCCCAGTAGACGATGCGCCGAACGCCGCTGTCCTTCGGGCCTTGACTCTCGCTACAGGCGCTGCACATCAGGAGTGCGAGCGCGCACAGGGCCGATGCCAGGCGCATTTGTTTGTGGTCTGCACTGGCGTCGAGGTCGAAGAGAATGGCGCGCATACGTCGACCCATCTCACGCCAGCGGCTTGGACAGGAACAGCGTGGGGTACTGCTTGCCTGCCAGCTCGAAGTCGCGAAAGCCACGCTCGAAGTAGAGTTTGCGGGCGCGGTGGTTGTCCTCACGCACCTCGAGAGTCAGTTTGCAGCAGCCACGAGCTCGCGCGCGTTCCTCGGCGGCGGCGAGCAGCGCTCGCCCAATGCCACGCCCTTGAAACTCCGGCCGCACCGCCAGGTCGTGCACGTTGAGCAGCGGCCGCGCGTAGAAGGTGGAGAAACCGTAAAAGCATGTGGCCGCGCCAACCGGCTGTCCCGCGCGGAGCGCTAGCAGCACGAGAGCCGATGCCTGCTTACGCAGCGCCGGAATCAGGCGCTCGCGAACGTCAGCGGAGAGGCTGACTGCGCCGCCGATCGGCGCCGCAGCGTAGCTGTCCAGCACGTCCAAGAGCCCCCGGCAGTGATTCGCGTCGTTCCAGTCGGCTTCTCGGATTTCGAACGACATACTGCTTGCTCCGGCCCGAAAAGTTAGCAGAGGACGAAGTGCCGAGCCCATGTTAGAAGTCGGGCGCGAGCCTCGGCTTGCGCGCTCGCTTTATCACCACGAACGAGCGCTGCTCAATCGAATGAGTAACCCAGCCCAGCGGCCGCCGTGAAGCCCAGTCAGCTCGTGGATCTCCATAGCCATTCCCTAGCTTGGCGCTGGTTCGAGCGCGCCCGGCTGCTCGGCGTGCTGGCCGGCGCTGCACTGTCACCGGGCTGTCTGAAAGCGCCCGATCGCTACGCCCAGTCCACGCTCGACGTGAAGCTCAATCCGCCGGCCACGTTCGAAGTCGACGGCAAGCCCTTTTGCTTCGCCGGCACCAACAACTACTACCCTATCTTCAAGCCGAAGCCGGTAGTAGACGACCTGTTCGATGCCGCCAGGGCGCTGAACCTCAAGGTGATGCGCGTCTGGGGCATGCTGGATCGCGGCTCGCTCGATGGCTCGGTGCCCAACACCGATGGCCCCGGTGAAAGGCAGGGCGTTTATTTTCAGTACTGGGATCCCGCTAGGAGGCGCCCCGCCTACAACGACGGCGAGAATGGCCTGCAGCGGCTGGACTACGTGCTGGCAGCCGCCGCCAAGAACGACATCAAGGTCATCGTGGTGCTGGTCAACAACTGGCGCGCCTTCGGTGGCATCGATCAATACCTGACCTGGTACGGACGCAACAAACACCACGAGTTTTTCACGGCACCCGAGGTCAAGCAGGCCTATCGCGACTGGGTCAAGCACGTCATCACTCGCACGAGCAGCGTGACCGCTGTGAAGTACGCGGAAGATCCCACGGTGTTCGCTTGGGAGCTCGCCAACGAACCGCGCTGCAAGGGTGGTAACGCCTTCGATACCGCCACGGGCTGGGACAAGAGCACCATCACCGACTGGGCGGCAGAGATGTCCGGCTACATCAAGTCGCTCGACCCGAACCACCTGGTTTCGGTGGGCGATGAAGGCTTTCTGGACGGAGGCGGTGACCACTGGACGTACGAGGCGAAGGACGGCGTCGACCACGCGGCCCTGACTGCGTTGCCGCACATCGACTTCGGCACTTTTCACCTTTACCCGGAAGACTGGGGCACTCCCGAGAACTTTGGCGAGCGGTGGATCATCGACCATCTGAAGGTCGCGCGGGAGCTGGACAAGCCGACCATGCTCGAAGAGTACGGGCTGAAGGTGAATCGGACCCAAGGCAACTTGGGCGACGTCAGCGAAGGCTGGGTGCAGCGGCGTGACACCTACCGGCGCTGGAACGAGATCATGCTCGAGCGCGGCGGCAACGCCGCGCTGCCCTGGATGCTCGCCGGTATCGACGAAGACAAGCCGCGCTATCCGGACTACGACAAGTTCGTCTTCTACCGCGACGACGAAACCGGCAAGTTGATCGGCGACTATGGCGCGCGGTTCTTGACCGCGCCCGCCTGCCAGGTTCACACCGCCAGCAGCACGAGCGGCGCCTCGCCGTTCGTGCGCGTGCGGCGGCGGCCGGAGCGCGTGGCGCTCGGCTGGATCGAAGACGACCGCCCGGCGCTCTAGAACGCCGATCGGCTTGGCCGTTCGGCGTTCTAGCCCCTTCCTGGTGGGGCGGCGCGTCGAGAGCGGCCGCTGCAACTGCTCTCTAGCGCGATCTGATGAATGCTGAGGCACACGCCGCCCCCCCTCGGCCGAAGTGAATTCAGCCGAGCCTCCCCCTCCACGCGGTCGCGCTCGGCGTTGCTAACTCGTCAACTTCGTTGCCCGAGCAAGCTGTTTGTCATTCTAGGCTACAGCGCGCGCAGTCAGCTGTTCGGGCTCGGCGCGCCGCAGCGTGAAGGAGAAGGTCGTTCCGGAGTTGAGCTTGCTCTCCACCGAAACACTGCCACCCATCGCCTCCACCAGGTGCTTGACGATCGACAAGCCGAGCCCGGTACCGCCGACCTCACGCGACCGTCCGGCGTCCACTCGATAGAAGCGCTCGAAGATGCGCGGCAAATGACGCTCATCGATTCCGGGGCCGTCGTCGGAGACGTTGATGGTGACGGCTTCCGCGCTGACGTGCACCGCGAGCCACACGTGAGTGCCGGGCCCGCAGTACTTGACCGCGTTGTCGATCAGGTTGGTCAGCACGTGCTCGAGCGCGCGGCGATCAGCACGCACCTTGGGCACCTCGCCCAGCGCACGCTCCTCGAGGCTGACCTTCTTCTTGCCGGCCCGCTCGCGAAACAGCCCGATGACCTGGGAGAAGATTGGCTTGAGCTCGATGGGCTCGAAGCTGAGGCGGAAACCGCGCGACTCGATGCGGGACAGATCGAGCAAGTCCTCCACCAGGGACTGCAGGCGCTGGGCGTTGCGATCGATGATGGCGATGAAAGCCTGCGCCGCCGCCGGGTCGGTGGCGGCGCCATCCATCAGGGTCTCGGCGGCGGACCGGATCGATGTCACGGGCGTGCGCAGCTCGTGCGATACGTTCGCTACGAAGTCGCGGCGCATCGATTCGAGCCTGCGCACCTCCGTGACATCGACGAACACGGCCACCAGCTGACGCGCCTCGCCGGGCATGCGCGCCACGCGAGCCAGCAGGCGGCGCGGCTTGATGCTGCCGATCTCCACTTCTTGCGTGGTGGGCTCGTCGTCGGCAGCAGCGGCGGCGAACAAGTCGCGCAGCTCGGCGTTGCGCACGACCTCGAGCAGCGGCTTGCCCACGGCGTCCGCCGGCAGCAGCAACATCTCGCGCAGCGCGGGATTCAAGACCACGATGCGGCGCTTGGCATCGAGAAGCAACACGCCTTCCTGCATGCCCTCCAGAATGCCAGCCATGCGATCGCGCTCGCCGCGCAGCTCCTTGAGCGTGGACGATAGACCTTTTGCCAGCTTGTCCAGAGTGCGGCCGAGCTCGGAGGGTGCATCTTCACCCTCCAAGCCAGAGCGCGCCTCGAGATCACCGGCCGCCATGCGACGCGCCGTCTCGTTGAGCGTGCCCAGTCCCCTCGCCGTCAAGCGCGAGAGCAGGCTGGTCACCACCAAGAGTAGGGCAAACAGGAGCACGCCGCCGGCGATGAGCGTGTCCCTGAAGCTGCCGAGCGCGTGATCGACTCCGAGCAGCGTCGTACCGACCCGCGCCACCGCCTCGGAACCGTCACCCATCCGAAACTCGAACGAGGAATAGAGCCTGCGTCCCTCGACCACGAAGGCCGGCGAGCCGTGGCCGCGCCGATGCGCGCGCGCCGCCATGACGTCTTTTTCGCGAGCGCGGCTCAGCGAGGCCGGGCTTCCCTCGGAATTGGCGAGGGCCATGCCGTCAGCTCGCAGCAGCTCGACGATGCAACCCGATTCGGTGCCCAGCTCACTAGCGAGCTGCTGAAGCGCTGTCATATCGGTTGCAACCGGCCGCCGAGCTTCGGCGAGCGCCGCCACGAGCCGAGCTCGACCGGCCAAGTCGCGCTCCAGGCTCGTCATCAGGCTGGCTTCGTATGCGGGGCGGGCCTGCATGTTCACGAGCAGCGCCGTGACGATCACCACCCCCAGCGACAACAAGAACAGCTGTGCGCGCAGGCTCAGCTTCAAGTCGTCGCTTCCTCCGGCGTGCCCACGAAGCGATAGCCGACGCCACGCACGGTCTCCACGTAGTCGCGCGCCGCTTCGAGCTTCTCACGCAATCGCTTGACGTGAGTGTCGACGGTGCGGGTCGTGATGTCCGCCTGAATACCCCACACGTCATCGAGCAGAGCGCTGCGCGACTGCACGCGATTGCGGCGGTCGTACAGCGTTACGAGCAGCCTGAATTCCAGCGCCGTCAGCTCGATTTCGGTCGCTTCCACCCAGACGCGGTGCGCCTCGCGGTCGATCTTCAGCACGCCGAACTCGATGCTGGCCTCGCTCTCGACCGGGGCCTTGCCACGCCGCAGGATTGCCTGAATCCGCAGCGAGAGCTCACGCATGCTGAATGGCTTGACCACGTAGTCGTCCGCGCCCAATTCGAAGCCGACCACCCGATCGATCTCTTCACCGCGCGCCGTCAGCATCACCACCGGCATGCCACGCGTCGCCGGCTGCTCCTTGAGCTGCTTGCAGACGTCCGTGCCGCTCACATCGGGCAGCATCAGGTCGAGCAGGATCAGATCTGGGTGCAGCTCCTTGACCAGTCGTATCGCGTCACGCCCGGAGCGCGTGGTCGTGACGTCGTGCCCCGCCTGGCGCAGGTTGTATTCGAGAACCGAGAGAATGTCCTGCTCGTCTTCGACAACTAGAATTCGGGCCATCCGGTCTTTCCGGTATCGGGCGGCTGTGACGATTCGGTGACGGACTTGTAGTACTACCGCGTCGTAGGCTCGGCAAACGGGCTAGAGGCGTGGCTCTAAGTAGCCGGGAACAATGTGGATCCCGGCCCGATCCGCAACACGTTGCCGCGCCAAGTTACGGTGCGTTTGACGGCGCCCAGAGCCCAGATCCCGAGCAGCATCAGATCCTTGCAGAGCCAGCAGGGCAGCTCCGAAAGCCGCAGCCGTTTGCCCCGCACGTGAGCCAGTACGCGAGTGTCCGACAGCAGCTTGATCAGAAACCCGCTCGCGAAGAAGGCCAGCCATGCGGCGCGCGTCATTCCAGCGACCTCGGCCCCCGCGAGCAAGCTTGCCAGACCCATCGCCACGAAGGGCAGAGGGCTGAGCAGCGGCTCTCCGAAGTACAGCGCCGGCGCGATGCGGCGACGCATCTGCCCCCAGCGCACGTGCCGGGCACAAAAGTCCCGCACGCTCCGTCGCGTGGTGACGGCCTCGACGACATAAGAAGACAGCGCTACCCGAAACCCCGCGCGCTTGAACTTCTGCCCGAGCACGTAGTCTTCAGCCAGCACGTTGCTGACGCTGCGCAGGCCGCCCAGGCGCTTCAGATCCGACAAACGGAACAGCATCGACTTACCGATCACGCAGGGATGAGCGACGAGCACGTCGGCGCCGCATACCGCGCGCGCGATGAAGGCGTTCAGGTGCAAGTTGTCGAGCTGGGCACCGAAGCTGCGTTCACCGGCGCCCGAAACGACGCTGGAAACCAAACCGACCCGTGAGTCGCGTAGCTCCGCGGCCATGGCTCGTAAGTAGTCGGGGCCGACCCGCACGTTGGAATCGGAGATGAGCACGTGGTCGTAACGGGCGTAAGATTCGAGCGAGATCAGATTGTTGACCTTCGGATTCAGCCCGCTCGTGAAAACACCCGAAACGATCTTGATGCGCACGCCCGGAAACTCACGCCGCAGCTGCTGTGCGATCTTCAGCGCCGGATCGTCGGGATCCTCGGCGCCAAGCACCAGCTCGAAGGCGGGGTAATCCTGGGCCGCCAGCGAGGCCAGATTCTCGTACAAACCGTCATCGACGCCCTTCAGGGGCTTGAGCACCGACATGCCGGGGGTCGGTCCGCTCCAGTCCTTGCGACGGCTCACGCGCACGACCGACAGGTCGGTCATGACCGTGAGCAGGAGCGACACCGCAACTGCCATCGCCGAAGCGAAGAGCACTGCGTCCATCTGCTACTCCTTTTTTGATCTTCTCGGAGTCAGCCTATCGATCGCACGTGTCGGCCCCGTGGAGGTGAGGAAAACTTGTGGAAAAGTCCATGGTTGCAGACCCTGTAGGTGTATAGGCGACTTCATCCCCAGCGGTATCGCCGATCAGTCTTGGTAACTTCATCAAAAACGCATCTTTGTCACTTACTTGTCACGCTGGGTTGGCCGTCCCATACTCGACACATGGGCAAGATCATCGCTTTCCCGATCGCCCGCCTCCGAGCGCGGCGCCCCCGAACCAACGTGTTCGAGGTGTTCGGTGAGCTGGAGATGATGGAGCGCACACAGCTCAAGCTGTTCGGCGCGTGCTTGGTGTTTGCGCTGGCGGCCGTCACCTTGCTGCAGCTGGCCGTCGGCTAGCTCGTTCTCTTCGCGCCCAGGCTAGCTGGCTTCGACCAGCGGCGTATCGGCGAAGCGGTAGCCGACGCCTCGCACCGTTTCGATGTAGTCGCGGGCGGCACCGATCTTTTCGCGCAGGCGCTTGACATGCGCGTCGACGGTGCGGGTCGAGATGCGAGCCTCGATGCCCCAGACGTGGTCGAGCAGCGATTCGCGCGACTGCACCCGATTGCGACGGTCGTAAAGCGTGACCAGCAGCTTGAACTCGAGCGCGGTGAGCTCTACCTCGGCGGCGTCCACCCAGACCCGATGCGCCGCGCGATCGATGCGCAAATTGCCGAATTCGATGGTCGGCGCATCGCTGGAAGCCGGCACTTTGCGCCGCAATACGGCCCTGACTCGCAGCACCAGCTCCCGCACGCTGAACGGCTTGGTGATGTAGTCATCGGCGCCCAGCTCGAAGCCCACGACGCGATCGATCTCCTCGCCGCGCGCCGTCAGCATCACGACCGGCAGCGAGCGGGTCTGCGGATTGTCCTTGATGGTCCGGCAGACCTCGGTACCGGGGATGTCCGGCAGCATCAAGTCCAAGATGACCAGCTCCGGGCTCTCTTCACGCACCAGACGCAGCCCGTCCAAACCGCGCGCGGCGGCCGAGACCTCGTGCCCGGCGAGGCGCAGGTTGTAGTCGAGCACCTGACGGATGTCGGGCTCGTCTTCGATGACCAGGATGCGAGACATGACGAACGCGGGGACGAGCGCAATCGTTAATGAGCGCTTGTGACCACGCGGTGACAAGCTCGTGCCACCTTGCGGTGTGGGTCGCTTCGACGCGATCTTCGGTCGTTTATGACGTTTTGATGACGAGCTGGGGACTAAATCGCCGAGTTCGTAACGTGGGTCACGGGCAATTTGCGGGCACGCCACGGAGCCGTCACGGAATCCCAGCAAGCTCCCGCCCACATCGTGGCCTTCGAGAACTGGAGCCAGAAAAACCGAGACGTCCTGAGGATCAGGCGCCTTCTCATCGGCGGCTCGGTAGGAGCTTTCGGGCTCGCCGGAGGCATGACGTACCTCGTCCTCACCTCTCAGGCGGCCGCCGAAGAGATGGAGGAGGAGGCGAAGATCGTGGAGGTCCAGCTCGCCAAGGAACCAGAGCCGCCGCCGGAGCCAGAGCCCCCGCCCCCGCCCCCGGAGCTGACGCCCCGCAAACACAACCCGGGACCCAAGCTCCAGAAGCTCGAGACCCCGACCACCATCTCGGACGAGAAGCTGCAGGAGAAGGACGCCAAGCCCGCTGACGGCGGGGGCGATCCCTACGAGAAGGGCGGCGGAGATGGCACGAGCGGACCACAGAGAGCGGTGGTCGAGGCGCCGGCACCCCCGCCGCCGCCCCCGGCCCCGGTGCTGCCGAAAGTGAAGAAGCCGGTCCCGGTTTCGGAGGGCATGACGCCGCCCGAGCCGATCGTGAAGCTGGTCAAACCCGAATACCCGGCGGACGCCAAGGCTGCCGGCCTCGAGGGCACGGTCGTGATCCGCTACGTGGTCAGCGAGCAAGGCGAGGTCACCGAGGTGCGCGCCATGAAGGGACCGCCCGAGCTGCACGCGGTGTGCGTCGCGGCCGTGAAGGCCATGCGCTTCAAGCCCGCGCTGGACGCCGACGGCAAGCCCGTCATGGTCGTCCGCTACATGAAGTTCCCGTTCAAGCTGAGAACGTAACGAATTGGAGAGTCTGGAGACCACATGAGTTTCAATTTCGCCGAACTTTGGGCCCACATGCCGCTCCTCGGCAAGTTCATCGCGTTCGGGTTGTTCCTGATGGCGGTGGCGTTCATCGGCGTGACGGTCGAGCGCATCCTGGCCTTCCAGCGCTCGGCCAAGGAGTCGCGCGCCTTCGCGCTCCAGGCAGGTAAGCTGCTCGAGGAATGGAAGGTCGAGGAGATCGTGGCCGTGGCCGACAAGCACAAAAGCTCGGCGCTTGCCAAGCTATTCGGTCCGATCATCCGCCGCTACATCCACGCTTTCGAAGATCTGGGCGAAGGCGGCCTGACGCCGGTGCAGCTGGCTCGCAACGAGGCGGAGCGCCGTAAGGAGGCGGTCGGTGAGGACTTGCGCCGCGGCATGAACGTGATCGCGACGGTCGGCTCGCTGGCGCCGTTCGTGGGACTGCTGGGCACCGTGGTCGGCATCATCGGCGCTTTCCAGGGCATCGGTGCCGCCGGTAGCGCCGGCATCGGGCCAGTGATGCGCGGCATCTCGGAAGCGCTGATCGAGACGGCCTTCGGCCTGCTCGTCGCGATTCCGGCGGTGATCGCCTTCAACTACCTGAACGCGCGCATCAACTCGATCGAGACTGCGCTGGGCCGTTCGGCGGGTGAGCTGCTCGACGAGCTCGAAAATCACCTGGGCCGTAGCTCGGGCAAGCGCGAGAAGCACGCGGCCTAGTCGGCCGCAAACCTAGGCGAAGGAGCAGCACCGTGGGCGTCGCAATTGGTGGCGGCAAAGGCAAGCAAAAGGGCGCCACGCCCGAGATCAACATCACGCCTCTCGTGGACGTGGTGCTGGTGCTGCTGATCATCTTCATGGTCGTCACGCCCGCGCTGAACGAAGGCGCACAAATCGAGCTGCCCAAGGTACTCACGCCCGATCCCAAGACCAAGTACATCAATCCAATCGAGGTCACGATCGCCCCCGACGGCACCACCGTCCTCGAAAAAGAGACCATCCAGCTGAATCAGCTCAAGCCCAAGCTCGTGGCGCTTCACGCCAAGGATCCGGAGCGGGCGCTGATGCTGAAGAGCGACGTCGGCATGAAGTGGGGCAAGATGCGCAGCGCCTTCTTCGACCTGCAGAGCATCGGTTTCAAGGGGGTGCTGCTCAAGGTCACCGAGCGGAAGAAGCCCGGGCAGCAAGGGGACGGAGCCTAGCCATGGGCGGCACGGTCGGCGGCGGCAAGCACAAACAGGGCAACACGCCCACCATCAACATCACGCCTCTGGTGGATGTGGTGCTGGTGGTGCTGATCATCTTCATGATCGTGACGCCGATGGTCACCAAGACCTTCTGGCTCAACCTCCCTCCCAAGGACGACAGCAAGGACGAGCCGCCACCCAGCGACAACAAGCCGCTGGTGATGACGGTCGACAAGGCCGGCGTGATCCGCATCAACACGACCGTGCTCTCGAAGGCCGAGGTCAAAGAGCGCGTACCCCGCATGCTCGCCGCCAAAGACCAAAAGGTCCTCTACTTCGACGCGGAAAGCGACGCCTCCTACGCCGCCGCGATCGAAGCCATGGACCTCACCCGCGCCGGCGGCGTGAAGTCGATCGCGATCCTGACCGAGAGCGTGCTGAAGTAAGCCCCACTCAGCGGAAAAGATCGGCAGATCAGATCGGCTAAATCCTCATCTATAGGATATATTTATATATTATTACGCTAGGTTGCGTGCTTCTCAGATCGGCAGGATCCTGGCCATGAATCGGCAGCCATGGCGCTCCTCATCGAAACCCCGGCCCGAATCGAGCCCACTGAGCTGCCTGGATATCCTCCGCGCTTGGCGGATCTGATCTCGGAAGTCACGGCGGCAGCAACCGCGCTGGGCTCTAGGTTGCACCCGCGGAGCGCGGCCAGTCTGGCGAGCCTCGTGCGAGTGATGAACTGCTACTACAGCAACCTCATCGAGGGACACGACACGCGACCTCGAGACATCGAGCGCGCGTTGAGCAACGACCTGGCGCCAGAACCGGAACGGCGCAACCTGCAGCTCGAGGCGCGCGCCCATATCCGGGTTCAGACCGAAATCGACCACCAGCATGCCAGCGGCGAGCTCGATGAGCCTGCCCGGCGATCATTCGTGCGCTGGCTTCACGAGCAGTTCTATGCTGACGCGCCAGAAGCACTGCTGCGAATCAAGACTAGCAAGGGCGAGCTCATGATGCAGCCCGGCGCCTTTCGGAGCGAGCCGAAACACGACAACGTCGTGGGAAGGCACGTGCCGCCATCCAGCCATGTCGTCCCCGCGTTCATGGAATACTTCGAACAGCGCTTCCGCCTCGACGGGCGCGGTGCGGCTGCTCGACTGGTGGCGATCGCAGTCGCTCATCATCGCCTCAACTACATTCATCCTTTTCCGGACGGCAACGGGCGTGTCAGCCGCTTGATGGCGCACGCGATGGCCCTGCGAGCCGGAATTGGAGCGCATGGCTTGTGGTCGATTTCACGCGGGCTAGCACGGGGCTTGGCTGATCGCGGCGAGTACAAGCGCATGATGGACGCCGCGGACGAACCGCGTCGAAGCGACCTGGACGGTCGCGGCAATCTTTCGCTCGCGGCGCTGGAAGAATTCGTCACCTGGTTTTGCGAGGTAGCGCTCGACCAGCTTCGTTTCATGTCGCAGCTCTTCGAGCTGGATGCACTGGCGACACGCCTCGGGACCTACGTCACTCGCGATCTCGGCCTGTCGAACCACGCCCTGAAGCTGACCCAAGCGATCCTGCTTCGGGGTGAGATGCCGCGCGGCGAGGCCAGCCTAGTCACTGGCGCGCCCGAGCGCACAGCGCGGGAAGTCTTGAGTCGCTTAACCGAACTGGGGCTCGTCGCCTCGAAGACGCCGAAGGGCCCCGTGTCACTGCGCTTTACGACGAGCAGCGCCGAGACGCTCTTCCCCAGGCTCTTCCCGGCCCAGGATTGAGAAGCCACGCCGGTGTGAGATCGACGGTGATCTA
>DATEDZ010000118.1:0-15795 GCA_035281385.1 Polyangiaceae bacterium
CGCTTCAGGCCGAAACCTACCTGGGCAAGATGGCGCCTCCGGTAGTGGGGCGCGTGCTCAACGCCGACGAGCGGGCGCTCGTCACCGAGAAGGGCGGAGCCGCCATCGGCAGCGTGGTATCGGGCTGGCTCAAGGAGCCAGGCTTCGTCAAATCAGCGCGGCGTTTCGTCGAGCTGGGCCTGCAGGTGAGCGGCACGCTGAATGGGGTCGACTTCGACCTACCCGGCAACCTGGTCGAATACGTGGTCACCAGCAACCGACCCTGGTCGGAGATCCTCACCTCGGAGAGCTGCTACGACGCCGCGCTGCAGCCCATCGCTTGTGACACCGGCGCTCCCTACACCGCGGGTGTGCTCACCACGCGTGCTTACCTGATCTCGCGTTCCAGCCGCTTCAACCTGACGCGCTCGAGCGCGCTGATGAAGAACTTCGCCTGCCAGGTCTATCCGCAGGAAGAGACACTGCAGCCCAAGATCATCAAAGAGCGCCTGATTCCGATGTTCCAGGCCAATACTCCGGAGGAACAGACGGATGACCGGGCCAAGTCAGGTTTCGGCAATGGGCTGGGCTGCTATAGTTGCCATGGTCAGTTCAGCCTGCACGCCCAGTTGTACGTCAAGTTCAACTCCGCGGGGCTTTACAAGGCCGAGGCTACTGGCCTGCAAGATCCGGACGGCGAGCTGGGCCGTTCGCTGGGCGGCTTGATGGCTTCGCATCTACAGAACGCGACGGAAGCCGCGTCGGAGCATTCGAACATGTTCGGGCAGGATGTGGAGAATCTCAAAGCTGCCGCCAAGGTGGTGGCGAACCAGGCCACGTTCGCGCCCTGCGCCGCCCGTCGCTTCCTCGATTTTGCCCTGGGCGTGCAGAGCGGATCCATCGAGTACGACGCAGCGATTTTCGATCAGGTCGTGACCGCTGCCAAAGCCGTTCAACCCGAGCTCACCCTGCCAGAAATCGTCATGCACCTTTTGACCCACCCGACCGTCGTCACCTCGGTCGTCGACAGCCTGACCGGAGTCGCCCCATGAAGAAGCCGCACCAGTTCGAGCGTTACTCTCCTGAGCAGCGCCGCCGCTTTCTGAAGTTGATGGGAGCGGCGCTGGCGCTACCGGGCATCCCCGCAGCCTTTCGCTACGCCTGTAGCGACATGCTGGGTGAGGCGAAGGCCCAGACGGCCGAGCAAGTGGCGCCCACCTACTTCATCGAGATCAACTACCGCGACCAGGTTGATCTAGGCGAAGTGTTCGTGGCTCCCGGGCTGGCGACTTACTCCAATTTGATGGTGGGTGAGTCGGGCCGCAAAGCGGCCATGTTTTATCCGATGAACGAGCTTACCCAACGCACGGTGGCGCACCCGAGCTCGCCGCCCATCTACCTCACGCCGGGCTCGAAGCCGCTCGAGCCGCATCTGGACAACATCGCCTGGGTCGACACCTGTGAGCTGACGCCCGGCGCCATCCACTACCACCAGGCTGCCAACCGCAACCGCATCCCCGATTGCAACTACAACGAAGAGGGGGGGAGGCTTCCGGTCTACACCAAGGACCCGATCTCGAACTTCCCGCAGGGTTGTGAGAAGTACTACGGCAAGGTGCCGACCCCCGCGTCGCTCCACAACTACGTCCAGAAGAACTTCACCGGCAGCGTGGGCCTGCGTAACGGTGTCTGCCTCAAGGGCATCAGCCGCCCGATCCACACCGTCTATCATTACGGCGGCACGCTCGACGGTGCCGAGCTGGATCGCTTCAAGGACAAGGAGTCGCTGTTCGCGGCCTTCCCCGATACCACCGCGGCGCCGATCCGGCACTTGCCGACGCGCGACGACGTCGAGCTGTTCAGCGGCCTACTCGACCGGCTCGACACGCGCTTCATGCAGCGCCGGCACTACGCTTCGGCCGCCCTGTCCGGCCAGAAGAAGACCATCGTGGAGGCCAAGGAGCTGCTGTATTCGGACATCGTGCGGCAGATCAGCCTACCGCTCACCGAGCAGGAGGTCGCGTACTGGAAGACGGGCGTGCCCGAGCCAGGCAGCGCCGAGGCGCAGGTCGAAGGCCAGGATTCGCAGGACTTCAACGCCATCAAGTTCCAGATCTGGGAGTCGTACGCGTTTGCTTTCAAGCTGGTCTCGAGCGGCTTCACGCGCACGGTGGCGATCGAGTGTGAGTTCGTGGACATCCACGACAAGCGCCCGCGCAAGCAGATGACCGTGCACACGGCGCAGCTCGCGTTACCCCTGACGCGCCTCATCGACAGTCTGAAGATGGCGGGTATCTGGGACCAGACCATCATCGCCATCTACACCGCCGACGGCAGCCGCTCGCCGGCCGCCGGCTCTGCGGGCAACGAGGGCAAGAACACCTTCATCCTCGCCGGCGGCAAGGTGAAGGGCGGCTACTTCGGCAATGTCGGCATTGCCGGCCCGGATGGCGACGGGCACGCCTACAACTTCTCCACGCCCGACCCGACCACCGGGTTGCCGCAACCGCTGCACCCCGAGGCGGAGCACGACAAGCGCCTCAAGGGCGGCTACTCGTGGCGCACGGTCGCCGAAGCGACCGGTACACCCGCCTCGGTGCTCGAGCAGATTGGCTCGCCCGCCATCAGCGACGTCCAGCCGCTGCGCTTCATGCTCACCTAGCGGCTCTACGACTCGGACACGGACAAGTGCGAGAAGGCTTCGGGCTCGGCCGACGACGGGGCTGCGGTTGCCGAGTCGCCGGCGGCGGCAGCGCGCCAGGTTCGCTCGGAGGTGTGAGTTGGTGCGCGCTACTCGCACTGAGTGCTCTGCGCCGTCGAAGCAAGAGTCGGTCGGCCCGTTCTGGCTCGCCGCCGAATATCCGTGGATCTGCCGGAGCGGCGGCGTGGCTACTGCACGCATTGACTACGGCATTTTCAGCCGGCCCGTGTAACGGTATGGGTGGCTTGGGCTATGTCGACCGAAGCGAGCGACTCCATCGAAGGGACGATCATCGCCGGCAAGTACCAGTTGGTACGCTTGCTGGGTCAGGGTGGCATGGGGGCGGTGTACGAGGGGCGGAACACCGCCACGCTCAAGCGCTGCGCGGTGAAGCTGCTGCTGTCACCCGCGTTCGGTGGCAACACGGAGCTCGTCAAACGCTTCTTTCGCGAGGCGAAGGCTAGCTCGATCATCGAGAGCGATCACATCGTGCAGGTGTTCGACTCGGGCTACGACACGGAGCTCGGTTGGCCGTACATGGTGATGGAGATGCTGCAGGGGCAGGATCTCGAGAGGCTGCTGAAGCACCTGGGCACCGTGCATCCTCTGGCAGTTGCCAAGATCATGCTGCAGGCCACGATGGGGCTGGCCAAGGCGCACGAAGCAGGAGTCGTACATCGCGACATCAAGCCGGCCAACCTGTACCTGAGCGGCAGGGAAACGGGCGACATGATCGTCAAGCTGCTCGATTTCGGGATCGCCAAGGTCAAGATGGAGAACATCCAGGAGACCTCGCATGGCCTGACCCGAACCGGCAGCATGCTTGGCACACCGCTCTACATGTCGCCGGAGCAGGTCGCGGGCGCGAGCAGCATCGATGCCAGCAGCGACGTCTGGTCGCTGGGTATCGTGATGTTCGAGCTGCTTTCGGGCCAGGTTCCGTGGACGAACGCGGCCTCGCTCGGCACCTTGATGGCGGCCATCATTCACGAAAACCTACCTCTGCTTCAGGACCGCGCGCCCTGGGTCCCACCGGAGCTTGCCGAGATCACGCACCGGGCGATGTCGCGCGACACCAGCAAGCGCTTCCGCAACGCGGCGGAGTTGCGTGACGCGCTCGCGCAGATCGTGCCCGATGGTTCGCGCATCACGCCCGACATGCTGCAGCATGTGCCTCCCGAGCATCGCGCGTTCGTAGCGCCCCGGCTGGCGATGAGCGACGACGGCATGCTCCGCGCGACGACGCGCTCGGGCTTGACCGCGAATGCAGCGACGATCGCGACGCCGCCGAGCAAGAGGCGCAGCGGAGCAGTTCTGGCCGTGGCGCTCGGGCTAGCGGTGTTTGCCGGTGGTGGTGCGGTCGGCTATCGCGCGCTCAAGCAGGCTCCGCCGCCCGAGCCCACCGTCAAGCCCGAGCCGCCACCGCCACCGCCGCCGCCGTCTAGCGTCGCTCCCGCACGGGCTCCCGTTCTCAAGCGCTTCAGCTTGAGTTACAGCCCGCCCGATGCGGAGGTCACGATCGACGGGGCCGCGGCCATGGCCACGGCCGGCAAGGTGGATGTCGAAGGCGTCGTCGGTGCCACCCCCAAGATCGTCCTGAGCCACAGGGGCAAGACCGAAGAGTTCGTCGTCGCGATCGCGGAAGCAGGCGTTTTTCCATCAAAAATCGATCTCGCGGTCAAGCAGATGGTAAGGCCCGTGCGCCCTTCTGGCGGCGGTCGCCCGAGCAGCGCGGGCCCCACGACGCAGCCGGTCAAGCCCGCCGAGCCCAAGCCTGCTCCGAAGCAAGACACCGGCCTGAATCGAAACGTCGACGAGTTCGGCGGCAAGTAGCCGCGACCGCCGCAGCCTACTATCGAGAGCCAGCGAGGATTCGCCGGGCCTCGTGGATCCCATCGTGCTCGAAAGCGGGACCGAACGCGTCGGCAAGAGCGTGAGTAGAGGAAGGATGAATGCTCGCGTGTGCCTTGACGTGCGTAACTCAAGAGTCCCACCGAGACTGCGGCCTCGCCGAGGCAGACTTCCACCGTCTCGCGCGTCTCTCGCATCGCGCTATGACCCTGAAGGCGCGCTCGTCTTCTTGCGGATGCGCCGTGGCACGGCTTCGTTCATCAGCTGTAGCCCGAGCTCGTCCGTGGACGTATCCAGGATGGCGCTCAAGCGCTCGAGCTCGCCCAGCACGTGCAGCGCGGTCGCCAAGGTGCCCACCGCCACCGCGGGATCACCGCGTTCGAGCCGATGCAGTGTCATCGTGGAGATCTGGAGTCGCTCGGCCATCGATTGCGTGCTGATGCGCCTGCGGCGCCTGGCGAGCGCGAGGTTGGAACCGAGCGTCTGAAGGGCTCGAAGCACGGGGAGAGGTCTGCCTTTAGACAACGTAAAGATGGTCTTATACTCCGTAAGTGCCTTATCTACGATAGATTAATGCTCGACGGTGGAGGCAGAGCGGCCCATTAAATAATGTATATGATAGATTAATACAGTTAATGTCGTCTATAGATGTAGTTAGCGGTGTTTTCTGTGGCGATCTAGAAATCCAGCCGCACGCCGAGCGTCGGTACGATGCCGAAGAAGGTGGAGACGGAGCTTTCGGCGTCGAAGCGCATGACACCGGGTTTTACGGTGACACCCTCGGGGCTTTGGACCTCGCTCAGGATGGTGGGGCGGCGTTTGGAGGAGCCGATGTTGCCGCCGCTACGAGCTTCCCCGGGTCCGAGGAAGATGAAGCCGGCAACGCCGAGATCCACTGCGAAACGCTTGCTGATGCGGTAGCCGAACCGGACTTCGGGACCCACGAGCGGCACCCAGACGTTCGTTGCGGGCTCGACTACCTCCACCGACTGCGAAATGTTCTGCGTCATGTCGGCGCCCGCGACCCTGTAAGGCACGTCGCCCGAGAAGGAGCCCTTCAAGGCATGCTTGATGCGGGCTCGCATCACTCCGCCCGAAAGTCGAAACAGCAGCGGAGTCTTCTCGAAGAACTGGTAACTGGCCGAGAGCGCGCCGAGGGGGGCCGAGACGCTGGTCGAATCCTCCGCTGAGGAGCTGGAAAACGAGAGCCGCTCGTTACCGCGCGTCTCGCCTTCCGCCACGATGGCGCGTGTCATGCTCTCGGACATGTTGAGGTAGCCGAGAAACACCTCGAAGCTGAGCCCGCTCGTGAGCTGGTAGCCCCCGCGGCCGCCCACCAAGAAGCCCGCCGGCGCGGACTCATCGCTGCAGCCGGCGACGCTGCCGGTGGGTAGGGTTACTTGTCTGTCACACGCCGAGTCTGCGCCCATCCCGAAGCCGCTGCTGAACGCTGCGCCGCCTACCAGCTCCACGAAGAGGTGCGGCCGATAGCCAACGGCCCACATCGGATTGGAGAGATCTCGCTCGAGCGCGACGCGGACGATCTCACGCCGTCCGCTGCTCACCGCGATCTCCTTGCGGTACGGCACGTGGCCCGGCGCGTAGACCTCGATGCGGTGGGAACCACTCTCGAGCTGCCCTTCCCAGATACCGGAGCCGACCCCGACTCCATCGACATCGACGCGTGCGTTCGAGGGCACCGGCTCGACTCGTACCCGGGCGTCGAGCTTCTTTGCCGCGAGCGTGATGGTGGTGATCTCGTTTTCCACCACCGTTGCCGCGCTGGGCGGCGTGCCGAGGTCACCTTCACCCCGCAGCGCCACGCCGTGCACCCCGACCGCCAGCGTACCTTGCCATGGGGTCTTGCCGACCACGGCGCCGTCGACCAGCACCTCGAGCTGCTGGTTGCCGGATTCACGCACCACCAATGTTCCGCTGCGAGCGAGGCGGCGCAGCTTGGCCTGGACCATCTTGCGCTGCTTGCCTGCGACCGGAACCTGCGCGTCGAACGACTCGTGGCCCTCCTTTGAAACGCGTACCGAGTGCGTGCCAGCGTTGACGAGCAGCGGTGCGGGCAATGGCGTGGTGCCGCGCTGCTGGCCGTCGATCACGACGGTGGCGCCGGACGGGTCGCTCTCCACGTCGATCTCGCCGGTCAAACTGCGCAGCTCGGCGAGCGCTTCATCGACCTTCTTGCGCTCCTCGGGAGTCATGTTGCTCCCAAACGTCTGGATGAGCTCTCGATACGCTTCCGTGGCTTCTGCGTAGCGGTTGAGGTGGCGCAGACTCAGCGGAATATTGCTGAGCGCCGCGCGCGTCGGGAAAAGCTCGCGCGATGCCATGAACTCGACCAGCGCGGCGTCCCAGCTCTCCTGATTGGCCAGCTCGAGCCCGCGCAGAAAGCGTTCTTTAGCCTCGGTGCGGCGCTGCTCCTCCGAGAGCGGTGTAGCGGTTGCAGCCCCGGGGGGCGCGCCCGCAGCGGTCGGCGGTGCTGCTTGAGCGCACAGCGGACGACTCACGGTGAGCGCCAACAGCACCAGCGCAAGGCAACGAAAACAACAGAGCCAAAGCGTCTGGGGTACGGTTCGGCCAGGCGTCATGTTTGCGGTGCGACACTAGTCTCGACTTGGGCAGAAATCACGAGCTGATCTTGGTTGGATGCCCCCACCCCGTCCGTCCTCGCGCTGCGCGCTGCGGGCGGGCGGCCTCCCCCAAATCGCCCGCCAGCGGGCTCAGGGGGAGGAAGGGTTATGCGGTACTGGCAACGTAGTCGACGAGCGAGCGGAGAGATTTACGTTGGCGGGCGCGAGCGCACTCGACTCAGGTAATTGACGACGGTGCGTCGCGAGACACCGAGCGTGTCCGCCACCTCCTGCTGCAGCATGCCGTCCACGTAGGTTAACCAGGCGATATCACGATCGCGCGATGGCAACCTCTTGAGAAAGTCGCGGGCCGCCAGAGTATCTTCCAGGTTACTGACCGTCAGCGGCGCAAGCTGTGGCGGAGTGCTGGCTCGCGTGCGGCGTTTGCGCAGCTCGTTCAGGCAGTGGTTAGTGGCGATACGAAGCAACCAGGGCCGCATCTGGTCTACCGCCGGCTTTAGCCCGGCGTGGCGGCGTACACGCAAGAATACCTCTTGCGTCGCGTCCTCCGCCGAGGCGCAGTCACCAAGCAGGCGCATGCAATACACCAAGATGGTTTGGCCATACAGGCTGTACAAACGTCCCAGGTCACACGCCTGGTCGGGATCCTCACCCATCGCTGTCTCCTCCTCCACCAAGTTGGCTAGCGCGCGTGGCACGCCGTGCAGGCGTAGGCCGATTCGACCATCATTTCGGGGTACGGCTCAGCGCCGGGGTTTTTGAACGCCTGCGTGCGTGCTGGCAACGTGCGCAGGCGTTCCTCCAGTACCTCGCGGTAGCGCCAGCTATTTTCATGGGCACTCTCTAATCCTTCCAACGGAAAGATAGGAGCGAATCTTTCCAGTGTCAAGATGGTGAGTGAAAATCGCTGGCAACCCTTTGTTTCCACTGGAAAGATTGGCGAGATGGCGTCGAAGAAGGCACGGCCTGCAAAGAAGCGCCGCTATCACCACGGCGACCTGCGCGAGGCCCTGCTGCTCGAGGGCACGCGCAGCGTCGAGCGCGAAGGGCACCCAGTGCTATCGCTGCGCGACGTGGCCCGGCGCGTGGGTGTCACGCACACGGCGGCTTACCACCACTTTCCGACGCGCGAGTCGCTGCTCTTGGCGGTTGCCGCCAGGGCGTTCGAGAGTATGGGTCGTGTGCTGAGCGCTGCTGCTGCTGGCGTCATCGACCCCACCGAGCGCCTGGGGCGCATCGGCGAGGCGTACGTGGATCACGCGTGCTCGCGCCCGGAGCTGTACCGGCTGATATTCAGCGCCGAGACTGCCGATCGCGACGCGTCACCCGAGCTGAACGCGGCCAGCAACGCCATGTTCGCCACGTTGATCGACGCCGTGCGTGCCTGCCAAGAAGTCGGAACACTGCGCCAAGCGCCGCCGGCTGAGCTGGGGCTCGTCGCCTGGTGCGCCGTGCACGGCCTTTCTTCGCTGCTGCTCGAGGAGCAACTGCACAAGCCTGGTCTGGCTCAACTCTCGCGCCAGCAATTGACCGGCGCCGTGCTTGGCGGCATTTTCCAGGGCCTCACCGCGTAACGTTGAGCGCAACCAAGCGCCTTCGTTCGCAGCCTCTGGCCGACAGGACGTCGTGCAGGGGTGCGAGGCCGGGGCTAGGCGGCCGCGAGCAGGCGTTTCAGGTTTTCGAGCGCGGGGCGGACGTGTTTCAGGAAACGCTGCGAGGCGCGCTGTACTCCAGGATCCTGGCTGTGCTGGTCGAGACCGCGCGAGGGGTTCAGGCGCGAGCGGTCGAGCCAGGCGCTGATGTCCGGCTCTTTGGACCACAAGTAGTCGGCGGTCCTGCCGATCAGCGTGCCGCGCAGCCAATCGAGCGGCACATCCGGCAAGCGATTCGGCGGGCACAGCCGGTTCTTCTCGACGAGATCTCGAGCGCTGGCCTCGACGAAACCGACCAGTGCCGCGTTGAAGGGAATGAGGCCCGTGCGAATCGGCTGCGGCGTGATCACGCCTTCACCGAAGATGGGCATAGTGGGCGCCGGGTTCAGTCCCGCCGCGGCGCAATGCACGTGCAGCTGGCGACCGTTGGTGGGGATGCTGCCCCCCTCGAGCACGATCGCGTCGCGCTCGATGCGCCGCACGCGGCCGAGCCTGACCACATTTTCGATGCGCCGGAGCTCGTCGAGCTCCGCGCTGCTCGCCGTGGCGGCCTTGAACATGGTGGGCGTCACGCTCGTGTCGGCACGCAGTAGCTGCGCGCTGTCGCTGAGTCGGGCGAACAAGTCCTCGACGGAGCTGGCCAGAGCGGCGGCTTCGACCTGTAGTGAGATGCCCTCGAGCATCCAGCCGACCAGCTCACCGCCCTGCGCAAAAGCGCGATTTTGCAGCCAACATTCGCGCGGTTTGATCCAGCGGATGTCGCTGGCCGGCACGCCGAGCTCGAGCAACCACAAGCAAGCGTCGATGGCGGTCTTGCCCGCGCCGATGATCACGTAACCGTCCGCTCGCTCCACGAGGCCTGGCAGCTCGTTCGGCGGCACACAGCGCGCGTCCGGCACAACCTCGAACGGCGGCTTGGTGGTCGCCGGAATCGCGGGCTCGAGGTAGCCGGCGTCCACCCGCGCCTTGCGTACTTTCACCTCGTAGCGGTCGCCGGAAATGCGCGACACGAAGCGCTCACCACCCTGGTAGTCGCACATCGGAAAGTACTGAACGCGTCCGCTGCCGAGCAGGCGTTCGTGCATGACGCGGCTGTAGTAGGCGCAAACCTCCGGACCGGTCGCGCGCTCGTACAGGCCCCGATTCAGCCCGTGCTGATCGATGCTGTCGCCACCGAGCGACAACGAATTCACACCGTAGTAGGCGGACGGATGGTGCAGCCGCACGAACGGGTACACGTCGTTCCAGTGGCCGCCGGGCGCGTGGCGGCGGTCCACCACGATGACGCGCGCGTTACAGTGCTCGATCAAGGCATCGGTGAACGCGAGGCCCGTCGCCCCACTTCCGATGACCAGGTAGTCGGTTTCGAAGATCTTGGGCTTCATGCTGGCGAGCGCTATGGTCTGAGCGTCTGGCGCGATGGCCAAGCAGCGTAGCAAGGTAGCGAGCACCGAACCGACGTGTCGACCAACGTTTTACACATTTCGTAGAGCCGGCAGGTTGCGCCGCACCAGGTCCAGACCGGCGAACACCGCGCGGCGGCGGATCGCCTGGCGATCGCCGATGAAGACGCGGTCGCGCGCTTCAGTGCCCGCCTTGCTCGAGGCGGCCCAGTGCACCAAACCGACCGGTTTTTGAGCCGTACCGCCGTCGGGGCCTGCGATGCCGGTGAAAGCCAGCCCGATGTCGGCTCCGAGCCGCGCGCGCACGCCTTCTGCCATGGCGCGCGCCACTTCCGTGCTCACGGCGCCGTGCTGGGCGATGAGCTCCGGCGCGACTCCGAGCAGCTCGGTCTTGGCCGGGTTGGCATAGACCACGGCCCCACCCAGAAAGTAGCGGCTCGAGCCAGCCGCGCGCGTCAAAAGCTCCGCGGCCAGCCCGCCCGTGCACGATTCGGCGACGGCCAGGGTCAGGCCTCGTTCAGCAAGCAATGCGCCGACGCTTTCGGGCAGGCTGCCGAAGCCTTCGGCGTACACGTGATCGCCGAGACGGCTGCGCGCTTCATCGGCGGCCTTTCGCGCCGCCCGAGCCGCTACTTCGGGCGAGGCCGCCCTGGCCAGCACCTTGACCTCGATCTCCGGCAGCGTGGCGCGGTAGCCGATCACCACTTCAAAGCTCGCCTCGATGCCGGCCAGGCGATCGTTCACCTCCGACTCGGGCAAACCAAAACTGCGCAGCACGATCTGATGACGCGGCTCGGTGACCAGCGCCTTCAGCTCGGGCGCCAGGCTGGTCTCGAACATGGCCTTCATCTCGCTCGGGACGCCCGGCATGAAGTAGGCGGGCGTGCCCAGCAGCTCCACTCGGAAACCGGGGGCGGTTCCGTTCGGATTGGGGAGGACGCGCGCCCCCGCCGGAAAATCCGCTTGTTTGGCGTTGGACGCGGCCATCTTGCGTCCGAAGCGCAAGAGACGCTGCTCGATGCCGTCGAGCGTCGCCTGGTCTCGCTCGAGCGCGACCTCAGCCACACGGGCCGCGCACTCCGTCGTGATGTCATCGGTGGTGGGACCGAGCCCACCCGTGCAGATCAGCACTTGGTGCTCGGCGGCCAGGCGGCGCAAGCAAGCCTCGATGCGTACGCGATCGTCGTCGACACAATCGAGCGCCGTGACCTCGAGCCCCAGCGCGGTCAGCGACTCAGCGAGCCAACTCGCGTTGGTGTTGGTCAGCTCGCCGCGCGTGAGCTCCGTACCGATGCACAGGACCGCCGCCGTCATCCCCAGCTGCATAGCGCAGCAGGCGGCCCGGCGGCGGGATTTCCGGCTCAGCGCCGATACGCACAACGGAAACCGATGCTGGGTGAGCTCGCCTGGCCGCTGGCTTCGACCGCCCACGTCTTCAGCTCCGCGGCCGCAGTCGACCTGAATGATCCACCACGCGCGGCGAAGCGAGCCTCGCCGGGCTCGCGCGTCCACTCTGCGACGTTGCCGGCGAGGTCGAGTAGCCCCTCCGGCGAAGCGCCGTCGGGACGCGAGCCGGCAAGCTCGGCCTGGCCTTGCTGGGCGCACGGCCCTAAAATCAGCCCGAACGCCGCGCGTCGACAAACCAGACCGCTCTGTCCCCACGCGTAGCGGCGAGCTGCGGCACCAGCAGCGGCCCAGACCCACTCGGCGGCACTCGGCAGGCGGCCGCGCTGGCTTTGACAGAACGCCTCCGCCACCTCAGCTTGGATTCCGACTACCGGTGCGCCGCTCTCGCCGCTGAGCGGCACACAGCTCGCGCAGGTTCGATAGCGCTCGAAGGTCACTTCATTGACGTCGATCCGGAAGGGCTCGATTCGAGTCCGCGGAAAGCGCTCGCCGCCGGTCTGGCCCTCCCAGTCGGCGGCGCCGATGAATAGCTCACCACCCGGCAGGCTCACGACGCCGAAACGCGCCACGCACTGCCCCTCCGCGTTCAGATCCTGCGAGACCGCACAACTACTAGCCGGCCCCGAGCAGCGGCCATTCTCGAGCGTCTGACCAGCGCCGCAGCAGCGGGCGCCCGCCGCGATCATGCCGGCGGGGCAGCGATCGGGCGGCTGGCGTTGTCCGAGCGCGAAGCGCATCACGGTGAACGCGAGCAGCCCCAGTCCGGTGATGGCCAGCGCCACGCGGACCATCGGATGGGCCCAGAAGCTCGGCAGCGGCTGCATGCCCTAGCTCGGCTCGACCGTCTCGCCGCGAATCAACGCCGCCAGCTGCTGCTCGTCGATCACCTGGGCTCCGAACTTCTTGGCGCCGTCGAGCTTGGCCTTACCGACCTTTTCGCCGGCCACCAGGTAGCTGGTGCCCTTCTTCACCTTGTCGTGCACTTCCCCGCCGGCGCTGCGAATGTCCTGATGCACGTCCTCCCGCTTTTTCGAGAGCACACCGGTCACGCAAAAGGTCTTACCGAGCAGCGGTCCCTCGGTGCTCGCGGCGTGCACCGGCTGCTCTTGGGAGACGCCGCGCGCCAGCAGCTTCTCGAGCGTGCCGCGGCTCTCGGGCGCCTGCAGGTAGGCCACCACGCTATCCACCATCTTGGGACCGAAGCCCGAGATTCCCGAAAGGTGCGCGCGTGCTTGCTCTTCGTCCCAGCTCAGCAGGTTTTGTAGGGTCCGCGCGGTTTCAGCCAGCTGTCGCGCTGCGACTTGGCCAATGTGATCGATGCCGAGGCCGGTGATCAGCCGGTCGAGCGTGCGCTGCTTGGAACCTTGAATCGAGCTGACCACGTTTTCGGCGCTCTTCTTCGCCATACGCTCGAGCGCCTCGACGCGCTCCACGGTGAGATCGTACAGATCCGCGACGTCACCAACTAGCTTGCCGTCGACCAGCTGCGCGATCAGGACCTCCCCCAGCTTGTCGACATCCATGGCATAGCGCCGCGAATAGTGGTGAAGGGCACCCTTCATCCGATCCGGGCAACGAGGGTTGGGGCAAAACACCGCAACCATGCCGTCTTCCTTCTGTACGGGCGTGCCACAGCACGGGCATTTTTCCGGCATCACGAATGGCGGCGCCTCCGACACGCGCGCGGCGACATCGACCGAGATGACTTGGGGGATGATCTCCCCGGCCTTCTCGATGATCACCTTGTCACCGACCCGGATGCCGAGCTCCTCGATGATGTCGGCGTTGTGCAGCGAAGCGCGGCTCACCACGGTGCCCGAAACCTGCACCGGCTCCAGGTTGGCGACCGGCGTGAGCGTGCCAGTGCGACCGACCTGGACGGCGATGCTCAGCACCGTGGTCGAGGCCTGTTCGGCGCTGAATTTGTAGGCGATGGCCCAACGGGGAAACTTGGCGGTAGCGCCCAAAATGGCTTGTTGCGAGAAGGCATCGACCTTCACGACCGCGCCATCGGTCTCGTAGGGATAGTCCTTGCGAGCAGCGTCGATCGCCTGGATGGCCGCCCACACCTCCTCGAAGGAATGACACACGCAGTGCAGCCGGTGCGTGGGCAGACCCAGCTTGGCCAGCTCGTCGAGCGAGCCCGAGTGCGTGCTCGAAAGCTCCGGTCCTTCGACCACCTGCCAGGCCAGGACGCGCAGCGGCCGGTCCGCGACCACACGCGGATCCAGCATGCGCAAGCTGCCCGAAGCGGCGTTGCGGGGATTCGCGAACGGCGCCTCACCGGCCGCCACGCGCGCCTGATTGATGCGTGCCAGATCCCGGCGATAGATCAGCACCTCCCCGCGCAGCGTGAGATTGCCGGTGTGGGAGATGGTCAGGGGCAGCGAGCGAATCGTGCGCAGGTTTTCGGTGATCTCCTCACCGCGCTGGCCATCGCCGCGGGTCGATCCCGAGTTGAGCTTGCCGCCGCGATACAGGATCTCGATGCTGCCGCCGTCGAGCTTCGGCTCCACGCAGAAACTGGGCTCGACCGCAGCCGGCAGGCCCTGGCGCACGCGCCGCATGAATTCGCTGAGCTCGTCCTTGCCGTAGGTGTTGTCGAGCGACATCATCGGTACGACGTGCGGGACGGTGCGCAAATCGCCGCGCAGCGTGCCGCCCACGCGCTGGGTCGGCGAATCGGGCGTCACCAGCTCGGGGTGCTTCTTCTCCAGCTCGCGCAGCTCCGCGTACAGCGCGTCGTACTGCCGATCCGAAATCTGCGGATCATCCAGCACGTAGTAGCGGTGGTCGTGAGCACGGACCTCTTCGACCAATTTTCGGTGTCGCTCGCGGTCAGCCGCCGTCATCGCGGCGGAGGATAGCCGAAGCGGTCAGCCGGTGTCGCCTCGGCGCGACGGCAGCACGAGCCCGCTGGACAGCGGAGCATCGTCAGCCGGATCCCAAAACAAAATCTCTCCGAACAGGTCGCGCGTCGTCACGGTGGCGACCGGCCGGGCGCGCGTGAAGCATTGATCGACGAGTTGCTCGCCGCGCATGAGCACGCTCGAAGGCAACACCCAAACCGGCCAGGTCGGTCGGCGCTCCTCGAACAGGATGCCCACCACGTCATCGAACGAAAGATCCTCGACTCGCGCTATGTCGTACGTGCGCACGTCGGTCTCGCGGTCCCAGTCCACCAGCTGGAACACGCAGGCCTGCAGCCACTCGCTATGCGCCAGAAAGCCTTCCATCGGCCCGTCGTAATAGCGCGTCGCAATCACCCTCGTGAACGGCGAAGGCAAGTTACGGAAATCCGAGGGTTCTGTCGGTTGTGAGCCCATGACCGAAAGCGCCTACGCCCGGGCGGGCGTGAGCGAGCTCGCCCCGAATGCGAGCTGCGACCGCGGTCAATGATTCCACGTTTCTGTGACTTTTCGCAACTTATGTCTATGTGTGGGAGGCAGTGCGTTTTCAGAGGCTAGTGTGAGTCGCGCCGTGTCCCAGCCCGAGACCGAAAAGTACTTGCGTGAGGGCAGTGGGCCGCTCACGGACCTGGCGCTCACGCTGCCAGTCTTCGTCGTCTACCACCTGGGTGTGGTGTGGATGGACGTGCAGAACGCAGCAGACGTGGTGACTCGCGAGCTCAAGGCCCTGGCCAATTCGAGCCTGGTCGCCTACTCGGGGCTCACGCTCACGATTGGGGCGGTTTTCGCGGGAGTTTTGCTGGTTTTGGGCCGGGGCCACACACTGCGCTGGCAGCGCTTCGCGCTCGTGGCAGCCGAAGGGATTCTGTACGCGGTCGCGATGCGGCTGGTGGCAAGCTACGTAGTTGGCAAGGTGCACCTGGATGCCGGTGTGGGAAGTGCGCCGGAGCTAGGCTTCTTCACGGCCGTGGTCCTGTCGCTCGGGGCTGGCCTCTACGAGGAGATCGCGTTTCGAGTCGGATTGTACGGCTTCGGGCGAAAGCTGGTCCTGGCCATGATGCCGGAAGCGCTACCCGGCCAGCGCGTGATGGTCACGATCGGCTGGGGTCTGCTGTCGGCGGCGGTGTTCAGCAGCTGGCACTACTTTGGCCAATTCGGCGAGCCGTTCGAGCTGCGCTCGTTCGTGTTCCGCTGGGTGTGCGGTGTGGTGTTCACGCTCATCTACGTGTTTCGTGGCTTTGCGCCGGTGGTATGGACCCACGCTCTTTACGATATTTGGGTGCTCGCCTT